>JAZLEQ010000001.1:0-36157 GCA_045615365.1 Alphaproteobacteria bacterium
CCCTGACAAAATGGCGGATAATTTATGCCAAAATGTCAGTGGAGAAGGTGACAAATTGTCAGTTCCATGTATAGAACAAACAATTGAACATGAAAAAGAACCGTCAAAAAATAGGGGGGTAATGTATAAAGGGGATGATGAGATTCTTGCGGATTACGCAATCAAGCATAACGCAAGGAATGTTCAGGCATATATTAACACACTCAAATCATCCGGTAGCGCAAAAAAAATAATTTCCGAGTCAAAAAAGAAAAGAAATTACACACAAATTGCTTTGCGCTCCATTGAAGAAACACAGAATTTGATTAAAGAATACAGGGATTTTGAACAGTCAGCTGTTAGTCCTCAAACCTGCGCTGCATGGGTGAATTTTGGCAAATCCCTCGGTTACTAAAAGAAACCGAAAAACACTCACATATATTCGCTAGAAACCGCGTTATAAAAAGGTTATAGTTAGAATGTCAAACATTCGTTTTGCGGTTTCCGAACGTGAGACACTTAAATCTGGATATCATAATAAAAACTCTTTTTTTACGGTTATACTCTTTACTAATTTTCTACTGAAACCGCGTTTATAAAAAGGAAGAATTATGAAGATAAATTACGATTCGCGGAATTATAGAAAACACAGCGACAAAAACAAGGATTTAATTAACAAATCATTAAAAGAATGCGGCGCGGGTAGAAGTATTGTAATAGATAACGAGGACAATATAATTGCCGGCAACGGTATTTATGAACAGGCCCAAAAGTTAGGGTTAAAAACAAAAGTAATTGAAACAGACGGCTCTGAATTAGTTGTTGTAAAAAGAACCGACCTCGCAACTAACGACGAAAAAAGAAAACAATTAGCGGTTATGGATAACTCAACCTCGGACAGTTCAGAGTTTGATTTTGAGTTATTAAATGAAGATTTTGATTCAAGTACCCTTGAAGATTGGGGATTGGATGTTGATTTTGAAACAGAAGAACCAACGGAAATTATAGAAGATGAAGTTCCGGAGGAAGTTGAAACCCGATGCAAACGCGGTGACATTTGGCAGTTAGGAACTCATCGTCTTATGTGCGGTAATGCATTAATACAAAATGATATTGATAAATTATTAAATGGGCAATATTGTGAATTAACTTTTACTGATCCACCTTATGAGTTAGATACGCAAGGCGGTGGAATATTAAAAACCGCAAATAGTATGAAACAGATAAAACAAAATGGGGTTGATAAGTTTAATCCTGCTAAATTAATATTGCAAAGTGATACAAATATATATTGTCACAATAAACCTTTAATTAAAAAATATATTGAACTTGCAGAAACCAACAATAAACCATATGATTTATGTTTTTACAAAAAACTTTGTTCAGTTCCAAATTATAAAGGTCATCTAATGACTGATTGTGAATATATTGCAATCATTGGGAATCAAGATCCAAACAAAGGACTTGAAAAAGAATTATATAGTAAATGTTATATTGGGAAAAAGGATACTGACAATAAATTAAGTTATTCAAAACCAGTAGAACTTTGTGCAAAGTTTATAAGACTATATGGGGGGAAAAACATATTAGATTTATTTGGCGGTAGCGGTAGCACTCTTATTGCCTGTGAATTATTAAACCGTAATTGCTACATGATGGAATTTGACGAGCATTATTGCGATGTGATAATTCAACGTTGGGAAAATCTCACGGGGCAAAAGGCGGTGTTAAATGACTAAACGACGACAAAACGAGGCAAGCCTTAAGAACCTTGAAAAAGGCAAAACTTTTTCTAAAGAGTATCAACCGAGTTCGGAAGCTAAGAAGGCAGGGTGGAAGAAAAAGGCAACCATGCAAGAAATGTTAAAATATTTACTTGCGATGGATATAACAAACACTAAGGGTGAAACTAAGAACACACTCGAAGTTATAATGACTGCTCAAATAAAAGAAGCTATTCAAGGCAATACAAAAGCAGCGCAATTTATTAGAGATACAATAGGCGAGCAACCTTCACTTGATTTGAACATCCCCGAGTTATTACAAATAAACGTTATAAATAAAAAGGACTAATATGCAGTATTTATATTTTGGAATTATGTTTGCGTGGTGTTGCATGTGTATTTGCGCAACGTTTTTGTTTTGTTTACGCGCTTTTTACCTGCACAAAGTTGAGAAGTTAGATCCGGTGAATGTTATTAAAACTCAAAAGGGTGTTAAAACAGCAACCGCAAAAAAACGCATTGAACGAGAAAAAGAACTTGAGAGAATGCTTGAAAACGGTTAATTTATGATTACAGAAATTGAGTTAAACGGGGACATAATAAAATTTAATCCCGCTCAAGCTGAAATGATTAACCAAATATTGGATGACGATTTAAGCCTTAAAGATAACGACATAAAGCAATATGTTTTCATGGGCGGGTTTCGTTCCGGCAAGTCGTTCTTGTTTCAGTTTATTACATTTTTATTATGTCTTAAATATCCGGGCCTGCAAGTCATATATGTAAGGAAAACTTACGACCAGTTAAAGGACTCTGTTATTAAACAGTTCAGGCAGGATTTTGAAAAATACGGCCAGTTTAGTTACACAGATACTTCAAAAGAAGGCTCAAGAATAGCGCGATTTAATAACGGCTCAAACATTGTGTTTCGTGCGTTCGATTCAGACACAAACATCTTATCTGCTGAATACGACCTCGCCTGTGTATGTCAGATTGAAGATATACAAGAGGAGTTATATAAACAGTTATTCGGGCGGTTATCCGGCTCGGTTATGCCAAAAACTTTTATGATGGTTGAAGGCAACCCAAAAGGAAACTGGGTTAAGCGCACATTCTACGATTTGACAGAGGAAGAGAAAAAGAAAAAACACATTTTCTTTTTAAACTCACCTACCACAGCAAACCTTGAAAACCTTCCGAAAGATTATCTTGAAACATTAAAAAGCCAATATTCGGAGCGAGATTTTAAACGATGGGCAATGGGTGACTGGCAGAACCTTTATGGGTTAGTATTCTCAGAGTTCAACGAAGCTGTTAACGTCATCCCGCCCATACGTTTTGAAGATATAGGAAGCGGTGAAAAAATCTTAATTGGCGGTGACTATGGATGGAGAAATCCGAGCGCGTTTCTTTGGGGTGTAAAAACTTATGATGACGACATTATTATATTTGATGAATTCTACAAGCCCGAATGCTTGCCCGAAGAACTCGCAAGAGAGAACCTCAGACACGGCACTTTTACTACTGTTATGGATTTTGCAATTAAACGACCTGACAGAGATGGCAAATCATTGTGGGACACCCTCGTTAAATTAGGTTTAAGGCTTGCCGAATCCAATAAAGATGAGATGAATAACATCGTAACGGTTAATTCGTTATTCAAGCAAAGAAGGCTTTTTATTTGCTCTAATTGCGTAAATCTTATTTGGGAAATCAAAAACTACAAGTTTAAAGAAGCCCGAATGGGTGCGGAGAGAAACCTTGATGAAACACCGGTTGACAAAGACAACCACGCAATTGATGCGCTCCTCTATCTTACGCAAGCTATACTTAACAGACGGTCTGTTTCAGAGTTTGAAAAGGCAGAACGAAAGAGCCTTAAA
Source organism: Alphaproteobacteria bacterium (assembly GCA_045615365.1). Classification (GTDB taxonomy): domain Bacteria; phylum Pseudomonadota; class Alphaproteobacteria; order RF32; family CAG-239; genus CAZU01. The sequence goes on from JAZLEQ010000001.1 coordinate 3,587, forward strand.
GCTAAAACAGTTAAAAGAGAAAATATAGGGATTATTAACTATGGGTAAAGGGAAATGCGGTCAGGAATGCGGTATCTGCGCGCAATCTTGTTTGAGCTGTAACGGTACGTTCAAACCATGGCCGAAGAGAATTAATAACAATATGAATGTACACACATTCAAGCCTTATTTTGATGTGACTTTAGGCAAGATTGTTGAGTCTAAGCACGAAATAAGCGAGTATTGCAAACGAAATGACATGATTTATGCGGGCGATAAAGAGTTATCGCAGCAATGCGCACAAAACAGGCGCGAGAATGAACAAAGCCAGTCAGTAAGGTTTATTGACGGATTAACGCAAGAATTAAACAAGGTTTTATAAGGAAATAATCAAAATGAAATTACCTATTTTGGAACACTTAGAAGAATTAAAAAACAAAGCCGTTGAAGAAAACAAAAAAAGGCATAACGATTTCAGAAAATATCGCGAATACTACGAAGGCAATTATAAGAACGGCAACCAATTAAACATTATAAAAGGGATTATTGATACTAAAACCACCCTTGTATTAGATTTTGAAGCGGTTTCAAATGTTGCTGCCAAATCTAAGAGTTTTGCTAATATAGACCAAATCCAATTAATGAGCTCTCTTGCGGACATTCTTAACGACTGTAACACGCATGTATTAAAAGAAAACGATATTGACGGAATCAAAAGAGCTGTTGTTCATAACGCGATTGTTTGCGGTTTGGGTGTTGCTGAGACCACATGGAAACAGGCAGATGAAAACGAACTGGGAGACGTTCAAATTATTTCTGTGGATCCTTTGCACTATTACCCGGATACAACAGCCAAAAAAGTTGAGGATTGTAATTACATCTTCAAAAAAGAAATTGTTTCAAGCATTACACTTAAAAAGGATTATCCTCAATTTATAGAACAAATCGACAAAGCAAAAGCAGCCGACGAGAGAGAGCAAAAAGACAAGATTCCTTCAAGCGGTGCTATAAATACGGTGTCAACTGAGATTAACACCACACAAATATATGCTGACGGAAAAAGCCCAAACACAAACGGTAACGGCGGGCAAGTTTCACAGAGCAGAAATATTGTTGTTTGGAATGCTTATTTAAAGGATGACTCGACATTTTACGACTCTAAAGACGTTGAAAAACAAAACTTGATTTTGCAATATCCAAATGGTCGTTATATTAGGTGGGTTGAAGGCGCGGAGGATTATATTTTGGAAGACAAACCGATTGACCTTCCGACCGGCTATCCTTTTGACGTTATTGAAACAAATTCTGATGTTAAGTATTTAATTGAAACACAAAACAGAATTGACAAAGCTTATAGAAAAATCCGTCTTTTAATTGGCGGTTATGTTTCATTCCTTGCGCATACACCGGATGCGGATGTTTCAGACCAAGAAATCATCGACCAATTAACAATCGAAGTCGACCAATTGGGGCAAATGGAAGTTATTACAAATAACACCCTCGACCGACTTAACACGATGATTGAATACATAAAAGTGTTAAAAGAGCAGGCTTACGAAATCGCAAGGGTTAACCCTTCTTTAATTTCAGGTCAAAAACAAGACGGCGTGGATTCAGGCCGCATGGTTTCAATGCTGAACGAATCACCAATGACGGCTATTAATGAAGCACAAAAGCTTGTTAAGCGGTTTATTATTACTCAAGGCGAAAAGAACGTTACATTAATACAAATGTATTATAACGTTCCGAGAATTTTAAGACTTGCAGGCGGAAACTTTGCTTATCTGCAGCCACAAATTAATCAGGTTGATGAAAACGGCGAGCCGGTTCTTGACGAAAACGGACAACCGCAAGTTGAAGTTAACCCGATGATACAAATATATGCTCAGAATGCTCAAAAAGAGCTTGTCGCAATTAAAACCTTAGAAGCTGACTTGAGCGTGGGCGAGTACGAAGTGGATGTAATCGCCGGCGGTCAAATGCCTAGAAGCAGAGCAGAAAAAGCGCAAATATACATGCAGCTTGCACAAATGGGTAAAATACCGGAAACAAAAACAGGAACCGAGTTACTTTTATCCGCGCTTGATATACCTGACAAAACGGGCATTATTGAAGCAATCGAAGAGCAACAGCAAGAAATACAAAACAATCAACCGCCAATAAGCATGGATGTTGAACTTGCTTCTAAACTGTTCAAAGACATGCCGCTTGAATGTCAGTTGCAATACTTAGCGCAATTCGGTTTTCAAGTTCCGGATGTACAAAACGCAATTGAAGTTGAACAGGAACAAAATGCAAAGGTAATAAAAGATAGCAGAATACAGGATGAAACTATAACATCATCAATGCCGCTGTCATAAATGCAACATGACCTGCGCAAAATAACATAATTACTAATAAAACAAAAAATAAAACTTTTTTCATATTAGTATTATAGCACATTTTGAGGAAAAATCAATGCAAGAAAAACCAAAAAGAGATATAAAAGACTTGCTTAAACAGATATATTTTACTGATGATTATCCCGAAATTAAAAATCATCCCATAATGTTTTACGAAGCTAATAAAATTTATGAGAATTTGGCAAAAAAGGATTTAGATCTATATTACAACAGATTGAAAAATTATCCTTCTGACACGCAAAAAGAAACACACAGACATACTGCAACTGCTGCTGTGTTAGGGCAAAAATATCCGGAAGAATTTGTTAGGCAATTGGGTTATTTGAAAGAATATTCGGATTTAAGCAACGGGCAAAGTTATAAAAATTCACTTTTTGATTTAGATAATAACGAGAATGGCATTTTTATTGCTAAACAATACCCGAAGGCTTCAAACACTGAACTATATGACATAATCCTTAAGCAAATGGGCGGAGACACACAAAGAAAACTATATTTTCAAAATCAACCGCATATATATAAAAATATTTACGGTGAAATCTACTCTAAACAATAATCAACCCGAACCGCAGAGGGCGGAGGGAATTAATATAGCGCAAGCGAGCAGAGGGTATAAGGCGGAGCCGTACCCGTTTAACGCGAGCGAAGCAAGAAGGAGAAAAATATGAAAGTATTAATCAAAAAGTCGGATGGAACTCCGACAAAATCAAAGGTTCATGCAATTAAATTTTTGCAAGAAAAAGGAATTGACGAAAGCTGCTTAATTCAAGAGAATGGGCAGTTTTTTTATGAGGATGCGGGGGAAGAAATAGAAACAGTTCCGGTTCCTGAAAATGAAACCCACAAAGAAGAGCCCGCAAAAAAGAATGTTCATTCAGTTGAACATAAAACAGTTTCATGGGATACACCTGTTTTTGTTAAAGGTGACGAGCGCACAAGATTAGTAGTACCGGGAACTGATATTGAAGCAATAATTATAGCGAAACATCCCGCAGGACAATTGAGAAATAAAAGCGCATTTGAAATCTCAATTGGGGATGAAAATTTTGTTATGTCCGTCGATTTAATTTCAAAACTATTTAAAGTTTGGGAGGGTTAATCGATGGAAGAATTAGAAAACGAAATTAACAATGCCGTTGAAGGCGGTCAAGAGGGAACTCAGCCGGAAACTCCAACGGAAGAAAATACAAACAAAGAACCTCAAACAATACAAGAAGCTCTGAACACTCCTTCCAAACAGGAGCAAGCAGAGGAGCTTTGGAAACAATCAAACCAATTCAAGAACGGTTTATGGAAAAGCGCGGATGATGTTTACAAATCCGTTCAATTCTATGAGAAGAAATTCCAACCGCTTGAACAAAGTCTTAAGAACATGGGGTTTGAAGAGCCCGCACAATTAGAGCAAGCATTTAAAGAATATCAAGAGAAATTACCCGTTTATCAGGAAAATGAAAACTTGATTAATACCTTAAATGCACTCTTACAAAATGATGTTTACGGCTCAAAATTGCGCAATGTGTTTGACGAAATACGCAGAGCGCAAGAAACTGAGAAGTTTGGCATTGCTTTTGATGATTTGCCCGACGTAATCAAAGAGCGAGTAACCAAAGGCGAACAGGCTTTTCAAGAGTTGCAAGAATTAAAAGAAGAAAAAGCCTACAATGATGCACTAAGCACAATTCAAGACCAAATGGCACAAATTGAGCAAATAGTAAATGATACAGGCTTAGAATTCGACAAACAAGGATTTTTGACATATTGCCGGGATAACAATATCCCGCCGAATGCTATGCAAGGCGAATTTTTGAAATCTCACTATGTCCAAATGCTTGAAAAAGCAAAACAAAATGCAAGTTTAGCGACAACCACGCAAAACAAGCAAAATAAAGCGGCTTCGATTAATTCTTCAACAAAACAACAAGGCGCAGTTCCTCAAAAAGATATTAAGAACGAACAGGATCTTAAAGCGGCCTTGTTAGCAATCGACTAAAAGAAAGGATTAAAACAAAATGGCTACACAAACTTACAATTTAGACGAGATTTTTGCAGTAACCACTAAATACATTGACAAAAATGTTGAAGAAATATTCTGCAATACAACTCCTCTTTTAAAAGAAATCATGAAGAAAAAAGAATACGTTGATGGCGGTAACAGATTGACAGTTGCGCTTGACTTCAACCCGAACCAAGCAATCGGATATATTACCGGTACAGCTGCAGATTTACTTAATGTAAACCCGCAACAAAACCTTATCCCTGCTGAGTTGGATTGGAAATTTATGTATTCTAATTTCTCAATCACATTAAAAGACTTGAACGCAACAGCTGACAGCAAACATGCAATTGTTTCTTTAGTTTCTCAAAAAGCTAAAAACACTCTTGCTTCTGTTCGTCAGTTCTTAGCTTCATCATTCTATGGCTCAGCAGCTAATAACCCGAACGCATTCAACGGTTTGGCTGATATATTCGCAGCTTCCGGTACTGCATACGCAGGCTTGCTTGACACTGATTTGGGTGTAGATGCTGTAGGCGATAAAAAATGGTTACCGCAGTTTGATACAACTTCAACTGTTTGCGATTACCAATCAATCGAACCAATGCTTACTAAATTGAAAACAAAAGCAAGCATTGAAGGTAACGCAAGCAAATTAGGTTACATGGTTTCTAAGGCTGCTATTTTATCAGCATTCAAACAAAAACAACAACTTCAACAGAGATTCTTACCGGCTAAAGACCTTGAAGCAGGTTTTGACGGTGTTAACGTTGACGGTGTTGTTTGGTATGCTGACGAGTTCTGCCCTGCAAGCACATTGTACTTAATCAATGCTGATTCAATTAAGTTCTTCCACAAATACGGCTTTGAAGGCAAAGACTCACCACAAGACGTTTCAGGTTTAAGAATACCTAACCAACCGATTATGGTTCACCAAAAATTCTATACAGGTAACTTATTCTGCGTTGACAGACGTCTTAACGGTGTATTTACAGCACTTAACCCTGCTGCAACAAGAGCATAGTTTAAAAACATAAGGAGAATTTAAAAATGAATACAGTTTATGCAAGACATGCAATCAATGAAGAATTCGTTAGCGAAGTTTCTTCTGTTGCAAAATATGGCGCAGGATCCGAAGTCACAATTGACAACGGTACTGCAATGCCTACTATTTACAAATACATTAAGGCAGCTGCTAATTTGACAGCTTATCAGCCTTATGTATTGGTTAACAATGCTGACGGCATTACAACAGCTTCACCGGCAACTTCTACAGTTACAAAAATTATCGGCATTCCTCAAGTTGCAATTGCTTCCGGTTCTTACGGTTGGGTTGCTGTTGAGGGTATTTGTAAAGCTAAAACAGGAATTCAGGCTAAAGGTGACACACTTGAAGTTATTAACTCCGGCACTACTTTAATTGTTGACGGAACTTCCGGAACTCCTGCTGAAACTGCTAACACAGTTGCTATTTCATGCGAAGCAGCAGCTGCAGCAGCTACTGTTCAAGTTGCTTTATTAGGCAAAAGAGTTGCAATCGCAGCATCTTAGTTATTGAAGGGGGGAACATATTGTTCCCTCCCTTTTTAAAAAGGAATTGAAATGAAAACATTAAAATTAGACATAACAGAACTCGAAATTGACGAACAACAAAACGAAATCTCAACAAGAGATTATGACAGATATTTTGATTATAACGAAACTTTTAAAACACAAGTATTATTGCCGCCAAACTCGCAATATAGAACGGTAACATTTGAGGAAGTCAGTTCACCTTTTGCGCTTGTTATTGTTTCCGATAAAAAAATCAATGCAAAAGTTAACGGCTTTGAGATTACAAACACCCGCATGGTGTTATTAAATACGGCAATAAACAGTTTGCAAATTGCAAATGTTGATTTGCTGCAAGCTACAGTTTCGGTTTATATTTGGGGAGTTCAGCAATAATGGCTTACACAGTACAAAACGTTATTGACAGAATAAGATTTAATACGGCAACTGAAAACGATTTAATCGGAAAGTCAGCAAATGAGCTGTTTTCTAACAAAAATATAGTTGCTCAGTTGAAATTTGCTCTTGATGATTACGCAAAATATACCAAAGCCCTACAGGGCATTTATTCTCTGCCGGTTGACAAAAATGTTGCTGTCATAAAAGAACCGCCCTCAATTTTACGCAGCGAGGGTGTCAGGTTTTTAGTTTGGTTTATTAACGGTTACGCATATCCGATTAATGAACAGAACTTGAACAATACTTATGCCAATTTTCCGTCACCTATTCAGGGCCTGCCAAAATGGTTTAATTATTGGAACGATACAATAACATTTTATCCGCAAAACGGAAACGGCTTTAATTGTACTCCGCTCGCTTATGATGTGGCAATTGACGACACCGTTATAAAAGTGGCAGATACAAGGGGCTTTGCACCGAAAAACGGAAGATTCACAATCGGGCAAGAGAAAATTGAATACGAATATAAAGACGACACACATTTTTATAACTGTAAGCGCGGGATAGAAGATACAGAAATCTCGACACACAATTATGGGGATTGTGTTCAAGAAAATAATGTATGGATTTATTATCACAGGTTACATTTTGATATACCGGTAAACCCGGATGACACAATTAAAAAAGAAATCTTAGACAAAAACATGCTTATTGTTGACGAGCATGTGGAAATAATTTGCGATTACGCAAGCTATAAACTGCTTTCAAAAGTCGATGCGGAAAGAGCAAGCTATTATAAAGTTAACTTTTCGGATTGGCTCAAGGAAGCAAAACGAGATATTATTAAAGGCCGTTCGAGAATTCAAAAGACCGGGTGGATTCGTGAGCCTTATCAGTTTGAAGAAGAGTCAGCTTATTGGGGGTTATAAGAATTTCACCTCACCCCATGCCCTCTCCTAGGAGGAGAGGGAGAAAGGTTTAAATGGATAGCATTCAACAATTTGAATTTAACGGCATGCGTGTTGATTTAGGCGACAAGCTGCTTGACACAAAATATTATTTCAATGTCGTTAACTTCAACGAAAATGACATAATCGGGGCTAATAAAGTGCTCGCGCCCGCTCCGCTCAATAAAATACAATTTGCAGAGGGTGAAGCAATAGACGGCATTTATGGCTTTTCATACCTTAATAAAGACAATAAATTGCAAGAGGAACGCATTATTGTTTCAGGCGGGAAAATCTTCTCTCAAATCGGTTTCAATACTAAGCAGATTTACGAAGGTTTCGGAGTCGGACTTTGTGATTTTGCGTTTTTAAACGATAAATTGTTTATTACAAACGGCAAACACTATCCGCTTGTATATAACGGCTCCAATATTTGGGAAATGGGCGCATGTGAGGTATTGCCTACTGACACAAACGGCGGTTTGCTAGGCACTTATTACTACGAAATAACTTTTGTAACCGCGGGCGGTGAAGAGAGAACCGGAACGCGTTCAAACAGTATAACATTGAACGGCAAATGCGCACAATTAAACCTTCCTCAAGGTTATGACGGAGTAACTGAGCGCAAAATATACAGAACAGAAGCCGGCGGGAATGTTTTAAAGTTGGTTGATACTATAGCCGACAATGAAACGTTAACTTATACCGACAGTAAATCGGATTCAGACCTTACAAATGTTATACCGCCAATTAATAACGAATGCCCGAAGCCTTATTTTTTAGAAACAGCCAATTTTAGGTTAATTGGGTGTGTTTCGGACAAATATCCGACTCAAGCATGGGTAAGTGATACTAATATTGAGGTATTTGACGGCGCAAACTTCACAGACGTTTCAAACCGAACAAAAGATAACTCAAGATTAACCGGAATGAAGCGGGATTACGATAAAATCATTGTAACCTCACAAAAACAAGTGTATATTTTAGACGTAACCGAACCGGACAAAACAACTGTAACGGAAACGCGTTCAAATGTCGGATGTTTAAACGGTTATTCTATGGCGCGCATACCTTCTGACAAAGGTTTTGAAGGGGGCATTTTATTCCTTGCTTCCGACAAAACTATAAGGCTTTTTAACGGTAATTTTGCGCAGCCTGTTGCAACTTCATTAGATAACTTAAGGACTGATAACTACGGCGAAGCTATAAGGCCGATTTTAATTAATATGATAAACAGCAGCACGAACATGTATGCTGAATATTACGATTTTAAATATCACCTTATAATCGGAACAATTATGCTTGTTTATGACATAAGCACAAACTCATGGTTTACTTATGACTTCTTAGATGCAACGTTGACCGGTGATTATGCGCCCGAAAATTACGACGAAAATTACTTCTTAACCGGCTTTGACACACACGCATATTTCAATTGCTTTGCGGTAATTGATAACGTGTTCTATGTAGGCCGGAAAGATTGCTCATTCATTGAGCAGATGTATTCATCAAATATTTACAGAAATAAAAACATAAAATGTAAGCTTGAATTCCCTTATTGGGGAACTTCGGAAGAATTAAAGTATTTTAAAGAGATTCACATATATTACCAAAAGAACTCCGACATTGATTTTGATGTCACAGTCAACCTCGATAACCGGACAGAGATAAAACAAACGCATGTAAAAGACGAAACCGGCGGAGATTATGACGACAGATATTTCGGCAAGTATTATTACGAATCAAAAAATAATACTGACGATTACAGAGTGGTTTATGTGAACAAGTATGCGAACTGGTTAAAAGTAACCATTGAAAGCAACGAAAAACCCCTTAACTTTAGGGGCATGAGAATAGTTTATCAAAAAGTTAGTAATAAAGAAGTTGCGTAAGGAGGTTTTAAATGGCAACATCGGCTTCAATAATTAATTCTGCGCCTACACTTGCAATTTTGCAAGCTACCGGACAATTCCCGAAACAATCAAAATGGAGTAATTTTTATAACAAAACCGGCGGCAATGATGTATGGGGTAGCGGTATTTCAAGTATAATGGATTCTTACGCGCAAAATTTGGAAGATAAAAACACAGCGCGAGCATATCAACAATATTTGAATTATTTAAACGGCATAGCTTCACAAATGGGAAGTTCTCTTGAAGGCAGAGCCGACAAATATGACACAAAATTACAAAATCAATTTAATAGTGCTGAACCGCAGTTCCAACAGGAAGCATATACCCAACTCCCGGAACTTACGCAGCTTGTTCAAGATATTGCAAATGAATCAGCGGAAGCACAAAGACAAAACCAAAGACAAATCAATGCCGCTCTTGCTCAACAGGGAGTTCGCGGCGGTCAGGCTGCTATTTTAGCAAACAGGGCAACCGGTGAACTCAACAGAGATTTGCAACGTGATATTAATAAGACTGTTTATGACGAAGCCGCAAACAGACAAAATGCAAGGCTTGATTATTATAACAAAAAAGCATTAACTCCATGGAGTACAATGTCGGGTGCTTACGGTCAGTCAATGATTGGAGCAAATAACGCTTTGAGTTATGCACAAGGCGATGTTTATAAAAACGCTTACAATAACATGATGAATAACTACATGAACGCTCAAAGAAAGAAAAGCGGCGGCTTAGGCTCTAAAATTGGAGGAGTTTTAGGCGGTGCAGCGGGAATGGCATTAACTGGCGGAAATCCTGTTGGTGCTTCTTTGGGTTCTGCGGCGGGCAGTTATATCGGCGGTAAATTTTAGAGGTAACAAAAAATGACACAAAGTTTTATTCAGCCAAAAGGTACATTAAAACCACAAACTAATATTGAAGATATACAAAAACAGTATGCACAGTTAGTTTCGCAGCCACAAGCGCAACCGGAAACAAAAAAAGAACAGGACATGTTAAGACAAACTGTTAATGATTTGGTAAAAAGTGCGCTTATGAATCCTGTGGAGATTCCGAAACCTTATAAAACAATTCAAGATGTTTTTAACGCTAACAATGGCGACAGATTTAAAGCGTTAGGGGATTGGTTTAACAGCCCTCAATTTAACCGAATGACCGGAGGGGATTTTACTTTTAATCCAGTAACTAAGCGCATGGAATCAAGCGGCGAAAAAATCGGCAGAGAACAGGAAGCAAGGCTAAATGCTGACAGAGAAAAGGCTCTTGAACAACAAAAACAACAACTTGCACTTGCAAATAACGTATATGATGCATATAACCGCATGGATATTGCAAACGAGGAAAACGCTCTTCGCAGAGATTTAGCTGAACAAGAACTCAAATTCAGAAAAGAAGAAAACGCGCTTGACAGAGGTTTGAAACGTGAACAATTAAATGCGATGATTGCTCATCAACGAGCAATGGAAGGTATCGCACGACAGCGTGCAGCTGCTAACAATAAGCAAGAAAAAGAACTCCAAAAAAATCTTGATAATATTAAAAGCCTGAATGCTATACAGGGGCAGCTTGATAGGTTTAAAGGTTCTTTTAAAGATGCAAATAATCCGATTAGATATCGTGCATTTGGCGGGGTAAGTGAAAAATTAAATACACTTAGTAAAAATGAAGCTAATTTTAATGCACAAAGAACTCTTTTGTTTAACAAAATTGCGCGTGACTTAGGCGGTGAAAAGGGTGTGCTTTCTGATCAAGACATTAAACGTATTGAACAAGCATTGCCAACACTTAGCGATACAATTGGACAAAAAAATGCAAAAATTCAAGCCATCTATGATTTATTAGACGATAGGAAGCAGCAATATGGTGTGGCCGCGGGAGCTTCAATGTCAAATCTTAATAATGCAATGAACATCGGCGGTTATACAGTAGAAATTGAATGAGGTTAGAAATGCCAACATATAGAATTACAGCACCTGACGGTAGAACACTTAAAATAACTGGTGATACACCGCCAACCGAGCAACAATTAACAGAAATTTTTAATAGTTTACCAAATACAGAACAAGAACCGAAAGAAAGCAAAGGAATTGACTTGACACCTTCGGGAATGGTTAAAAAAGCAACTTCTTATCCTGCGGCAGCTTTAAGAGCAGCCCTCAAAGGTGAAGATTTTAACACGGCTTTGGATAACACAAAGCGGATTTATAACGAATTTAAACCTGCAGGCGGCTTAGGTGATGTGGCAGTAGACTTAGCTGCTTATTCAAGATTACCTATGCTTAAAGCAGGACAGGGCGCAGGACTAGGAGTAAAAATCGGCAACGCTTTATCTAAATATGGTAAAGTCGGAAACGCTGGGATGTTTGCAGGAAATGCGGCAATTCAAGGCGGCTTGCCCGGTGCGCTCGAAGGATTAAAAAATAATGAATTAGGCGAAGGAGCAACAACAGGAACAACAATTGCAGCTCTTATGTCCGGTGTTCCGGTAGTAGGTAAGGCAGCAGGAAAGGTGTTAAAACCCGCTCAATATTTAGGTAAAAAAGCAGTCGAAGGGTTAACCGACTTAAAGCCGGAAACTTTGCAACAGGTTATTAAGCCAAACTCAAAAGCCTTAGACTTAACGGAAGATACCGCGCAAAATCTGTTAATGGATACTACAGAGCGGCTTCAAAAAGACTATCAAACATTAATGGATAATGCGGGATTGGATATACAAAAAGCGGCAATGAACTTACCTGAAGAGAGGGGGGTTTTTGTTTCTTCTTTAAAAAATGCTCTTGACGATATTTTCAACGGTTCACAGGTTAGTAAAAACGCGGCCTTAAATCCTGCCATGAACAGTGACAAAGAGATTTATAACACCGTTTCAAAATTAATTGATTCATCCGAAAACGGTGTTAAATTTACCGCGCCTGAAATGTATGACTTAATGGGAAATATTAAGCGCATTCCGATTAATTGGGAAAGCACAACCGCAAACGAAAGTAACGCGCTCAAACAAATGCTATATGGTGATTTTGCAAGACGGTTAGGGAATTTGTCACCGGAACTGAGAGCAGCAAACAAAGCTTATTCGGATTTAGCCAAATTTGAGAAAAACGAAGGCATAAGAAATATTTTACTGCCTAAGCGCAAAGGCGATATCGACACAGCTTCAAAGGCATTAAGGAATTATAATTCGACTGTAACAAAAGGAAACACAAACAGAAATATTCAAGACCTTGAAAAAATCTTAGTTGCTAACGGAAAACAACCATTTATTAACGATATAGATGACGTTAACGCGGCAATGGATTTATTGACACAACCAAAAACAGGTCGTAACTTCTTAGGCGCACAAACTATCGCAAAAGGACTTGTTACACCGGCACTTAAAGCAATAAGAGAAGCAAACAAAAAGGGAATACCTCAAAAAATACTTGACCTGCAAGAGATGTTAAAACCTATTGCGGAGCGCATGCCAATGGCAGCTTCAAAAGGTTTAACAAATATGCTTTATGGCGGTGTAGAATATAACGATTATCAATAAAGGAGAATAAACACATGGCAGTACCTATTATTACAGCCCTCAAGATGTGGGCGGGGACTTTATTTACTAAAGACGATTGGGATTTTAATTTTTCTCAAATTGTTTCATGGCTTGCTGATGGCAATTCCGACTTAGTTGTAAACACAATCAAAACTACAAACGGCATTGACTTAGACGGCGCGCAAATATCAAACCTCGGAGCGGCGACAACTGGAAGTCAAGCGGTTACTTTGGATCAGGCAAACACTTTACTGAACAGAACGTCTTATTATTACCCATTTTCTGTTGCTTCCGGGAAAGTTGACTCTACCGGAAACGCGGCTTACATTCAAAAAGACTCAGACACTCAAGTCACTATTTTGGCGGGTAATGTTAACCCCGATTTGGTTTGTATTTTATCAGACGGAACAATTGAGAGTGTTACATCAAACACAGTTTTGACGGTTCCCACTGCAGACGGAACATATCACATTATAAAAGAAAAAGAGCAACCGATTTTAATAACTGCGGGGGCTTCAAATAAAGTAACTGTTGCGAAGGCTTATCCTTCAACACCAAATATTGGGGATTATTTTTGCGACAATTCAATAGTTCCTTTTAAAGGTTACAAATATACGTCCTCCGGTTGGGTTAAAACACCGTTTTGTTGGTTTGGTGATGTAACGGTGTCAAGCGGTGCTGCAACAGTTACACAATTCCCATATAACGATAACTATTATGATGTAAACAGAAATAACCAATCAGTCGTCATTGAAACATACATAAACGGTCAATCTTGGTATCGGGTTTATTCAGATGGTTGGATTGAACAGGGCGGTACATATACAACTACCGGAAACGCCACAGCACCTGTTACCCTAATGAAAAGTTACAAAAATGCTAATTATTTTGCGACAGCTCAATTTATCGGTGCAAATAACAAAAATTTGGGTGATGTTAATTATACACTAGAGGGCCCTGCTATCGACAATAAAACTGCAACCGGATTTAATGTCAACACGTGGTTTGGTTGGAACGGTATATGGATGACATGCGGTTATTAATTAGGAGGTTAAGATGGAAATTAAAGCAACATTAAATAAACCATACACAGAAGAACAAAGACTCAATTTTATAATTGAACAAAATTATAATCATGGTTATGAAATCCGAGAAACAGAAACGGCTCTTGAAGCTTGGGGATATACAGAAGAAGAACTTGCCGTTCAACGTCAAGAAGATTTTGAAAGTAAATTTTTTAATATTCCCGGCTTCGGTTGGTTCCGAAAAGCACCAAAAGGTTATACAAGCGCGGTTGAATGTTTAAACCTCGCATTTAATAACGTTTCGTTAATGGGTAAACTTCCGGCAGAAACAATGATTTTTTATGCACAGCCGGATTTTACAAAACCGGAAGAATGCACAGAAGAATGGCTAATTGCACATCAAACTAAAAATGCCGAAATGACGGTTGAACAATTCGGGCAATTTTATGCCGGTTTCTCTGTAGCATGGAACAGCACAGAACATAACTAAAGGAGGGTTAATTATGCCTTGCGGTGGTAAAAAGAAAAAGAAAAAATAGTTAAGAGGTAATCACCTCACCCGTGCCCTCTCCTCAAAAGGAGAGGGTATTTATTAAGGAGATTTAAAAATGACATGCAATTGCAAAAACATTCAAAATGATGATAATACAATTCAATTTGTTGCAGGAACTTCCGTCAATTTAACATTTAATTTTGATGAAGATATAAGCAGCTATACAAATGCTGAGTTTGCTATCAGAGGGGATTATTTATCCGCGCCGGTTATAAATAAAACAATCAGTATTACTGAGCCGGATTCTTTGGAAATAGAGTTAACACCCTCAGAAACGGCAAATTTTACAAACTTTATAAACGGTAAAAATTCAGCAACATACATTTGGGGGCTTGATTTGGTTGACACAGATAATGATGTCAGAATTAATGTATTCCCACAGACCGGGCAGCCGGCACCATTATGTATTGTTTACAAACATGTAGTTTAAGGATAAAAAATGCAAGCAAGTATAAGTAATAACAGGCAAATAAATTGCTCAATCTCTAATAACAGAAATATTAATTGTTCCATGGGTGCTTCAAATAACATTCAAGCTGATACATGCGCGCCCAGTGATATAAATGCAGGCTCTACTCAAAGAGGGCCGCAGGGAATACCGGGGGAAGCCGCAACAATCCAAATTGGAACTGTTACAACAGGAGCAGCAGGAAGTAATGCAAGCGTAACGAACAGCGGCACCGAAAATGCCGCTGTTTTTGATTTTGTAATCCCGCAAGGTGTACAAGGTGAACAAGGGCCGCAGGGCGAACAAGGTGTTCCCGGTCAAGACGGTGCAGCGGGGGAAATAACAGGAGCAACGGCAAGTGTTACTAATACTGTTGGCACTCCCTCTGTAACTGTAACAAGCGGTGGAACTCCAACGGCTCGCACTTTTAATTTTGCTTTTTCAAATCTTAAAGGTAACACTGGAACGGCTGCATCAATTACAGGAGCAACGGCTACGGTTGATAACAATACAGGAACACCGGGGGTTTCTGTTACTCTTGGCGGTACTTCAACCGCAAGAACTTTCAATTTTGCGTTCACTAATCTTAAAGGTGCAGACGGTACAAGCAAAGTAACAATAAAGGATTGGACAGTATAATGGTGTTATATATTGGTGATAAAAGAATATGCCCGATAATTAAAGTTAAGGGTGATGACACAGGCGGTCAATATTTAGTAACTGTTATTGACTATGACGGTACAATTTTAAAACAAGACCATTTGGACACAGGCAATAGAATGTATCTTCCTCCCGCTCCTAATCACGAAGGTATGGTGTTTCAAGGTTGGAGTTGCGCAGCGGGAATTAGTTCGAATATTCAAGACAAATGGGTAACTGTAACAAATAGCGACATAACGGTTGGTGCTTATTATGATACAACTAGCGGTAATACAGAGATAGACATAACAATAAATCAATTAATGGACTTGGACATAAATGTTAAAATTCAAGGCGAGAAGGATTGGGGAGACGGAACGACTGACAGTTTACAAACACACACGTATGCTAATTACGGTAATTACACAATAGTTTGCAAAGGTTCGGTGTGGGGAAGTATATCATCATCAAGTGGTGCTTTCAATCAAGGCACGTCGTCAGCAAATTATTTTGTCAAGGCAATTAGAATTGGTAGTAAGCTAAGTTCAATAAATATCACATACGCACTGCAATATTTGTATGGTTTAGAAACAATTTCAATTTCAAGGAAGAGTGTAACATCAATAGGCTCATATTTTTTGCGCAACTGCATAAATTTACGTGCTGTTGTCATTCCCGAAGGGATACGAACAATCGGCAATTATGGGTTATATTATTTGCAACAGTTGCAATATGTGGCACTGCCCAGTACGGTAACGACTCTAAACCAAAATTCACTTGCTGCGTTAAACCAATTACAGAGTATAACGCTACCGCCAAATATAACAACGATTGCAAATTCCTTGTTATCAAATGACAGTCATTTGCAGAGAATTACCATTCCTAATGGAGTAACTTCAATTGGTTCAAGCAGTATAAGCGGATGTTATTCGCTATCTTATATCAAAATTCCTTCTTCGGTCACAAGTATTGGAGGTTCGGCTTTTGCAAATGACAGAGAATGTATATATGATTTTTCAAGCCATACTAACATTCCGACATTAACGAGCGGTGCATTTAACGGGCTCTATTTAACTACGAAAATCCTTGTACCTAATAGCTTATTAAGTAATTGGAAAACCGCAACAAATTGGACTGCTTATGCAGATTATATATATGGAGTTTAAAAAATGATTGTAACGGAAATTATAGATGATTTAAAATTTACATTCAGTGATAGCGGATTTTATATTCAGAAAGTCGGAACAGATGAGATTTATGAATCAGCTTATGACTCTTTAGACAGCAATTATACTTATATTGAAACAGAGAATTTAATCGAGAATAACCCTTTAAATGAGTTGTTTTTAACAAGGGGTGATGTATTCAGAGGGCTTTATATGGCAAAAGGAATAACCCGAAACCAAATCAGAGCGATGATTGAGCAAATCCCTAATGAAGCAGAAAGAGAACTTGCGCTCATTGATTTTGACGAGTCGTTGAATTTTTATCGTGGAGTACCTCTTATTGATAGACTTGGTGCGCAACTAGGCATTACAAGGGCACAAATGACACTATTTTTTATGACAAATGATTGGAGTAAATTAAATGCAAACTAGACTTGTTGATTTAGTATTAAATATTTTAAGAAAAGCCCAATATCAGACATCTACGCAGAGTGCAGATGAATTATATTTGGTAACTGATGATTACGGTGTAACGAGTGCAGATGTAGTAAATGCACTTGGCTACACTCCATACAATGGTGCTGCCAATCCGAATGGATATATTGGTTCTGCCCAATTGGGGGATGCTACTATAACAATTCAACAAGACAATGAAGCGCAAAATTTTACTACTAATCAGACAACCAATCAAACAATTAACATTAAGGGGTTATATGATTATTACACTCCTAATGTTGTCACTATCGGTTCGCCTATAATAACTGAAAATGTGATGAGCGGGTTTTCTACTTCAAATTATGCAAGAATAGGAAGTGCTATTAATTCAAACAATCAACCTTGGGAGTATTTTATAAAATTTACTGTAAATACCATACCATCAGCAAGTGCTTATATCATTGGAGGTGACTCCGGATTAACTAACGGAATTTATTTATACTTGACAAATAATAATAAACTCGGCGTAGATATTGGTAGTAGTGGCACATCGTTTGGTACTATCAGCGCAAATACTACATATAAAGCTAGGATTATAGTTGGTGCTGATGATAATTATAATGAATCACCTAATGTAACAAATATATATTTATACGATGAAAACGACAATTTACTATCAAGTACACAAATAGGTGCAACTTGGTATAACGATATACAATCTGTTTTTGGGGTGTCAAATCAAGCAAGCCCAAGTAACGCGTTTGATGGTTCAATTGATTTCGGCCAAACTTATATAAACTTCTTATCAAATGGAATTGCAACAAGAGCTTGGACTGGGGCGATTCCGATAATAGACAGCAAGGCTGACGTTAATCTCTCAAATGTACCGACATCAAAAGGTATATTAACTGAAAGTTATATTAACGGCACTTCTTGGTACAGAGTTTATTCTGACGGTTGGTGCGAGCAAGGAGGGTTCTACAACACAGCAGCACTAACAGGCAATATAAGTTTGATTAAAACCTATGCCAATACAGATTATTCGGTAAGTTTAACATCAAAATATACAACGAGCGCATATGCGCCTTGTGTATCAGCAGTAACAACAAGCTCGTTTTCATATTACGTTCCGAGTACGAATGTGGATTTTTATTGGCAAGCTTGGGGATATATAAATTAAGGAGGTTAAAAATGGGAATCAGTGTTTTTAAAAAAATCAAATTAGCAAACAAGATTATTGACACGTACAAAGAGGTCAAAGAAATCATCAAAGAAAATCAGCCGTTGAGCAAGGAAGTTAAAAAAGTATTAGACAACTTAAAAGCAGACTTTGACGCGCTTTTGGCACTATTGCCGCAATTAAAAGACATATATGAAAAAGTAAAGGAAGCTTTGAAATAATGTACATTCAGCCCATTTCAAATTTAACTTTTGACTCTAAGATTAAAAAATTATTCAAACAAGGGAAGTTAAAGTTAGATTATGGGTTATATGGTGAACCGCTCACAAAACAAAACGTTTCAGACGAGCACATCATTTGTAAGTGCTATGGCGGGCAAACGGTTGAATCAAATATCGCGCTTGCTTCTAAAGAAATGAACAACAAGCGAGGATGTCAGCCGATTGAAAAATTTGTAACTATAGAAATGGTAAACGCATATATTGAGCGCATCCGGAAAAATAATTTAAAAGAGTACGACATCGAAGCTTATTGCAGAGGAATAATAAAAACATTTAGCAGGATATTTGGAAAGGAGGTTTGATTATGCCTAATTGTTCAGTGATTTGGTATGAGGATAAAGAATTAAAAATTTGGTTTTCTCATAAACCGAATGTTAATATGTTGGATCCGCTCCCTTCCATGACAAAGGAACAAAAGCAACAAGTCGCGCGGTTTCCTTTTATAAACTGCACAAAGTTGGATGTTCAATTAACCGACCTTAAAAAAGATATTACTTATGGGTTCACTATTCCTAAACATTTTCGGTGGGATGGCGCGACAATAGCACCAATCTTTTGGTTATTAATCGGCAGCAAAACAGATGCGCGGTTCCGGATTCCTTCTTTAATTCATGATTACATGTGCTCGAATAAATACATTGTAAATTTTGACCGGAACTTTTCATCAAGAGTTTTTAAGGCTCTTTTGAAAGTGGCCGGGGTAGGAAAAACAAAACGTTCAATAATGTATCATGCAGTTGATAACTATCAAAAGTTACAGAAGGATTGGAAAAAATGACGGACACAATAGCAGTAATTACGATAATTGGATTTATTATCGGCATAATTATTCAGCTTGTTTCTGTAGGAATATTTATTGGGGTTTATAAAACTACAATAAGTTTTATGCAAAAACAGATTGAAGAAATAAAATCACAGGCAAAAGAAGATAAAGAAGAGCTCAAAACAGATATGAGAAAATATAACAACGTTTTGGAGCGAATCGCAGTCAATGAACGCGACACAAAATCCGCACATCACAGAATTGACGAATTGGAGTTAAGGCCATGAAAATTACAGTTGATATTAAAAACTTTACAAGAGAAGAGCTTGAATGCCGGTGCGGATGCAAAAGGTTTAATGTTGATACAGAGTTCTTAATCCGCGCTCAGGCTTTTAGATATATGCTTGGTTTGATAATGACAGTAACTTCCGGCGGGCGATGTGTAAAGCATAATCGGGCAGAAGGCGGAGAACCTACAAGCTGCCATGAATGTGAAACAAAAGCAGCAACCGCCATGGATTTTACATGCAGCAATCTTCAAAAAGGGTATGAACTCGCATGTAAATGCGGCTTATTCAATGAGGTTATTTGGTATAAAAACAAAGGATTTATTCATATTGGTTTAGATAAAAAACAAAAAGGAAATTACTTCGCTATAAAATAAGAGTTTCCCTTCTTCTTCCCTGTATATTTTTCTTCATAATTCGTTTACCGGCCCTGCAGGTTTTCACTCCTGCAGGGCTTGTTTTTTATTGTTGCGGGATTGTTGCTTTTTCAATTAATGCCTTCATTTTTTCTTTGAAAGATTCCGGCATAGGAATGCACTCTTCATTTTTCATGTTTTCTATATTTCTAAGCGCGGCGCATTTATCCGGTTTTATTATACATTCGCTCAAATGTTCTTTGAACCATGCAGGAGAGGGGGGAACAACTGTACTTTGGTAATTAATAGCCATAGTCTCAAAAAGTTTTTCAAAATCAATTCTCTTGTTCCCAAAAATTAATTCATAAGCATTTTTCCAACTTGCGCAGCTTTTTTCAGTAAAAGTATTTGGATATAGTGCAAATAAATTTTTTAAAAATTCGTTCTTGTTCATTTTACCCCACTTTCATCATCGCTAAATAATTTGTCTAAAAAATCTTGCGATAATCCCTTTTGATATTTCCCATTCATTATTCCAATATGACAATTTATAAGCATTTCAAAATCAATTTTTGTGTTTGCAATCGTTTTTAATTCGTTTGCTTTTTGACACAGGTTTTTGAAATAATCCCAATCAAACTCGATTTCATTTAAGAAGTTGCTTGTTTTATCTAAAACTTTTCTGTTGCGTTTTTCTCCTGTTAACGGAATAAGATTCTTACATTCATTCTCATATATTTCAAAGACTTTGGTTTTATCAGATGAAAAATAAAAATCAGGATTTGAATATAATAATGAAGAATTATCCTTATCCTTATCCTTATCCTTATCCTTATCCTTATCCTTATCCTTATCCTTATCCTTATCCAGTACCCTTAGGCAAGGGTTAGTTAAGGGTTGGTTAAGGGTTGAAAAAATCCCATTTTTATTAAGACTTTTAATAATTCCTTTATGAACGTTATTTTTTTCATTTAGTTGGTTTAATGTGATTCCATATTGAAATTGTATAAAATCTTCAATAAAAATTTTATTTTCTGAAATAAACTTAATCTGTTTTATTCCTTCAAAATCTTCTTTTTTAATTTCTTCATTAAAACAATTTTTTAAAGTTCTGTAAGAAATTTCATAAATTCCCGCACAGTCGCAATTGTCAAAAAGAAATTTTACAAGAAGCTTTTGTTTTATAGATAGATCTAAAAACCAATCTTTATTCCATATTTCTGTATCAACTAATCTTTTCGGCATTTATTTCCCCTCTTTTATTGAAATTTGTTCCAAAACATCAGATAAAGTTAAATCCTTTTTTAAATCATCGCTGATAAAGTATAAAAACACTTTTTTATATTTTTCTAAGTCTATTTTACCTAGTTTTAAAGCACAATCTCCGCAATAATAGCCATCCTCAAATTCACAATATGGGTTTCCTGGCCTTAATTCTTTTTCGCAACTCTCACATAATGGAATTTGTACAACTTTTGCTTTATATTTCATATTCCCTCCTTTTTAAAAAAAAGGCTTGAAACAAATGTTCCAAGCCCCCAAACAGAAAAAATCCTCATTGACGTAACTATAATGAGAATTTTCCTGTTTGAAACCTATTCATTTGTTACGTCAAAAAAGATTATACAAAAAGTTTATATTTTTGTCAACTTTTAGTTTATTTTATAATTTTATGGTTGATTTTCTATAAAATATCCGCTCCGGATTAATGCAGCCGGAGTAATAATAAAAAGTTTTACTCCCAATTCTTTTTTCTTTATTGTGTAGCGCAGTTGATAATAATATTTTAAGTCTTTTTTCTTTTCTATAATCAGACAGCAAGCGGGATTCTTTTTTGTATATGCAGCATAGCGAAGGGCTTGTCCTAAGCATTCATCGCGTTTTTTTGCAAAGTCGAATTCTACCGCATAATCAGGGAGTAAACAATCCACGCGCGACATGTCGGGGAGTTCATACTCAAGAACACCTCCGCGCTTGTTGCACCAATACTCTTGATATACCGCTTCTTTGTATAGGTGCTTTGCATAGCAAACAGGATTTAATAAAAAAGTTAAAAATATAACTAAAAATATAATATTTTTCAATGGCTACTTTATATAAAATTATTACTATATAATTAAAAATTACTCCTCACATCGTCTAAATATACAAACCAATTATCTATATCATTTTGCACTTCTTCTATATTATTATTAAGATATATTTCTTTGGGAATATACCTTAAATAATCTTCGAACCTTTTTTCATACCAAGATATTTTTTCATTAATTTGATTTTCGGTTAGATTTGTTACATCAATAGTATGATAACGTACAATTTTATTATTAATTTGATAATATAACATCTTTTTGGTTTCTTCTGGTTCATTTGTCCAATCTCGTACCTCTATTTCAATATCCCAAGATTTGAAATAGGCATTAAAATTTGGGAACATAGATATTAAACCTGATTTTAATTGAAGAATATCAATCATTGACATTAGCATTTTAATTTTTGCATCCATAGCACGTAATACATTCCAAAATAAAAATACAATAATAAGTTCTTTATTTGAAAGAAAAAACCCTGCCACCAGTAATCCCCATATATTAGTAATACAAGAAGAAATTGGATTGTAAAGTTTTTTAAGATGCTCATCTGCTATTGCTTCATAATGTGACAATGATTTTTTATTTTTATTTTCTATTTTTTTAAATGTAATAATTGTAAATATTTGAAACACAATTAAACAAAATGCTAAAAGTATTGAATTATCTTCCATATTTACTCCTACAATCTAAAACTTACATTTTTTATAACTTTGCCAATTATTTTGAAATCAGCTTCTTTGAGTGTATCGGCACTTATGACTTTTGTTGTTTCTCCGGAAGGCGAGAAGCCTTTAACTTGTACATCATTGTTAATTAAAATTTGCATTTCTCGGATCCAAAAGCGGGTGTTGTTTCTCGATGTCGCAAAATATACACCGTTCCCCATAATATAATCCTGACTTGTGTCAACAATCAAGATGTCATTATTATATATCGGATACCAATAATGTGCCATTTTATCACCAACCATGGGGATAATGCAAAGGTGTTCTGCGCTCATTCCCCATGCGTTTTCAATAATTTCTCTATCAAACCATACAGACATTATTTTAGGATTCTTTAAATTTTCCGGCAGCTCCTCCCAGTAGCTTATTTCTATTCTGTCAGCTGTATGAGTTGAACCGAGTAATTGAATATTAAAAAAGTGTTCTACTTTTTCAATATCTGTTAATGTTACTTCTGAGTTAGGATTCTTGTACTTTTTGTTAAAATTTTGTGCGGATGTTTCAAGCGCGTGTGAGATCTCTACCAGTTTGACATCCCTTTTAAGACGATTGTCAATTTTGTTTTTTAATTCAATGTAGTTCATATTTATAATCCTTTGGTTTATTTATTATAAACTTTTTGTTGACAATATAAACTAAATTTAGTATAATAAACTTGTTAGGTGGTTAAATTAATACTAAACTTTAGAACTGTTTACTATTTATAAACCAAACCAACAAAAAAATCAATTGAAGATGCGGAGTGGAACTTACCACTTTAAAAAAGAGCAAAAAGGCAAGCGGATTCAATATTACAGGCAAATAAAACAGGTTGGGTAAGCATAGGAAGACAAAAAAGCAAGCCTTATTTAGGCTTGGCTCGGCTATGCAAAAAAACCCCGGTTTACACATTAATCGGACATTGAAAAGTTAATAAAAGGAATAATGGCGATTGGAAAGACAATTGACACCTCGGAAAGACGAGGGTTCTTAAGAAGGCGGCGGGGTTAAAGCCATCAAACACTCTCTAGTTCTAAAGACCTCGCTGTCTCCTTAAGAATATCAAACCTATGATTTGTGATAGTATAGAGGGCTTTATTAATTATCGACTAATAACACATTTTCCATGTACTGCCCTCTTTTTATTTTTACAAACCCTTAAATGTGGCAATCTTAGGGCGGTAACTCCTTAAAAGTATGTGTAATGAATAAAGCATTAATAACCGCCCTTTTTATTAAAATTCTACTGATAACTAATTCTTGAGGGCGGTTCCTCCCGAAACCTTTTGGCCGCCTTCTTTTTTTAAAAGAGTCTCTCTTCTTATTTAAACGGACAGTCAGGCGCGGGCGCGCCTTTTCTTTAAAAGAAAGGAAGGTTTTATATATGGAATACTCAATCGACTATTTATTAATTGCCTTTTGGCTGATAGTATTTGCCGCAGTATTTGGCATTTGCGGAATAGCGGAAACAATAAGCGAGAATGAGTTACACTCCCGCTTACGCAATGAAAGGAGAAACAATGAGCGACTTAAACGAAATGTACACCGTCGATTACCTTATGAAATACGACGTCGTTATGCAGCATGCTTACAATATTCTCAAAAGTAAACAAAAAGGCCCGGAAATTCCGGACTGCGTGGAAATTGAATTGCATAATAAGGCAAAAGATTATGCGCTTGCCCTGCATAGACAAAGCTTAAAAGACAGGGTTCCATACTTAGATATTTACTACAGACGAATTATAAAAGGAGCAATTTAAAATGTACGATCCATTCAAATGGGCAGATAATTTTACAAGTGAAGAAGAATATATTAACGAATTAATTAAAGAGAATGAAAGGAAGGAAAACAATGACAGAAGAAATTATCGAACTAGAACCGCAAACAAATATTGCAGCTCCCCCAATGTCAGCAATGCCAACCAGTAATGATGGATTGCCGCCGTTAGAAATAGTTGCAAAACGTGCGGAAAAAATGAAGCAAATAATGATACTCGCTTATAAAACACTATCCCCCAAAAATGTAGTTAATTTTGGCGGTGAACCTTATATTGACCATTTAGGGAGTAAGCAAATAGCAAACTTCTTCGGACTTGTTTGCAAACAGAATAGTAATGAAAGAGGAGTTGCTTATCAAAAAGAAATGATTGATCCCGATACAAACCATTACACAATCAAAATAACCGGTCAAGTATATTTTGCAGGGCATCCGGAAGATGCAGAAATATATGAGGGTTCTGCTGAAAGTTTTGGGGAATTTTTCAGACAATGGCAGATTGTTGAAGAACAAGAAATCGAAGGCAAAAAGAAAAAAATTGTTGTATCAGCTCTGACACTCCCTCAAACTAAAGTTGAAGAAAAAGCAACAGCAAACTTATTACAAAGAGCAATTAAAAAGAAACTTGGCATCTCTCCCTCATGGGAAATGTTAGAAGCAGCCGGTATTAAAAAAGAAGATTGCAAAGGATTCAATTTTAATTCAGGTACAGGCGCAGATAGTGCTGAACTTATACAAAAACGTCAAGAGGTATGGAATAAAATTTTAGAAATTTGTAATCAGGATGTAGATAAAGCAAAAAGAACCCTGAAAGAAAATACAGCATTTAAAGATTTTCAAGGTCATACAGATATAAATAAAGTAAAAGAAACACAATTAAATGTTTTAGCAAGAAATGTTGATAAGTTTTACAAAGACTATTTAAAACAAATAGGAGCAGAAGAATAAATGGAGATTGTAGATAACAAAAAAGGTACTCTTGAAAGATTTTTAGCGCGAGATGTTGAGTACCCTGATATAGCACAAATTATAAAGCAGAAAATAATATCAGATAAAAATAAGATACACGCTTGTAATTCTCTTTGGGCTTCCGAAGCTGCGCATGATTGTGAAAGATATTTAGTATATCAACAATGCGATTGGGATAGAGCAAAAGAAACGGAAGATAATCTTTTGTTAGTATTTCATGAAGGAAATATTCAAGAAGATCAACTTATACTTGAAATACAAAAAGCCGGAATTAAAGCAAGAGATTTACAAACAGCCATAAAAATCGGAGAAGCTAATATTTCAGGTAAATTAGACTTAATCGCAGAGGTTAAGGGTTCTGACGGTGTAACAAAATGCATTCCAATTGAAATAAAATCAATGTCAGATATTGTTTATAATTCTGTAAATACTGTCGAGGATTTAAAAAAGTACCCTTGGACACGTAAGTATTACGGTCAATGTCAAATCTATTGTAAAAATGATAATTGGTTTTTTCCTGAATGCTATTTATTAGCAAAAAATAAAAGTACAGGAGCAATAAAACTAATTAAAGATTTTGATGGTGGTAATACAATAAAATTCAATCAAGAATATTGGGATTGGATGATTAGTCGGGGTAAAAAAATAAACGAGATTGTATTTGCAAACAAATACATTCAGATGGAAATTGCAAAAGAAAAAGGATTTTTGACTGGCAAAGATACCAAAAAAGAACAAACAATAAAAAACAAAATAGCAAAATTGGAATCAAAAATCTTTTATCCTGAACGTATTAAATACGATTTAAAAGTATGTAAAGGATGTAAATACGAACATATTTGTATTACAGATTTAACGTCTGAAATAGGCTCGCAAATAGAGAATGAAAGCATTATTGATGCTGTTAAAGATTATGTTAATGCAAAAAAAGAACAGGAAAAATTTAAAGAAGCAGACAAAAAATATAAAAGCTGCCTTGCAACTTTAAAAGAGATTTTTCCATTAGAAGATAATATTTACTTTGCTGGGAACAAATATATTGTTGAAACTAAAAAGCGCAAAGTTAAGGATTCTGAATATTTGGCATTTGATGTGTCAGAAGCAGAAGGAATTGAATAATTCTATCTTGATAGAGGGGTAAGGTCTTGGTAGAGCCGGGCTTAATTAAGTGAAAATGGGGGTTCGATTCCCCCCTCCTTACCTTTTATAAGAGACAGCTACACAGACAAGCCGTAGTGCTAAAGCACCGGCTAACGCAAAGAAGGAGAAAAACATGAGTGAGCAAATTACAAAAATTAAAGTAAACACAGACCAAACAGCAACAATCAATTTTAAAGATTCAAGCGACATGGACACAAAGGAAATTGTATTTACAGGCAAAGAAAAAATCACAGACGAATTTAACGAAGCATTTCAAAGCGCGTTAAATAGTTTTACAGAAATTATTCCGGCCTTGAGAAGCGATTCAAAAAACCTTACTATGAACGCAATCAAGTTAGAGTATGGAAACGACGAGAAAATACAGAAGGTGTCTTACGCGGTAAAATACAAACCTCAAAATAACGTAATAACAAACATTCCTGTTAATAATGTGCCTATATACAAAGAAGAATTCACAGAAAAAACCTTCTCTGTATCAGGAAAAGACGAAAAGTTGTTATATACAATTCTTGATTTTGCACAAAAATACATTGCCGGCGATACAAGAACAAAGCAAATGAAAATTGAGGTGGCTTAATGACAGTAAGTTTTACTTTGCCATTAAGGCCTGTAACAAAGAAAAATAACGGTCAAATTGTTATGAGGGGGAGTTATCCAATACTCCTCCCCTCAAAACAATACATGCAGTTTGAAAAGGACTCCGCGCCCTATTTTAGAAAAGTAAAATTGCAAACCGATGTAATTCACTATCCGGTAAATGTCAAATGTCATTTCTACATGGAAACCCACAGGCGGGTTGACCTCTGCAATCTTTTAAATGCGGTTGACGATGCAATGGTGGCTTCCGGGCTTGTACTCGATGATAACAGAGATATTATAGCGGCGCATGACGGTTCGAGAGTTTATTTTGATAAAGACCGCCCGCGGATTGAAATAACCATTGAAGAGATGCCCGGTTACGAACAATGGAAAAATACAAAAAATGTACAGAAAGGATTATTTGAATGAAGGAATGGACAGGGGCTTATGTATGCCATGTATGCAAAGATTGTAAATCGGCTTTTGTTGCGGAAGATTACACAAACGCACAAAACGAACCTCCCAAATGGCGATATTGCCCCGAATGTGCTGCTAAAAGAGGGATTGACTATGCAACTCAAACACCTCGAAAAAATCGAACACCGGAAGAAAATGAACGTTATAAAAAATTGGGTGAGATAGGTAAACAAAATCTTAAAAATTACCTAGGTAAAAATGCCCCATATGGCGAGTAAATAAAAAATAGGTATAAATACATAGGAAAAAATAAAAAATGGCAAAAAGAGTATTTGAAAAAGAAATTACAGAACGAGATATAAAAATCCTGCAAGCCCTTGCAGAAGGTAAAGACGACAAGGAAATTGCGGAAGTTATCGGATTTTCACATCAAACTGTTAACGCGGCCTTCCCGAAGATTATGTTCAAACTGGGGGCGGTTAACAGATATAACGCGCTGTACATTGCATTAAAAAGGAAACTTATTAAATGATTGAACCTATAACAAGAGAGCGGCTTAATAGGTACATAGATTCATGCAGGACTTTGGCTTACTATGAGCAGAAAAAAAAGAACCTTAAAGCTAAACTTGGCATTTCGGGGGTTGACTATTCAAAAATAAAAGTGACTTCCGGCAATGCTCGCAAGCCTTCTGAGCAGGAGCGGTATGTTTCAATACTTGAGCGAGTTAATAAAGAAATTGAAACTTTGAGGGCAGAAATAAAGCCGGAGCATGATATTATTGTCACACAAATTCGAAGGCTGCCAACTTCAAAAAGCCGGACAATTATTACTTTAAAATACATTGAGGGCAGAAGCACTCAAGACATGGTTGAATACTATTTTTGCGATGATCCTTTATGGAACCCCGACGGCAACATGCAAGAATTTAAAAAATCTTCTGAATACGAAAATTTCAGAAGGCAATATCTTTTATGGCAGCAAAAAGCCATTGAAGATATGGAGAAAATAAGCGGTGTAAATTTTAAACCCGCAAATGATTTATACAGGCAGTTATATTTGGAGGGTGTATGATTGACGATATTTTATCAAAACGCGAACTCGAAATTACTCGGTTAATAAGTTTGGGGTATTCCCGCGAGGATATAGCAAACATGCTTGTATTAACCCGCTCCACAATTCAATCTCATATTGTGCGCATTATGAGTAAATTGGGAATCAGTGAAGAAAAAATCGGAAGTCAATCATCGAAATATTTAAGGGTGGCCCTTTTATATTTAAAAGACCACAGAGAAGTATTAGACGAGGTGGAATTATGACAAATAAATTAATTAGATGGCTGAGGAAAGAATCAGGTGTTTATGCCGCTTTTGGGTATATAGAGGTAATGCAAAAAAGTATAAATAACCATGAGAAACGAATTATTGAATTGGAAAGCAAACTAAGTAAAATTGAAGGTCAACTAAAAATTATAGGAGTGCCAAATGACACGAGAGATGAATAAAACTATTTGGATGACAAAACATTATTGTTTGATATGTAGGCAAAACACAAGACCTGAATGCGCAAATTGTTTATTTAATAAAAGCCTTCCTGAAAATAGAAAGCTAGATGATTGGATAAAGCCGTTTTTTGATAACTGTTGCAGAATGGAGAAGTTAGAGAAATGATTATTACACCGCAAAATTGCTTATATTTCCAAGCAGAAAACTTTAAAAAGAATTTAAATAAAACTTGTGAGTTAAAAGGCAGATGTCAATTGATTTCTGATAAGGCAAGTTGCAGCAAGTTTACAGAAAAGGAGAATGAACGATGAAATTTAACACAAATCCAAATTGTGTAGAACTTATAAAACAAGGCAAATGCAAGGCTGATTGTTGCGGAGTTGTTCCAATTATGGAAAATTATTGGAAAATATTAAAAAAATTTGCGGTAAGAAAAGATTATAAAATTTTTAAATTCAAATATTGCGGTGACAAATTTGTAAAAGCACTAACGAGTGATTTTAAATGTGTATTTTTAAAAGATGATTTTTCTTGTGCAATACATAATAGCAACTTAAGAAGTGAGGTTTGTAAAAAGTATGGACTTGATGAAAATGAGCCTTTACTTGCTTGCCCTCATATTAATGAAGATAAAAAAGATTTTATATCAGATTATGCAGATAACAAGCTAAAACAATTAGCGCAAATGGCTGACCCTGCGGCAGTCGAGTATTTAAGCAGGAAATATGATTGAAAGAGAATGAAAAGTGAAAACAGAAGAATTACTTACAACAATCTTAGCAGCAATTCCAGTTGTTTTGCTTGGTTTGTATAAATGGGTATTGGAGGACTAAGAATGTATTTTTGGTTTTATACCGCAATAGTTGTAACTCTTTTAAGTATTTTATTTTTTATATATTAGTATTGGAGGACTAAATGAACGAAGTAACTAAATTATATGAGAATGCAGGAATAGAATTAAGGTGTAATATATATCCTACTTTTTATGATTGTTCAACTTATCCCCACGAAAAATGTGAGGATTGTGTTGAGTGGGAATATCCACCATTCACCGCAGAGAAACAGCTAAGTCTTATTAAGTGGTTAGATAAAAGCAAAAATGGCTTTGGATTTTTTAATGACGGTACAGAAGGTCTATCTTGTCATTGTGATTTTCATTGGGAATGGTTTAATGAAAACTTTTACGCAGAAGACTTTGATAATGCTTTAGCAGGACTTATTAACAACCTTTGGCAAGACCTAACAGAAGAAGAACGTAAGCAGATAAGAGGTATTTTAGAATAACCGTTAGGGGCGGTATACAAGATAGACTGGATGTATGTCCGTAAAGTCTACCCCTACTTTTTAGAAAGGAGATATTGGAATAATGGCACATTTATGTTTTGAAGGAACAATTGAATTTGAAATTTGTACAACAGTAAATAGCAACGACTTAAAAACACTTTTGAAAAGTGTGCTTGATGAATTAAACAATAGAGATGATTTTGATGGTGCAGTCGGTGAAATTAATCTTGATAAAGTTTATTTATGCACAAGAAATGATTGTTTAGAAATTGATAAAGAGAATGAAGAATTTTAAAATCGGAGGTAAGAGAATAATGGGAACATTTTTTGGTTTACTTTTACTAGGAATTTGTATTCAATGCGGACTAGAAAGTATTGCAGAAAGTTTGAGGAGATAAATAAATGACAGAAGAAATAATAAAAGAATGCGAGTTTTATTTGCCATTCAGCGAAGACTGTAATGAAATATTAGATAATAATGGAAATGAAATTTATAAGTGTTCAAGTAGGCAGGACTGCTACTACAAAAAACTCAAACAAGCAGAAAATACGGTTAACGAATGCCATAAATATCAAGCAGAATTGGAAGATAAAATTGAACGCTTAGAGCAAGAAAACAAAGAATTAAAAAAACAAATAGAGTCAGATAAAGGATTGATTACTGTAGGCGGTAAGCAACAATATCAATATTTACAAAGGATTGATGAGTTAGAGCAAGAAAACAAAGAGCTGAAAGTTAAGCTTGCTTATTATGAAGGGTAGTTTATATCCTAAAATATTTTTTAAGCCGCTTCTTACATAACAATTCTTATAAGAATATATCGAACGGTATCGTACATTTGGAGGAGACAAAAAATACACTATCAGCTCATTTAATTATCCGACTATTTTATTTTTTTAGCATGCTCGACAGGAATTTCCTGTTGGACATGCTCTTTTTTTTGCTCCGGGTTTGAATCGTTATGTGTAACTGTCACTGTAGTTATATGAAATGTTATAAAACATATCAACACCGTTATTGAAACACCCAATAAAACTGTTAAAATCGTGTTACGCAACTTTAAAGTTTTATTTTCTGCGGTAGTCTTTAAATACTCTTCCTGCTTGCTGTTCTCGGATGTCGTTAATAAAAGTATTTGTTTGTCACGTTCTCTTAACTCGTTGTACATCGTTTCTTGTAACGTGGTAAATCTGTCAATGTAACGTTCTGTAAAGTTATATAATTCCAATTGTTTCGATTCTGTTACATTCGGCTCAATGTCAATTATATCTTCTTTTTGGGGTGTGTTATCACCGTTATTTGACACTGAACCCATGCCGCGCGAGAGTCTTTTTTCTTCTTCCAACTCCCAATCCTCAAATAATATTACCATTTGACCGTCTTTAACACTTACCTCGTAACGATCTTTGTAACGTCTCGTTCCGGTGCCGTCACCGTTGTCTTTAATCTTTTTAACAATGGCCGTTCTTGAGCAGCCAAAAATTGTCTGTAACTCCTTAATAGTGTACTCTTTTCTCATTTCGTTTACCCCTTATAAAACGTGTTATAAAACGTGTGCTAACTCCCTTTGCCACGTTATTTTTTCCATGTTGACAAAAATTATAACATGGTTTTATACTCATGACAAACAGAAAAACTGTTCCTTAAATGAGGGGGCAAAACTATAAGTTGATATAAGAAATAAAAAAGCCTTGCTCGGAAGCAAAGCCAATTATCTTTTAAGCAGATATATTATAGCACCTTCCGAAAAAATAGGCAAGTAACGGCGATGCAGATTTTTGGAGGAGGAAGTATGCAAACAGCAAAAAAAGAAGCTGCGAGAGAGTTAACGCAGTATCAATTAACTACAGAGATTATTACAAAACTTAACACTTTACAATTAACCCCAACAGCAAAACTGGTTTTGTTATACCTAACTACTTGTTATAACCCTAATCACCGGGAAGTATTCCCAAAACAAAAAACTATTGCCGACAAATTGGGGGTTTCGGAACGTTCTGTCACAAGAGCCATTCAGGAGCTTTTTAAGGAGGGTTTAATATTAATTGAGTGTAAATATACCAACCGATACAAATTCACGTCAAGAATCGTGTCTGAGCACCCTGACAAAATGGCGGATAATTTATGCCAAAATGTCAGTGGAGAAGGTGACAAATTGTCAGTTCCATGTATAGAACAAACAATTGAACATGAAAAAGAACCGTCAAAAAATAGGGGGGTAATGTATAAAGGGGATGATGA
>JAZLEQ010000002.1:0-67098 GCA_045615365.1 Alphaproteobacteria bacterium
TGGAGCTAATGAAGAAATAATAAAAAACTATGTAAAACATCAAGGACAACGGGATTTAGGTCAGCTCCGTTTGGAGCTGTAAAGAAAGGCACCAAAAGGTGCCTTTCCAAAGAACCACGGGTTTACCCGTGGATATCTATGTTTATTAAATTTTAAAGGAATGCCTAAAATCTTAACTTTTATAGTTCCATCTGCGTCAATTTTCTTACGCCATAAAAAACGACATAATTCATACAATGGAGAAAATCCCATAAATCCGTTGCCTATTAACTTTAAGGAGCACGTTGTTATATACGCAAAACGAGTTTTTTTGTATTTATTTTGCAAATATTTATAAGAATTAGCAAATCGCTCTGTTAATTTTCCAAATGAATAATGGTGACAGTCAACCTGCATAATTTTTGTCGGAATATTATAGTGTTCACGAGCGTAAATGCTAAAATCTTCGGTATACAAATCAAACGACAAGTTTTCATCAAAGCGAAGATTATACTTTTCAATCAACGAAGAGTGCACAATCAAACACTGACAATCAACGGTTCCGACTTCTGTCAAATTAGCACATTCGTCGCCCATGATAACTACGTTTTCTCCATTCCTATCAGAACACTTAATTTTCCCAACAAGTGTTTGGTTAAACAACAATGCACATCCTTAATTAACTCCGATAACTCCATATATTGCATCTTTGGATGGAAAAGTTAATTGTTCACATAATTTCCAATCTTCATGGCAAAAAACAAACCAATCGGGTTTTGAATAATCGTAAGCATTCAAAAAAGAATTATATCTTTGAGGAATTGTCAAGTTTTCCTTTGAATTATCAAAAGAAACAAACTTTGCATCAGCATAATTTGAGTTGTTTTTTACCAAACGCTCATATAACTCAAAATCTCTGACTACTGAGACCACAATCACTTCAAATACCACTCCACCGTTTTTACAATGCCGGTATCAAAAGTTTCTTCAGCTTTCCAACCTAATTCATTTTCCAATTTGGTTGCATCAATAGCATAACGAAAATCATGACCGGCACGATCTTGCACATAGGTAATAAGTTCTTCATATTTTTTGCCGTTTGCGCGCGGACGTTTGGTATCCAAAATTGCACAAATGGTCTTTACAATCGTAATGTTGTTGCGTTCGTTTCTGCCTCCGACATTATAAGTTTCTCCGGTTTTTCCGGTATGATAAATCAAATCGATAGCTTTGCAGTGATCTAAAACATACAACCAATCACGAATGTTTTCACCTTTACCATAAATTGGCAAAGGCTTTTCGTTCAAACAGTTGCTGATAATCTTTGGAATCAGTTTTTCATTATGCTGTTTGGGGCCATAGTTGTTTGAGCAATTAGAGGTAGTAACATTCATACCAAATGTATGATGATAAGCTCTTACCAAGAAATCTGAACTTGCTTTAGATGCAGAATAAGGGCTGTTTGGAGCATAAGGAGTTGTTTCTTCAAACATTCCTTCATTTCCTAAGGTTCCATAAACTTCGTCAGTTGAGATATGATGGAAACGGCAACCCTCATAGCCTTGTTTGTATTGATTAGGGGAGCTCATCCAAAGTTTGCGAGCAGCTTCCAAAAGGTTGAATGTCCCCATAATATTAGTATTGATAAAAGCTCTGGGGCCTGAAATTGAATTATCAACATGGCTTTCTGCAGCAAAGTGAATAACGCCTCTGATGTCATTTTTAACAAACAGATTTTCTATGCAATCTGCATCACAAATATCACCTTGTATGAATTCATAATTGGGCATAGTCCCACATTCTTTAACGTTGTCCAAATTACCTGCATATGTAAGTTTATCTAAGTTGATAACCTTATATTCAGGGTATTTTTTTGTAAAATAAGGCACAAAGTTTGAACCGATAAAACCGGCACCACCGGTAACTAAAATTGTTTTAGACATTTAACCAAACTCTCCTTCCAGTAAGGAATTTCAATATTAAAAGTTGACTTAATTTTTTCTTTATTCAACACACTATAAAACGGACGTGTTGCTTTTGTCGGATAAGCTGAAGAAGGGATTGGACAAACCTTACACTCTAATCCGGAAAGTTGCATTATTTCATGGGCAAAGTCAAACCACGAACAAACACCTTCATTAGTATAATGATATATTCCTTTATTTGTTTCATTAATCTGTGGTAATATCTCAACAATAGCTTGAGCCAAATCTCCGGCGAAAGTAGGGGTTCCTATTTGGTCAGCCACCACATTTAACGTTTCTCGTTCTGCACCCAAGCGGCGCATTGTTTTCACAAAATTGTTTCCATTTGCCGAATAAAGCCAAGCAGTGCGGATAACAACAGCCACTTTTGCATTTTCCAAAACGGCGATTTCTCCGGCTCTTTTAGTGCGCCCATAAACCGAAACAGGTTTTGTTTCATCATCCGGATTATAAGGTTTATGACCCAATCCGTCAAAAACATAGTCAGTTGAAACATGAATCACTTTTGCTCCGCTCGCAGCCAAATTTCGCGGACCTTCTTCATTAATTTTTTTAGCGATTTCGGGTTCATCTTCAGCCTTATCAACTGCCGTATAAGCAGCACAGTTTACGATTACATCAATCTGATTATCGGCTACAAATTTCTTAACTGCTTCCAAATCCGTAATATCTAACACATCAACATCTGCGAAAACAGCATTAGGGATAAGCTTTTTTAATTCTGTTCCAAGTTGCCCGTTAGCTCCGGTAACAAGAACATTGTGATTATTTGTCATCGGGAATATCCTTCAATCTGTTAGCTAAACGGTCTTTTTCCGAAGTTATAACCTTATCGGCAGGAACTTTCCAATCGATTCCGATTTCTTCATCATCATAACGAATGCCAAATTCGGCAGCTTTGCAATAAAGATTATCACACTTATAAGCAAAAACGGCAGTTTCGCTTAACACAGAAAAGCCATGTAAAAAACCGCGAGGAATAAAAAGTTGGCGCTTATTATCAGCAGATAATTCAACAGCCACATGTTTTCCGAAGGTCGGTGAATTCTTACGAACATCAACCGCAACGTCTAAAACTTTTCCTTCCAAAACCCTCACCAATTTTGCTTGTGCGTGTTCTCCCAATTGACAATGCAATCCTCGGATGACGCCATAAGAAGATTTAGATTGATTGTCTTGCACAAAGCGGTTTGTAATACCGTTTTCAACAAATTCTTTTTCATTATAGCTTTCAAAGAAATAACCTCTTTCATCTTCAAAAACTTTGGGTTCAACAATAACCACCCCGTCTAATTCCGTCTTAATAAAGTTCATGATATTCCTCGTACACTTTTTTCAAATATGATTTATAGTTTCCGTCTTTAAGTTCATCAATAAGCTTAAGCATTTGTTCATCGCCGATAAATTTGCGTCTGTATGCAATTTCTTCAATGCAAGCAATTTTCAAACCTTGTCGTTTTTCAATAATTTGCACAAAAGCTCCGGATTCCATCAAGCTGTCGGGTGTTCCGGCATCAAGCCAGGCATTACCGCGACGCATCGGCACCACCGACATTATCCCCTCACTAAGATAAAGATTATTAAGGTCGGTAATTTCAAACTCTCCTCTTGCGGAAGGTCTTAATCCGCGGGCTTTTTCCACCACATCAGACGGATAAAAATAAAGTCCGACGGAGGCATAATTTGATTTCGGATTTTTGGGTTTTTCCTCAATTGAAACGGCTTTCAAATCTTTGTCAAATTCCACCACACCGAAACGTTCCGGATCAGAAACATGGTAAGCAAAAATAGTTGCTCTTTTACCTTTGTTTTTCTCCACTTCTTCCTTAAAGAAATGGAATTGCTCACCCATATAAAAGATGTTGTCGCCCAAAATAAGACAAACATCGTCATTGCCCACAAAATCTGCTCCTATTGTAAAAGCTTGGGCGATTCCTTTGGGTTCGTTTTGGATGGCATATTGAATTTTTAGTCCCAATTTTTCACCATTACCGAATAATTTTTCAATGTTTGGAGTATCTTGCGGAGTGGAGATAATCAAAATATCCTTAATTCCAAACAACATCAGTGTTGAAAGCGGATAATAGATCATCGGCTTATCATAAACCGGTAATAATTGCTTAGATGTTGTTTTAGTTAGAGGATATAGTCTTGTTCCGCTTCCTCCGGCTAAAATAATACCTTTCATTTCTATACTCCCTTAAGTTTTATTGATTTTTTGTAAGTTGCTATCAAAATCTTATTAAACAATAATACTTTTGTTTTGTATCCTTGAGTTTCTAAACGTATCAGAGGGATAAAACCGAATAAAGAGAATGTTCTTTTCTGTTTTGCCTTTAACAAAAATTCATTATAAAGTGCCGGAAAATTTGCTTGCACTTCGGCATGAATACGCAAAGTTGCTTCTTTCATCTTTTTATCTTGGGTTTTTGAGGTGTTTGTCTTATGGTCGCGCCACTTAAACAAAACTTCCGGTATATTATGAAAATTTGTAAATTTAATCAAATCGCACCATAATGCATAATCTTCAGACGGAGAATATTCTTCACGATATCTTACATTGTTTTCAACCAATACTTGTTTTCTGATCATTGCGGATGAGTGAGCAATCACGCATTGTGTCATAAGAGCTAATTTAATATCATGGTTTTCAATCGGTTGGCGGATGCACCTTTTTTGAGGGAAACTTTCAATATTGCTTCCGACTACTCCAACATCATCATTTTCGTCCAAAAACTTAACTTGTTTTTCAAGGCGAGTGGGCATAGACAAATCGTCATGATCAAAAATGGCCAAATATTCACCTTTTGCCATTTCAATTAATTTATTACGCGACTTTGTAATTCCTAAATTTTTTTCATTTTTAAAATATTTAATACGATTATCATTAAATGAATTAACAACAATTTCTCTGTCATTATCAGGGCAGTCATCCAAAATTAAAAATTCAAAATCAGTGAATGTTTGGCATAAAATACTTTCAATAGATTCTTTCAAATGATTTTCATCAGTTTTATAAACCGGCATTAAAACCGAAACTTTAGGTTGTTTTTTATTTAGCATATTAACTCGCTGTTTAAAGATGTTTTATATTTCGTCGATTTAAATTTTTATATTAATTGTTCATTTTTTTCAACCATGAGTATCAATAAGCTAACAACTTAAAATAACAGCGGCATAAAAAAGGTTTTTGAAAAAAACAAAGAGCACAAAAAAAGCTCCTATAAAAAAACAAAATGCTCAGATACAACAAAACCCTTGATTTCTCAAGGGTTTGAAATGGTGCGAACGGGATTGCTAAGTAAAAATAACCGTTGCTCCGGTTATTTTTATCTGTAAAATCTTGGAAAACGTAAGCGAATAAGCGACGCGAAAGCGCGCGTAATGAGCCTACGTTCCCAAGCGGACCGTCCCCCAAGAAGACGAGCTTAAAAAGCGAAGTCTGATTGGTGAGATCATAAAAAAAGCTCCTATGAAAAAACAAAATGCTCAGATACAACAAAACCCTTGATTTCTCAAGGGTTTGAAATGGTGCTCAGGGACGGGATCGAACCGCCGACACGAGGATTTTCAGTCCTCTGCTCTACCGACTGAGCTACCTGAGCACAAGTTTTCGTCAGCAGACTTCATGCCTTATAAAACAAAAAAAATATAATGTCCAGTAAAAAAAATGCATTGTTGAAAAAAATATTTATTATCAAAATTACACTTTTTTAAAAATTTTGTCCAAAAGTTGTTGAACATTTGTTAATAATGTTGTATTATAGTGTTAATAAAGAGTATTTTTTTTAGGAGTTGCGAGGTGTGCTATGCCCAAAGATTTTAGTTCGATAGAAGAAAGCGTTTCTTACTTAAATGATTTAAAATTTGATGAATTAACGCTTGATGAATTAAATAATCATATAAACAATCTTAATATTTTTGGCGATGCTGAAGGCATTGTTGAAAACGAACAATTATATGAAAAAATGACAGAGCTTCAAATAAAGATGCGTCAAGTGCGAGATGCAAAATTAAAGGCTGCTCAGGCTGGTAAAACCAGAGAAGATGATGAAGCACCAGAGGACGAAGCCTCTCTTTCAGCTCAAGAGGAACAAGTGGTCAAAGCTTCTCCTCCAACTCAAGAAGCACCAGTGGTCGGAGCTTCTCCTTCAGTTCAAGAGGAACAAGTGGACGAAGCCCCTCTTTCACCTCAAGAGGAACAAATATTAAAAAGAATCGAGGCAATCACAGAGTTTGCTGAAAAAAACAGCTTTTACGACTCCCAAAAAGATGAATTTATAGATGATTCGGCCGGAAACAGCGAAGAAATAACCCTAAAAGATCTTAACAACTTTTGGAATAACAGAGTCAATGAATATAACTATAAACACAAAGTTAAAAACGAAATATATACGTTGGCAGAGATTGATGCGATTCAAGATCTTGGAATGGATTCAAGTTGGGATGAACTGAACGAAGAAGAAAAAAAGAAAAAACTCAAAGAAGCCATCAAAGAAAAAATAGAAAACTACACCACCGAAGCCATTATCCTTCAAGAAAGAATTGCTTCCGGTAACAGAGCTGCTCGCAATGCAGTTAATAATCCGAAACAAGCTGATGATGTAATAAACAGATGGGGAGGCAAAGAGCCGAGTAACGACGAAACTAAAAGAGCATTTGATATAATAAAGTCTGACAAGAGATACACCATTACTGACGGCGTTTTGGTAACCACAAAAGTAGTTAATTATGCAAATATTACATCAAAGTTCAGCAACTTTTCGGACAACTTTCAGAAAAAAATCGCAGAAACAAAACTAGGCAAAAAAATAACAAGTTTCAACAATAATATGACCAAACGCTATCCGAACTTGTGGCCGGCTTTGCGAAATGCGGCTTTGGGGTATGCAAA
Organism: Alphaproteobacteria bacterium; assembly: GCA_045615365.1. Classification (GTDB taxonomy): domain Bacteria; phylum Pseudomonadota; class Alphaproteobacteria; order RF32; family CAG-239; genus CAZU01. The sequence continues at coordinate 6,859 of JAZLEQ010000002.1, forward strand.
AGTTCAGGCCATAGGATTGTTAACAGGTCCTGTTGGTCTTGCTGTTTATGCCGGATATAATGTCCACAAACAAGTTAAGAGTATGCGCCAGTCGGCCAAGATGAGTGGTAAAAGCTTTTGGAGCTATGCAAAAGATCACCCGTGGCAAGCTAGCATGATGGGGTTATCTGCATTTTCGGCAACACTTGGTTCTATAAGCGGTCTTGGAGTACTGGGTTCCGGTCAGGCATTGGGTTATATAGGAAAGGGATTTAATTCTTTAATTGAGTTGGACGGAGTTCAAAATGTGGCATCAAATATAGGTTCGTATGTTCAGAATAGAATAAATCTCCAATCAACAAACTTAACTCGTTCAGTTGCGAGTATTGGTCAAGGTTTAGCCCAAGCATTCAGATCAGGTGTTGAACATTATAAAGACACAGGCAACGTATGGGGAGCAATAAAGGTTGGCGGATCACAAGGTATAGGAACAGCAATAGCCGTCTTCACAACGCTTTCACACGGAGTAAATGCGGATGCGGGTTCTAATTCGCCAAGCCAAGATACAGCAAGTCAAACAGAAATAAACAATCCGTTTAATGGTTCAAATCCATTCATTCAACAACCTACGGGGCCGGCGCCTGATAACTATGTTGAATCACCCCAAGGAACCGCAGTCTTAGAAGAAATGGGACCTCCGGCGCCTCCATATGATTTGGCAAATGAGACTCAAATTGAGCGTCTTTTTGATGTAAATGCCAAAGCTGTTAATGGGATTTTGGGCGGAGAATGGAAAAATTCTGACACTTTGGCAAAAATGATGGACAATGGAGGATTTACCGAAGAGCAACTGAAAGAAATTCACAATTTAGCCAATAATTGTTTTGACGAAAAAGGCAATATTATAGATGGCGGTTTGGAAAAATATTATGAAGATCTTGCCGCTGCAAAAGAAAAACAAACCTCAGCAGAAACACCAAGATCGAAAATTGAACCATTAGCTGATATTAAAGATCCTGAAGTGAAGGTTGAGTCAAGTGCTGAAAAGCCTGATCCGATAGCTGAAAAACACCAACAAATGATGGCTGAAAATCAGGCTAACAACAATTTGGGAATTACTAAAATACAATTGGTCAATTCCGAGACCGGAGAATACAAAGTTGTCGGTGAAATAAACGGTGGTGACAAATTTACTTTGGATACAACACATATATCTTTGAATGACATGGGCGAAAGCAACACAGACGTTAATAACGTTAAATTTAATGATGATGGAAGTATGTCGCTCAAAGGTGTTTCCGAAGGCGGACGAGATTTCTCAATGAAATTTGATAAAGACGGCAATATCACGCAACTTTCGGTCGAAGGAAAAAATGTTTCCGATGCAACCTTAGAAAGCATGAACAAAACCGGAATCTATAAAGATTTATACGAAGGGCTCAACCAAGTAAAAGAAACCGACGGTTGGTCAATTGACAAGAACAATCCTAAATACCAAGACGGACAAGATGAAAAAGGTGGAGAAGATGGCCAAGGCGCTTCTGCAACTCCTCCTGCAGCTCCGGAAATTGATCTTAATGTGGAAATAAAAGAAGACACCGTAGATGATGCTCTCTTAGATGTAGATGATAAAGAACTTAAACTCGAGACAAAAAGCGGCAAAGAACTCGCTGAAGAACTGGAAGTAGAGTTGATGGAAGTTCCGAGTGATGGAGGCGCAACTCCTCCTGCAGCTCCGGAAATTGATCTTAATGTGGAAATAGAAGGTGATCCCATAGTGATCACTGATGAAGATTTAAATCCCTCAGTTGAATCTGAAGAACTGGAAGTAGAGTTGATGAAAGTTCCGAGTAATAAAGGCGCAACTCCTCCTGCAGGAGATCCAGAAACCCCTGCATCAAAAGCAGAAAATGCTTCTTCAGAAACTCCGGAAGGAAAAGTAAATGTTGAACCCCCAACACAAGGTGGACAAGATGGCCAAGGCGCTTCTGTAGACGAAACTATATACGCCCCGAAAAAATGGGTTAATAGCAGTAAAGGTGCTATTTTAACTCAATGTAGTGATTTAGATGATGATGCGTATTATAACCGCGAAACCCAACAAGGTGAAATAATAAGTCCGTATACAAATAAAGTTATATCAACATTCACAGCCACCCAAGAACAAGCCTCTAATTCAGATGCTCTTAATCATATTAGGGATGAATTAATAGGTAATTTGTGGTATGACGAAGAAAAATATTGTAACTTACCTCAAGATAATTTAACGGAAGAACAAATTGAATTTAAGGCAAAGCATGATGAAATGATGGCAAATATAGGGTTAACCAGAAACGAAGAGGGTAAATTAGTAAAATTATCAGCAGACACTCATGAAGCTCCGGAAGTAGAAAATGTAGAAAAACAAACTGGGAAAATTAGTGAAGGCACGGAGGAAACAGGCCATGAAGCTAAAGGAAATGAATCCAAAGTATATAAAGGAAATGGTGTAGAAGTTACCAAAATTGGCGGCCGTTTTGTTGCTAAATGCGATCCTGACAATGAAGTTGTAGACGATATCAAACAGGAATTTAAACTAGATAAGAAAGATGATGGAACTCATGTATATAAAACTTCGGACGGAGCTGTAATTGCCCAATCTGAAAATAGAGCTGCAGTTGATAAAATATTTGACCATGAAACGCGAAAATTAGCAACAAGTGAACAAGCATATCGCGAAATATCGCAAATACCCAAAGAAAACAGAACAGAAATTCAGAACGAATTTATGAAAGATCATGAACAAAAATTAGCAAAATATGGTTTGGAACGTAATGAAGATAGCAACAACCAAGGCAAATCAGCAGCTGATATAATCCAAGCAAAAAGAGGTATAACGCCTAAAGGTGCATCTGGTAATGGTTCACATTCATCAACGCCAACCAACGGCGAATTATCTGTCGATATGTTAAAACAACACATAGGAGGAAACAGCAACAACTAATGATATGTTGCTATAAACCCTCGCAGTCCTCCCCGAAAAAATCGGGGAGGATTTTTTTGATACAATTTTCATTTTCTCTTGTTGAAACATCCTAAAAAATCCTTGTCTTTTCAAGGCGCGAAGGTGTAAATTCAAAACAATTTTTATTCAAGAGTTATATAAGGGAGAAAATAAAATGAAAAAAATCACCGTAATCGGAGCCGGCTTGGTCGGTTCAACCTCGGTATATTCCATGATGCTTAAAGAAATTGCCGATGAAATCGCCTTGGTTGATGTTGACGAAGGGCGCACAAATTCCGAAGTTTGGGACATCCGCCATGGTTTTCCCGAAATCAGTAAAACTGTTGTTAAAAAAGGCACATACGCCGATTGTGGCGACAGTGATGTTATTGTAATCACTGCCGGAGTTTCGCGTAAAGTAGGCGAAAGTCGCAACGATTTGCTGATTAAAAATTCCAAAATTATGGAAAGCATCTGCACCGAAATTAAAAACACCAACACAAACGCTATTGTGATAGTTGTATCTAATCCGGTTGATGTTTTGGCAAACCACGCTGCCAAATTTTTACAAATGCCCAAAGGCAAGGTTATGGGCACCGGTTGCGCGCTCGACACATCTCGCATGGTTGCGCTTTTGGCCGAAAGACTAAACAAACCCGCTTCCGCAATCAATGCTCCGGTTGTGGGCGAGCACGGCGATGAACAAATTGTTCTATGGGATGAAGTAACTATTGACGGCAAACCTGCCGATTTTTCTGAAACCGAAAAACAAGAGCTTGCCGAGGCCGTAAAAAAAGCCGGCATGACCATCATCGAAGGCAAAGGCAAAACCTATTACGGAATTGCCACCACCGTTTGTGCTGTTGCTTCAGCAGTTTTGCTTAATAAGCCGATGAAATATGCCGTTTCGGTGCCCGATGAAAATTCCGACAAAGCATTAAGCATGCTCTGCACCATAAGCGGTGAAGGCATTGTTGAAACTTTTCCTTATAAATAGGAGTATAAAAAAATGAACGATTTACAAAACAATTTCAGCCCGTTGGGCACTCTTTCGCCCTCGGTAACATTGTCTTTGGCGGCTCGTGCCAAAGAACTGAAAAAACAAGGCTTGGATGTTTGCTCAATGTCTGTCGGCGAACCCGATTTTGACACTCCTCAAGCCATAAAAGATGCTTGCATTAAGGCGCTAAACGACGGCAAAGTCGGCTATATTGCATCTTCCGGCTTACCTGAACTTAAAGAAGAAATCGTTAAAAAAATGGCAAGTCACGGTGTGTCTGCAAAATCCGAAAATGTGGTTGTTTGCACCGGTGCAAAATTGGCTCTGTTTGAAGCCATAACCGCTTTGTGTGGCAAAGGCGACGAAGTTATTGTTTTGGCTCCATATTGGCTCTCATACCCCGAGATGATTAAAGCCTCCGGTGCCAAAACGGTTGAAGTTCAAACTAAAGCCGAAAACAATTTCGAACCCTTAAGAGAAGATTTGGAAAAGGCAATCACCCCAAACACCAAATTGATAATTGTAAATTCGCCAAGCAATCCGACCGGAGCCGTTTATTCAAAAGAAACTCTGCAAATGATTGCCGATGTTGCGGTTAAACACAATATTATGGTTTTGTCTGACGAAATTTATGAAAAACTCATATACGACGAAACCGTTAAACACATTAGTATTGCATCGCTTAATGAAAAAATAGCCGAGCTTACAATTACCATCAACGGCTTTTCCAAAGCCTATGCCATGACCGGTTGGCGCTTGGGCTATTTGGTTGCACCGACATGGTTGGTTAAGCGAATTTCAGCATTGCAAAGCCATGCAACAAGTAATGCCACAACATTTGTTCAATATGCCGCAGTTTGCGCTCTTCAAGGCAAGGCCGACACCGAAGTTCAAAATATGGTCAACACATTTGCCCGTCGCCGCAAATTGTTGTGCGAATTGTTAAAGGAAATTCCGCAAATAAGCTTCATTGAACCGCAAGGCGCGTTTTATGTTATGTGCAACATCAGCAAAACCGGCAAAACCGCAAAAGAATTTGCCGAAGAACTGTTGGAAAAGAAATTGCTTACGGTAATTCCTTGCGAATCTTTTGGCGCTCCCGAATACATTCGTTTAAGCTATGCATGTTCGGAAGAGCAAATTGAAAAATCAATTAAGCGCTTAAAAGAATTTTGCCGAGAAATTTAGCAATATTAAAAGAAACCGCTCTTTTGAGCGGTTTCTTTATTTTTGCACATTTTTCATTGTAAAACAAAGTTGTCAAAACATATTCCGCCCGGATTATAACTGTTGATATTTTGCATAAAAGACGTTTCAATAATAATTTTTCCGTCATTTCCAAGCCACTCTTTTTTTATGGGAACGTTGATTTTTGTTGCTTTGCTTTTTTTATCATTGTGCGAAAATATAATATTTCCGTTCAGCAAAATATCAAACTCAAACACAAAAGCCTTTATGTCTGCTTTCAAGGTCATGTTTTCCGGAAAATCATTGCCTATGTCCAACGACATTATGCTTGCACTGTTGCAAAATTTATTGTTTCCCATATCAATATATTTGCCGATTTGTTTGTTGGTTAATACTTTTCCTAAAGCATAGTTCTTATACGAATATTTTTTCTTATTATTCTTACTCAGTTTATCATATAATTTATTTTTAGACATTGCCTTAAACTCGAAAACATTTCCGTATTTTTCAAACAAAGTATTTTCGTCCCTATACAATGAACGTCCCAAGCCCAAATGAGCAACATCAAAACCTAAACTGTTTAAGATTGTGGGAGCCAGATCGTAGGTCGTCCACAAATGTTTTTTTAGAAGATTTTTGCTTGCCGAATTAATAATTGTATTATAAGTCGATGCCGAAGATGAAGGCAGCATACTTTCAAAATTTCCAATATGATCACCTGATAAAATGATTGTTGTATTTTCATAAAATTCTTGTTTTTTCAGCCATTCAACAAAATCTTTCACGTTTCTTTCAACACAACCGACCGCATCACGGATATCACCGAATTTTGTTTCACACCCTTCATCAAGAAAGTAATTAGGAGAAGAGTGCATATCTAAAGTTGTTAAGACCAGCATAAATGGTTGTTTTAGGTTTTTGAGTTCGGATTTTGCCGCTTCAAAAAGCATTCGGTCTTTGAGCCCACCGAAATTATTTCCTTCAACATCGGAAAAACTTTTTCTCAGTGTCGGAGCTAATTCTTCATATCCCTTAACATTGTCAAAAGAATGTTGTTTGGCAAACATTTCGGCACCTGAAAAAGAAATTTTTGCTGCTTTAAGATAGCTTAAATTATAACCTGCTTTTTTCAAAATATCGGGCACGCAAACAATATTTGGCTTAAAATTATAAAAATCAGTGTTTAATCTTATTTTTTTTAAGGGTAATCCGCATAGTCCGGCAAACTGAGAACCGATAGTCATATTGGTGGTTTTAAGTTGCTTAAAGCCAAATAGTCCCGTATTATCTTTTTGCAGTTCGTCCAAATAAGGTTTAACATCTTTTCCGGCATAATCCTGTTCCATGCTCTCAAGATAAACCATAATAAGATTTCTTTTGTCTTTCGGAAAAGAACCACCCTCCAAAACAAAAGGTTTATATTCTTTTTCATAAAAATCGGAAAAAGAAATGTTGTATCGTATATAATCAAATACACTGAAAACATAAACAAACAATAATATTGCAAGCACAGATATCATGAACTTGATTTTAGGCGATTTTAAAAGGAAAATTGCAAACGATAAAGCCAACGATATCAGAATTATGATTAAAGCAATTTTTTTCACCCAACTCATTTGTAACACGGTTTCATCAAGGAAAAAAACCTGTTCCACCACAATTTTTCCATGAGCCCAAAAAACATATGTTGCGATACACCCAAGCAAAACACAAATGTAAACAGCAGATATTTTTAATATTTTTTTTATTTCGAACATTGCAAAGTCCATTTTTGTTATTTATCTTTTTCACATATTGTAGCACCATTGTCGGTTATTTTTATATATTAATCGTTAACTTATCGCAAATATTTTTTCAATTCACCCATATCTTCAACAAAATCTTTCAAGTTATCTTCATAATCTTTTTTGGTTTCAACCGTAATGTGCGCGTCATCAGGAAGCATTTTGCATATTAATGTTTAAAGTTTATAGTTTCAAAATATACAAAGTATAAACTATATATTGACATTTTAATATTTAAAGTTTATAGTTATAGAATATTAAAACTATGAAGTATGAGGTTGATATGCAAGAAATTATGAAAAAAATTGAAGAAAACAAAGCTATTTTGCAAGATCTTTTGAAAAATAAAGATAATCAAAAGACTTTGGATAAATGGTTAAAGACAGAACTTGCATATACATCTAATGCGATAGAAGGTAATACATTAACCAGACAAGAAACAGAACTTGCTATTGAAGAAAATTTAACTTCAGGCTCAAAACCTATAAATGATTACTTGGAAGCAATAAACCATGCAAAGGCTTTTGAGTTTATATTGAGAGCAAGTAAACAGCATGTAAAAATTGATGAAAGTTTTGTTTTACAGATACATAAAATAATTTTATCAGGTATAGATGATTCAAATGCAGGTTTTTATCGTTCGGTTAGAGTGAGGATATCCGGATCACAAACAGTTTTGCCTAATCCTATTAAAGTGCCTGATTTAATGAAAGAATTTGGGCAATGGTTAATACAAAAAGATAATGATATATTGGTTAAAGCAATAGAGGCACATTATCGTTTGGTTACCATTCACCCATTTACAGATGGTAATGGTCGAACAGCAAGGTTATTATTAAATGCTATTTTACTACAAAATGGCTATGCACCGATAATTATTCGCACCATTGATAGAAAAAGATATTTAACAGCGCTTGAAACATACCAAGTCAGAGAAAATAACGAGCCTTATTATAATTTTATGCTTTCATCTCTTAATCGCTCACTTAAAATGATGATTGCATTACTTGATGTAAATCAAAAAGAGCCAAGCAAAGATATGCTAACAATAGCTAAGTTTGCAAAGTTAGTTGGAGTTCCTGTTTCAACAATCAGATATTGGATGAAGGAAGGCAAGATTAAACCGGTTGCATATACAGCTTCGGGCTACGCTTTGTTTGAAGAAAGCCAAAAGAGTGATGTTATTGAATTAGTAAGAAACAAATAACTTTAATTGTTTGCGTATTGTTTATTGGACAATTACGGAAGCGTAAAATAGGAAAGATCTAAATAGGAGAAAACTTTTATGAAAGTATATTTATATACCTATGCTTATGAAAATATAAAAAAAGAAGGCTATAAATCACTAGCTATGTTTGATAAGGACAATGAAGATACCAAAAAACGTTTATTGGTTCACAGAAGTTCGGCAAAATCAGAAAATACTGAAGATATTATAGCCTATTTAGAACAAACATTTAAAGGTCGTTTACGTTCTATTTGTGTTATAACAGATGTAGCACCACAAGAAGAATATAAACATCCATACTTAAACAATCTTGTCCGTCAGGCTGATGTAATCTCATTTGATTTGAACAAACTTATTGAAGACGGAATTGTCGAAGCAGTATATTGTAAAGATTTAAGAGAAACAATTTTAACCAACCCTGGTTTTGAAAATATTTATAAGATAAATAATATAAATGATTTTGATTTAGAGCCTAATGATTGGCATTTGTGCGGAAATGACGAATATATAAAATATTCGCCATGGGCCACAATTAAACATTATTTTTTGGTCCTAACCAAAGGATATATTCCACCGGAATACATCACCTTAGAGGTAGATAACTCAAAAACTCGTGAAGAAAATAATAAATAAGTTCGAAACAATTTTTCAAAACAATAAGATTACAAATCTTAATTTCGAACTTACATAAGTGATGAAAAACAAACAAAAAAACGCTTGTTTATTCAACAAGCGTTTTTTGTCAGAAGCCAGAGATATTACCTCATCAGTGCTACTTTTTAGGTGCGTTGCTTTCTTTAACAACTACAATGTCTGTGTTTGGATCACCATCAAGAGTGAGATGAGCGTGAGGATAATCAGCACCGCCATGAGGGTTGTCTTCGCGAACATTACCTTTGTATTCAGGAGTTTCGCTTTCCTTCCACTTTTCAAGCTCCTTATCGTAATCCTTATCAGGAATAACGACTGGATTTTTACCATTTACATGATTGTTTCCCATAATTGTAATATTTTAAGTGTTAATAATATATTTTGTTATAAGGTAATAATATTCTACTAATACCTTTTTTTCAAAATGTAAACATAATTCTTTATTTTGATCTTAAATGACTGAACCACATTGCACTTCGTTTGAGTTGCCTCTGCGCTCGTTCGCTAAAGCTCACCGGCGCACTCCCGTTCGCCTCTCGCTTGAGGTCAAACCAGCGTCTCGCTGGTTCGCGTCAAACATTCCATGTTCAAACAAAAAAAGAGCACCTAAAGGCGCTCCTTTTTTGTTTGGTCGGATTGACTGGACTACTTTCACTACGTTCAAGTTGCCTCTGCGCTCATTCGCTAAAGCTCACCGGCGCACTCCCGTTCGCCTCTCGCTTGAGGTCAAACCAGCGTCTCGCAGGTTCGCGTCAAACATTCCATGTTCAAACAAAAAAAGAGCACCTAAAGGCGCCCCTTTTTTGTTTGGTCGGATTGACCCCTACTAAATTATAAAAAAATACCCCATTTTATATAACATGGTTTTTTTGTTCTTTTTTCAGAGTGTTATGAGGTCGTGGTCGAACTTTCTCATCCATACTGATGGGGGTGACTAAATTTACTGCCCACTTGTTTTGTAAAAATTTTTTTTGTTGTTTTTCAATGAAATACACTGACCACTAGCTTATAGCTTGACTTTTTTATTTTTTTAATCATTGGCGTGACGTGGAAAACAATGATTTTCCAAAAATTAGACGTAAAACCATTTGATTTTTATAATAAAATAGATTATCATCTGCCCACTAATAAGAATAATTATGTCGAACTATTTAAATATTATGATTTATGAAAAAAAATTGTTTTTTTCTACTTACTGTTTTTGGTCTTATTATGTTTAATGGGACCTTGAATTGGAAATGGCTGTTATTATCAGTTGCATCATTGACTATTTGTTTTATTGTTGATGAATGTCATTTTTGGCAACCTTTTAACAACTTAAAAAACAAAGTTAAAAAATTAACAAAAGTAAATAATCATTAAAAACTTTGTGTTATGAACAAAATCAAAAAACAACGTAAAGAAATTTGGGTGGAAACCGAGTTCGGATTAGTTCCATCTCAGGAAGCTGTTGAACAATTGATGGATATTTTTAAACCATCTCCAGCGGAAATCGTGACTCACGAAAATGAGTTGAACCGTCGTGTAGAAGAAGGTTTATTGACCAAAGGTAAAGATGGTAACTATTACCAAACCGAAAAGGCAATATCACTTCTCAAAAAAGCATTACAATGCTGAAATTACTTGCAAAATAAGCAGTTTTTAAATGAACTGCTTATTTTATTTTACACAATTGCTTGCGATCATAAGCCTATGGTTATCTGCGTTCTTCCGTCCACCTTTCGCTTGTAGTCGAACCTACTTTTGTAGGTTCAAATCCAAAGTCCCAAAATTCAAACATAAAAAAGCCACCATAAAGGTGGCATTTTTATGTTTGGTCGGATTGACTGGACTCGAACCAGCGACCTCTTCGTCCCGAACGAAGCGTTCTACCAGGCTGAACTACAATCCGATACATTCAACGGATTATGTTTTAACATATTTTTTCTGATTGGCAAGCAAAATTTTAAAAAAATTTTTTTTATTGCAGATGTCGGCGCAAATCCAATATCTTCAAACGTTTTTTTTCTTGCTGGCCGACATGAAATGCACAAAAAAAATTTTTTTGTCTAAAATTCCTTGAACTTTATTTACAAATGAGTTAAATAAAAAGTGTTAACTGAATTATTAACCCTAAAACTATAAAAAAATGAGACACATGGTAGCTCTCATCTCCTCTTTTTCTACCACACAGAAATACTCTGTAGATTCTGCAATGCGTATTTTTGGAGAAAAACAAGGAGAGCCACTGATGGTAGACGTTTTTTACGTCAACTCCCCAACACCATCAAGGTTTAACTCGGTTATTACTGACTTAAACAATAGAGTTCAAGGGGGAAAAATAGCTTGTAATTTGCAGCAAAAGCTTCAAATTGCAGAATTGGCCAGAACCGTCAACGGAACGCCTCTGACCAACAAACAAGCCAAGCCTATGGCCATTTTCATCGCTAAAATGCTTGGCAAATCAGATCTTCCGATAGAGAAGGTCAAAATATACGAAATAGATTAACAAACTTATAACGCGCAATCCGGTAAGGGGGATTGCGCTTTTTTTATTCATTTCCGATTCTCAAATAATTTCGCAGCACCATTTCTTACGTTTTATATACCAATACGACATCATCCAATAAATGGCATGGCAAGGCAACTCCGAAAGCCAACACTGTGCTAAGCTCGGATACGGCATTTCCACATTAATCCTGATTGCAACCACATAAGCTACCGTGCTTATAAGCTCAATAACCAAGGCAACATTTGTTTTTCCCGTGCCATATACAGTATAAAAATATATCAACCCCGGAAGAGAAAATGCATAAGTGAAAACAACTGCATAAAGCGGAGTAATCGCCGTCTGAATTAATGTGGCATCATTGGTGTAGATTCTCAAAAACATCACCGGCATCAACACAATCAACCCTAGGAACAAATAAAAAGGAATTGCCGCAATTTTAAGCACTCTGAAAGCTGTCGGAATAACTTCGCGATCTTTACCGGCTCCGATTAAATTACTGACAATAGATGAAATTGCAACAGCAAAAGCATTGGCAATTATATAAGGTAAACCTGAAATAGAACGCAAAATATTTGAGACAGCAAGTTCTTCCGAACCTAGTTTTTCAATCTCAATAAAAAAATAAAACCAAGATCCCCAAACCAACAAGTTTTGCACCACAATCCAAACCGACAATCGAATAATTCCGTTGCAAAGTTTTTGGTTCCACCACGAAAATTTTTCAAATCCGAATTTCAACAATTTCACTTTTGTAATCAGATAAACAACAAAATAAACAACGGTTGTAAACTCGGCTAAAACCGATGCTATTGCAGCACCTTTCAATCCCATTGCTTCAAAGCCGAAGTTGCCGAAAATAAGCAGATAATCAAAGATAAAATTGCTGATTGCAAGCACTAAAGATGAAAGGAAAATAGGTCTGGTATCCGTATTGGCAACAAAAAACGAACGCAAGGTTGCGATTCCTCCGGCAAAAACCAAACCGAAACTTCTCGGAAGTAAATAATTCAAAACGGCAATTAAAACACTTTCGTCGGCCACAATTAGTTTTAAAAATGGTTTTGCATATAGAAAAATAAGTCCGATACAAAACAAGGAAAAAATCAAGTTCATTGTAATTGTTTGGTAAAATACCGCGGCGATTCTATCAAATCTTTTTTCGCCGTTTCTTCGTGCCATAATAATTTGGGCACCCACGCCCAAGCCCTGCAACACCATATAAATCACTATGTAAAAAATACCGCCCAAAGCCGATGCTGCAAGCTCAACTTCACCGACTCTTCCCAAAAAGGCAGTGTCGGTAAGTCCCACCATAACCTGAACAACCATTCCCAAAACCAAGGGTAATGATATTTTTATAATCTCTAAATTTCCGTAAGTTATCATTTCTTTAACTATCCTGATTCTATATCATATATATAATATCTGAATTAAGAAAAGTTTAAGGTTGAAATGAGTTTATTTTTTCTCAAAAACAAAGAAGAAAAATGTCAGCATCTGATTAAAAAAGCCAATAAGTTTTATGCGGAAAAAAACTTCTTAAAAGCAATTAAAATATATAAAAAAATTCTAAAGTTCGATTCTCATCATTTCGCAGCTGCCGCAAATATTGCCGTATCATACTTTGAATGTGAAAAATATGATGATGCCATACCATATTTTAATAAAGTAATTTCTCTCGATTCTTCTAACGCATGGTGGCACAATTACTTATCACAAATTCACTTAAAAAAAGGCGATTTTGATTCATCCTTAAGTGAGGCTTGGCAAGCGATTCTTTGTGATGAAAAAGATACCTCTCATCATCTTAATCTGGCATATACAATCTATGAAATTTTTGATTGTTGCGGACGCGATAAAACAGATGAGATGTTAAAAAAATGGCATTCTGAATATCCTGAAAATCCCATTGCTAAACAATGCTATAACTCATATTTTTACAATAAAAATTTTGCTGTTTCCGAACCCGAATACGTTGAAGAATTGTTTGATGTTTTCGCCTCTGATTTTGATGATATTTTGGTCGAACTTCAATACGATTCTCCCAAATTTATTGCTCAATATTTAGCTAAATTTTTTCAGGACAAAACTTCTGAAAAATTAAATATTTTAGACCTTGGTTGCGGTAGCGGATTGTGTGGAAAAGAAATTAAAAAATTAATTAAAAATTCGCAAATTACGGGCGTAGATATTTCTGCAAAAATGCTTGAGAAGGCACAAGAAAAAAATGTTTATGATAAGCTTATAAAATCGGATATAACTGTATGTTTTTCCAAAATTAAATCTGAATGTAATGCGGTTGTGTCGTCAGATGTTTTCACTTATTTCGGCAAGTTGGATTCTGTTTTTTCTGAGGTTGGAAATTTATTAAAAGAAAAGGGTGTTTTCGTATTCACCTTTTCATCGAATTCACAAAATGAAAAAGACTATTTTTTAATGCCGTCATCACGCTTTGTTCATTCTTTAAAATATGTGGAAAATTTGCTTAAAAAAAACAAATTTGTTATTGTTAAAAAGGAAGAAAAAGTTCTCAGGAAAGAAGGGGAAAAAGATGTTGTCGGATATGTTATTTTAGCTCAAAAAACATAAAAAAATCTCCGCAAATTAGCGGAGATTTTTAAATTCAAAAGCAAGAAACTACTTAGACTTTTTGCTGGTTGATTTTTTAGCAGCAGAAGTAGTTTTTTTGGCTGATGAAGAAGATTTTTTTGCGCAAGAAACTTTGCAATTATTCTTCTTAGAAAGTTGTTCAACAGCCATTGACCAGAAGTATTCGTCCTGACCGGAAGGACAACCTGCATTCTGCCAAATATAGTAAGCAGCTTCTCTGATTGCTTGTTCGTTATTTTTCATAGTTACTAACTCCAAAAAAAATACAATAAACATCACTAAATATACATACAAAATTTCATACGTCAATAGCTAATCTTAAATATTAGTTAAAAAAAACATTTTTTTCATCCGACAAATTAAATACTTGCATTTAAAACAATAAGAATTTATAAATAAATAACGATGTTTTTTTTAACAAAAAACTGTGTTAATTATGTTGTAAATTTTAAGGAATTTTTTATGCAAAATTTATTATCAAAAGAAGAAATGGAAGCTGTTATTAACGGCGACCACGGCAATATTTTTTCGGTATTGGGTATTCATAAAAATAAGGGCTCAAAAGAGGTGTATATTCGCACCTACCAGCCCCACTCAATGAAGGTTGAAGTTGTTGATAAAAATGGTGTTTCAAAAGGTGAAATGACCAAACTTGACGAACGAGGTTTTTATCAATTGGATTTGGGGAAAACCGACGATTTCGAATATAAGTTTCGCATAACAAATGATAATAATTATATCTATGAAAGCGAAGACGTATATCGTTTTTCTGCCACTTTAGGTGATATGGATATCTACCTTTTGGCAGAAGGCAATCATCTTGAAATGTATAAAAAACTCGGCGCTCATGTAATGGAAAAAGAAGGTGTTAAAGGTGTCGGTTTTGCGGTTTGGGCGCCTAATGCAAAGCGTGTCAGTGTTGTTGGTGCATTCAATAATTGGGATGGTCGTGTTCATGTGATGCGTAAGCACCCGTCTTGCGGTATGTGGGATATTTTTATTCCTCACATTGGTGAAGGAGAAATTTACAAATTTGAAGTTAAGACACAATCAGATAACATTTTGCTGAAAGCAGATCCTGTAGCTTTTTATTCTGAAAAGCGTCCGAATACGGCCTCAATAGTTTATGATATAAACAATTATGTTTGGGGTGACGAAGAGTGGATGAAATATCGCAGTGAATACAATTCTTTCGATAAACCGATGTCCATATATGAAGTGCATTTGGGATCGTGGCGTCGCAAAGATAATAATGATTATCTTACATATCGTGAACTTGCAGATACCTTGATTCCTTATGTTACCAATATGGGTTTTACTCATGTTGAATTTTTACCTCTAACCGAACATCCGTTAGATTGTTCTTGGGGATATCAAGTGATAGGAATGTTCGCACCTACTTCTCGTTTTGGAACTCCTGATGATTTGCGTTACCTCATTGATAAATTCCATCAGGCAGGTATTTCTGTAATCATGGATTGGGTGCCGGCGCATTTCCCTAAAGATGGCCATGGGCTAAACGAATTTGATGGCACTCATCTTTACGAACATGCCGATCCTCGTAAAGGCGAGCACACTGATTGGGGAACAAAAATTTATAACTATGGTCGTTCTGAAGTTTCCAATTTCTTGTGTGCAAGTGCCACATATTGGCTTAAAGAATTTCATATTGACGGTTTGCGAGTTGATGCAGTTGCTTCCATGTTGTATTTAGACTATTCGCGCAAAAACGGTGAGTGGATTCCCAATCAATATGGGGGTAATGAAAACATTGAAGCAATTTCATTCTTGCGCCGTATGAATGAGCTTGCATATTCTCAGGTTGATGGAGCTGTAACAGTTGCTGAAGAATCAACTGCATGGCCGATGGTTTCACGTCCGACCACAATGGGCGGACTTGGGTTCGGCTATAAATGGAATATGGGATGGATGAACGATACCTTGCGCTACATTTCTCACGAGCCGATACATCGTAAATATCACCACGGAATGTTAACATTCGGTTTGCTATATGCATTTAACGAAAACTTTGTTCTTCCGATTTCGCATGATGAAGTTGTTCACGGAAAGGGATCTATGTTGGCTAAAATGCCGGGTGATGAATGGCAAAAATTTGCAAACTTGCGTGCTTATTATGGTTTTATGTATACACACCCCGGTAAAAAACTTTTGTTTATGGGATGTGAATTCGGACATGACAGAGAGTGGAATTCCGAAGAAGGATTGCGTTGGTTTTTGTTGGACCACCCAATGTATAAAGGAATGCAAAATTGCGTTCGTGACTTAAACCTCATGTATAAGGGCAACCCTGCATTCTATCAACAAGACTTTGACTATCGTGGTTTTGAGTGGATTGATCACTCCAGCGCGGATGACAGCATAATTGCTTATATGCGTAAAGGATATCATCCGGGGGATTATATGTTAGTAGTTTGCAACTTCACACCTGTTGTGAGGGAAGGATATCGCTTAGGAGTTCCTGAAGATTGCCAATATCAAGAGATATTCAATAGTGATGATGTCAATTATTGGGGAAGCGGTGTTAAGAACGACAGATTTATTCAGGCTGAGCATATTGAACACAACTACAAGCCTTGTTCTATCAGGCTGACATTGCCTCCATTGTCAACAATAGTGCTTAAACCAATTCGCTAGGAGTATGCATGGCAAAATTTAAGGCATATCAAGGAAAATCGTATCCGCTCGGGTCGACGTTTGACGGGAAGGGAGTAAATTTTGCTCTTTTTTCGGCAAATGCAATAAAAGTTGAATTATGCATATTTAATGAAAGCGGTTCGCTGGAAATTGAACGCTATACGATTAATCAGAGCGAAAACAATATTTGGCATATCTACCTTGAAGGTGCCGAACCGGGGTTGGTTTACGGATATCGTGTTTATGGAATATACAATCCGAAAGAAGGCTTCAGGTTTAATCCTCATAAATTGTTGATAGACCCCTACGGCAAGAAACTTGTCGGAACTTTAATATGGAATAAAGCTATTTTCGGATATGATATAAACAGTCCGGACAAAGATTTATCTTTTTCTGATTTGGATTCTGCGCCATATGTTCCCAAATCGGTGGTCGTTGATGATGAATACGATTGGAAAAATGATGTATGTCCGAATCATCCGCTTTCCGAAAGTGTGATATATGAAACACATATAAGAGGAGCCACGAAACTAAATCCGTTTTTGCCGGATACAAAACGCGGAACATTTGCCGGTTTTGGTGATGATTCAACGGTTAATTATCTTAAATATTTGGGAATAACATCTGTTGAGTTGTTGCCGATACACGCATTTTTCGGCCATCGTCACAAACGCGGATATATAACTGATAATTATTGGGGATATGAAAGTTTCAGCTTTTTTTCTCCGGAACAATCATATTTGTCAGGCAACAATATAAACGAAATCAAAGATATGGTTAAAAAGCTTCATCAACATAATATTGAAGTAATTTTGGATGTCGTTTATAATCATACGGGGGAGGGCAATCATCTGGGGCCGACACTTTGCTACCGCGGAATTGACAATCAGTCATACTATATTCTAAATCCGGATAATAAGCGTTTCTACCACGATACGACCGGTTGCGGAGCCAGCTTGAATATGCAGCACCCGCAAGTTGTTCGTTTAGTTATGGATTCTTTGCGTTATTGGGTTGAAAAGATGCATGTTGATGGTTTTCGTTTTGACCTTGCCCCGACACTTTGCCGTCGCAATAATGAATTTAAGCAAACAAGCGGTTTCTTATATACTGTTGCTCAAGATGATGTTTTGCAAAAAGTAAAGATGATAGCTGAACCGTGGGATGTCGGTTATGGCGGATATCAGTTGGGGGCTTTTCTCCCCGGTTGGTCTGAATGGAACGACAAATACCGCGACTGTATTCGTCGTTTTTGGAAAGGGGATCAGTTTCAAATCGCCGAAATAGCATCACGTTTAACCGGTTCCAGCGAAGTTTTTAATCATTGCAATCGCTCGATTACCAGTAGTATAAATTTTATCACTGCTCACGACGGATTCACTCTTTACGATTTGGTGAGCTATAACAACAAACACAATTCTGCCAACGGTGAAAATAATCGCGACGGAACAGATTCAAACTGGAGTTGGAATTCCGGTGAGGAAGGGGAAACATCAAACCAAATTGTAATAAATAATCGTTTTGCACGCATGAAAGCCATGTTAGCAACACTTATGTTTTCATTTGGAACCCCGATGATGGTTTTTGGCGATGAATTTGCTCGCACGCAAATAGGAAATAATAATCCGTATTGTCAGGACAACGCCATTAACTGGGTGGCATGGGAAGGAATTACACCGCGCGGAAAAAATCTGATATCATACGTTCGCAAGTTAATACGTATTCGCCGTAAGCTTAAAGTTTTCGGGCGCACCAAATTTTTTACCGGAAAGGTTGTTGATTCATTCGGAAACAAAGATTTGGCATGGTATACTGAAAAAGGTGTTGAATTTACCGATGCTGATTGGCATGATGGCGAACGTCACAGTATTTCATATTTAATTAAAAATAATGATAATTTTGTAATGGCCATATTCAATGCTAATCACAAAAACCAAAAATGGATGTTACCATGTGTAAAAAATCATAATGAATGGAATATTTTGCTTAACAGTTCGGAAACAAAAACCGAAATTGTTTCGGATAATTCTGGCAGTTATATTGATGTTCCGGCCTGGTCTGTTTTACTAATTGTGCTTAATTAAGGAGTTTTTTCATGAGCGACACTCTACATAAATTAGCTGATAAACTTGGAATTTCTGTTCGTTACACCGATGGAGGACTGCAACATAAAGAATATGTTGTAGATGACAAGGTGATTAAATTTTTTGTTAAGGCACTTGGTTATAAAGCAGACAATGAAAATCAAATAGAAAATTCAATTAAAGAGCTTGAAAACAAACGTTGGCGACATCCTCTGGAGCCGATATATGTTCGTGATGAAGGCGATATTCGTATAGATGTTGTTTCCGGTGATTTATCTTCAATCAGCATAGTTGCCGAGAATTCCGAAGGGAAACAAACTGATCTCCAATACGAATATATGCGTGATACTGAAAACAAAGGGCTTTTGTATAAAGAAAGTTTGAAAATTTTAACTCCATTGTCAATCGGCTATTATGATTTAACCGTAACCATATCTGGTAAAAAATATTTTTCTACATTAGCAGTTGCTCCGAAAAAATGTTATGGTTTGGAAGATATTAATCAAAAATTGTGGGGATATGCTTTGCAGTTATATTCGCTCAAAAGTAAGCGCAACTGGGGTGTCGGCGATTTTACAGACCTTATTAACTTTGTAAAACTGTGTGCTAAAGACGGAGCAGATGTCATCGGCTTAAACCCGCTCAATACTCTTTGCCATGACTATCCGGAGAACGCCAGCCCTTATTCTTCAATTTCTCGTGAGTTCTTAAACCCGATTTATATTGATGTTGAAAAAATACCCGAATTTCTGCCGGAAGATAAAGCCGAGGTTGAAGATGTTTTAGCGGATATTCGTTCACATGAGCTGATCCAATACAACAAAATATATCCGCTTAAAGTTAAGATTTTAGAAAAATGTTTTTCCCGTTTTCAAAAATCAAAATCATCAAAAAGACAAAAAGAATTTCAAGCTTTTTGTAAGGAATATGGTGCAGCTTTGGAAAGATTGGCAGCATTTCAAGCAATATATGAAGCCAAAACACAGGATATATGGGGAGGATGGCAAAGTTGGCCCGAAGAACTCAGAAATCCGGAAAGTGATGGTGTAAAAAACTTTATTAAAGAAAATTCTGAAAGAGTAAACTTTTTCAAATATATGCAATTTGAAGCCTTTAATCAATTTGCCAAAGTGCAAGAAGAAATTTCAAATTCCGGACTGAAAATTGGTCTATACCGCGACTTAGCCGTCGGAGTAGGGCGCGATAGTGCCGAATATTGGAGTAATAGCGAATTGTTCATGCGCGAAGCAGGAACCGGAGCTCCGCCTGACGCCTTTTTCCCAGCCGGTCAAAAATGGTGTTTAGGCACATTTTTACCCGATGTTCTGAAAGAACAAAAATATGCTCCGTTTATTCGTATTTTACGTGCTAACATGCAAAATGCCGGAGCATTGCGGATTGATCATGTAATGAGCTTAATGCGTCTGTATGTAATTCCTGACAAATATGAACAGGGAACATACATATATTACAATTTTGAAGATATGTTAAACATTGTAGCTCTTGAAAGCAAGCTTAACAAATGCGTTATTGTGGGAGAGAGTATAGGCAATGTTCCTGCCGGATTTTTGGAAGCATTATCCGCTAAGAATATATACTCATTGAGCATTCTGTGGGCCGAAAGATGGGATTCGGGATGGGGCGATTTCAAGCAACCCGAATTTTATCCCAAAGATGCGTTTGCATCTTTGGCCACTCATGATATTGCACCGCTGAAAATGTGGTGGTTTGGTTATGATATTGAACTCAGCAGCTCATTGGGATTAATTGCCAACGAAAAAGAGAAAACAGATTGCTACCACAAACGTGAAAACGATAGAATTAAGCTGTTAAAAGCTCTTGATGAGGCACAGGTTTGGCCGCAAGACAAGCTGAGAAGCGGAGACTACATATACGGTGAACGCTATCCTGAAGGCATAGAAGAAGCTTGCGAGCGTTTCATGTCTAAAACGGCATCACCGGTATTTTTATCACAACTTGAAGATATTTTGCATGTTGAAAAGATGCAAAATCTTCCGGGGACAGATCGTGACAAACATCCCAACTGGCGTCGTCGTATTCCGGTTGATTTGGAAGATTTAAGTAACGATATCGCCTATATCAGATGCGTGGAAGCCATTAAGAAAGAGCGCTAAAAATATTTGTAAAAACAATAAAAAATTTGTTGCTTTTTAGAAAATATTATTTATACATACCTGCTGAATGTATGTATAAATAATACACGGAAAGATTTTCGAAATGGCAAGAAAAACTAAAGAAGATGCTGAGCAAACCCGTTTGGCAATTCTCGATTCTGCGCTGATAACTTTTTATGAAAAAGGTTTCACCCGCACCACATTCGACGAAATTGCCAAACGCATAAACCTCACCAAGGGCGCGGTATATTGGCATTTTCGCAATAAAGCGGACATTGTTGCCGCTCTAATAGAGCTAAAGTTGGCCGAACAGCACAGCAAATACTTAAAAAATACGCCAGCAACACTGGAAGATTTGCGTAGTGATATTTTACTTAGAGCCCAATCTATTGAAAAAGATGAAGACTTTTGTCGTTTTTTGTTTTTTATGAACTACCGTATGGAATGGTCTGAAGCAATAATAGAAAGTGTATGGAATAAGATTGGCGAATTATGCCAAATTTCCGATAAGAAACTATATGATTGCCTGTTAAATATCCAAAAAAACGGTGGCATTAAAAAAGATATTGATATAAACCCAATCAAGGAAACATTTGTTTGCTTGTGGAGAGGGTGTATTAACAACTACATATTCAATCGCAAACAAAATATCAAATTCAGCGAAATGATAATCAGCGGGTTTGATATCATAACAGCCGGAATAAAGATGGAGAACAAATAAAATGCAAGTTATAAAGGTTCAAAAAAGAAGAATAGTATTAAACTTTTTGGTTATAGCGCTTTCAGTAGCCACCGGGTGGTATATAAAAGCCAAACTCACACCGCAAGCAACGGGAATGATGGGAGTGGGAGGAAATATTCCTCATGTTTTAGTTGAGGAAGCCATTAAAACCGATGTTTCTCCACAAAAGAAATATATTGCAAGTGTGGAAGCAATCAACAGTGTAAATCTTATTCCGCAGGTTTCCGGCTACATAGACAAAGTTTTGTTTCAAGAAGGATCAGTCGTAAATGAAGGCGATATTTTATTCATCATTGAACAAGATCGTTATATAGCCAATGTCGACCTTGCTAAAGCATCTTTGGCAAGTGCAAAAGCAAATTTAGTCAGGACCGAACGTGACTATAAGCGCCAAAAGGCATTAAGCAGTCAAAACTATGCTTCAAAATCCACCTTAGACACAGCCGAAAGCGAATATTTGCAAGCCAAGGCGGCAGTAACTCAGGCTCAGGCCAATTTGGAGCTTGCCCAAATTGATATGCAACATACCGAAATCAAAGCACCATTCACCGGAGTAATTGGAAAAGCTTTGGTAACAGAAGGAAACTTTGTTTCATCAAACTCTCAAACTTTGGCTCGCATTGTTCAAAAATCACCCATTAGGGTAGCATTTTCCGTTCCGGATAAGGATCATCAAATGTTTAGAGATTTAGGAACAAGCGGTCTTAAAACGCGTCTTTTGTTACCCGGCGGTCAAATGTTCGAAGAAAAAGTAAGCTCATTTTTTGTAAATAATGAAATCAATCAAAACACTGCTACTTTGGGTGTATATCTTGAATATGAAAACAATGCTCAAAAACTTCTTCCCGGTAACTATGTTGATGTTGTTCTTTCGTCAGCTGAAGGTAATTCTGCAGTAATCATCAATCCTGCAGCCGTAATGCAAGATGCCAACGGGGCATACGTCTACGTAGTAAGCGATGATGGTAAAGTGTCAGAAACAAGGGTTCAGCTTGATGGTATGTTTGCCGACAAACAAATTGTTTTAGCGGGTCTTGAAGGCGGTGAAAAAATAATTGTAAACGGTTTGCAAAAAACAAAAGATGGCGGTTCTGTAAAAGCAAGTGTTGTTTCAAACCAAATTGAGGAGGCAAAGTAATAATGTTTTCTCGCATATTTATTGAACGTCCGCGTTTTGCGATGGTTATTTCCATTGTGCTTTCCATCGCCGGTCTTATATCCGTATTTTCATTGCCCATAGCTCTATACCCTGAAATTACTCCTCCGGAAATAGTTGTTTCTGCCACATACCCCGGAGCCTCAGCCGAAGTTGTTGCTCGCACTATCGGTATCCCGCTAGAAGAACAAATCAACGGTGTTGAAGACATGATATATATGTCTTCATCTTCTGAAGATTCTTCATATCAACTAACAGTAACCTTCAAGGTTGGTATCGATTCTGATATGGCTCAAGTTAAAGTTCAAAACCGTATCCAACAAGCATTATCCAAGTTGCCGGCAGAAGTTCAAAGACAAGGCTTAAGGGTTGTTCGTCGTTCATCAAATATTTTGGGATTTGTTTCTGTTTTTTCTCCTGATAATAGTTGGAACAGTCAAGAACTTAGTGACTTTGTGCAAAACAACATGAAAAACAATTTGGGGCGCGTAAACGGTGTGGGTGAAGTAAACGTTTATTCAGCCCGCTTGAGTATGCGCGTATGGCTTGATGCGGATAAAATTACCGCATTAAATCTCCCCATTGAAAAAATAAAAACAGCCATAGAAGGGCAAAACTACCAACCATCATTAGGAAAAATCGGGGCCATGCCCGGTGATGGTAAACAACAGGTTGTTTATTCCTTGCAAACTCAAGGTCGTGTGAACGAAGTTGAAGATTTCTCCAACATCATTGTCCGTTCAGCAGAAGAGGGTGGATTGGTTCGTCTAAAAGATATTGCCCGCATTGAAGTTGGCGAAGAAAGCTATCGTGCAACATCTCGCTACAACGGAGTTCCCAATGTGGCTATTGCAATCAATCAATTAACAGGCGCCAATGCGCTTGATGCCATGAAAAACCTAAAAGCAGAACTTCAACGTATGAAGGCTAATTTTCCGGCAGGAATAGATTATTTGATTGGTTATGATTCAACCAAATATATCAGTGCATCAATAGAAGAAGTTGTTTTAACTCTTGTCTTAACATTTGCTCTTGTGGTATTGGTTTGCTACATTTTCTTGCAAGATTGGCGATCAACTTTGGTTCCGTCTTTAACCATTCCGGTTTCACTGCTTGCAACTTTTGCTGTAATGTTGGCATTCGGCTATAGCCTTAATATGTTAACATTATTCGGTTTGGTGTTGGCAATCGGTTTGGTGGTTGACGATGCCATTGTGGTTGTTGAACGTGTTTTAGCCCTAATGGAACAAGAAAAACTATCACCCAAAGAAGCTACAATCAAAGCGATGGAAGAAGTTTCCGGAGCTATTGTTGCCACCACACTTGTGCTTTTGGCAATTTTTGTTCCTGTTGGTTTTATGGGAGGTATCACCGGTAAGATTTACCAACAATTTGCCGTATCAATTTCTGTTGCCGTATTTTTCTCTTCCGTTAACGCACTTACCTTATCTCCGGCTTTGTGTGCAACCATATTAAAGCCGTTCAAGCTCAAAGAAAAGGGACCTTTACACTGGTTTAATTTGGCCATGAACAAAGGTCGTGACACATATGCCGGCATAGTCGGTATCTTCGGACGCAAAATAGGGGTTGTAGCTGTAGTATACTTGCTTGCACTTTTGGTAATCGGTTTCATTTTGAACATAAGCCAAACATCATTTATTCCTTCTGAAGACCAAGGTGTAATTATGAGCAATATCCAACTTCCCGAAGGAGCGTCGCGTGAGCGCACACAAAAGTTTATCGATAAAATCACTCCGCTTATTTTAGAAGAACCGGGAGTTAGCGAGGTTATGGCAATTACCGGTGTAAGTATGATTGGCGGGACAGGCGAGAACGTCGGTATGGCTTTTGTCGTTCTAAAACCTTGGAATGAAAGAAGTTCTGACGAATATTCCACTAAGATATTAAATCGTTTGCGCGCAAAATTGTCACAATTTCCGGATGCAGAAGTTCAATTGTTTGAGCCTCCCGCAATCATGGGCTTGGGTATGAGCGGTGGTATGGATTTTCGCCTTCAATCATTGGATACGGACAATCCGCAGAAGATTGAACAAACGTTGTTGTCTGTTTTAGGACGAATGAATGCTTTGCCCGAAGTTTCGTATGCCTATACAACATATACAGCAAAAACTCCGAATATTTATGTAGATGTAGACCGCGTAAAAGCCGAAAGTATGAAAGTTGCAGTAGGCAGTATTTTCTCTACCATGCAGTTTTATTTGGGTTCAGCATACATTAACGACGTAAACTTCGGAACCCAAGTAAATAAAGTTATGGTGCAAGCCGATTGGAAAAACCGTAAAGATGTTGAAGCCTTAAAACAACTTCATGTTCAAAACCAAGAAGGAAAAATGGTTCCCTTGGGTAGTGTAGTAACATTGAGTAAGGTTTTATCTCCGCGTGTTGTAAACCGCTACAACCAATATCCGTCTGCCACCATCACGGCAGTTCAAAATCCGGCAGTCAGCACAGGTGAGGCAATGGAAGCGGTTGAAAAACTGGCTAAAACACTGCCCAACGGTTTCAGTTACGAATGGTCCGGTATCAGCTATCAAGAAAAGAATGCTCAAGGTCAAATTGGCTTTTTGATTTGCTTGGCTGTTTTGTTCGGCTATTTGTTCTTAGTTGCTCAATACGAAAGTTGGGTAACACCTCTTCCGGTGCTTACCTCCGTTGCTGTAGCTATGTTAGGAGCTTTGGTCGGATTGTTCATAACCGGATTACCATTAAGTATTTATGCTCAATTAGGTTTGATTTTGTTGGTCGGTTTGGCTGCTAAAAACGCTATCTTGATAGTTGAATTTGCAAAAGATGAACGTGAGAAAAATGGTTCTTCATTAGTAAAAGCGGCCATGGTTGGCACAAAAGAACGTTTTCGCGCCGTTCTTATGACAGCATTCACATTTATCTTGGGTGTATTCCCGATGATTGTGGCCACCGGCGCCGGAGCTGCAAGCCGTATAGCTATCGGAGTTCCTGTATTCTACGGTATGTTGCTCGGAACGGCATTAGGCTTGTTGGTAATTCCTCTTTTGTATATCTTGTTTGAAACAATATACGAAAAAACAGTAGGCAAAAACAAAAGCAAATAAGCAACAAAAAAAGAGCCCCGAAACATCGGGGCTCTAAGTTTATCCATTTTGTCTTTTTGCATCTAGAGCATTAGCTATAATATTGGCATTAGTTGATGTTCTTGGAGCTCTTTTCTCTCCTTTATCTTTAGGAAAAGCTTTCTCGTGGGCGTTTTTTATTTTACCGACACATTCTCCCATCTTTGTTGATTTTTGCTTATCGGTAAGCTTAATTTCTGAACCGTCCTTCTTTTTCAAAGTTCCATTTTCCAAATCGTGTAAAAGCAGTATATTTTTCCGAACATCTGCAGGTAATCTCTTAAAAGCATCCGTTTCCATCATCTTATTTTTATCTTTCATTTGAGAAAGCGATATAGCATCATTTACAGTCCACCTGTCAGTATTTCCTTCCTTCGCTGCTTTTGTTATTTCCTCTTTTGCAGGTGTAGGCACTTCTTTTTTAGTTTCCTGAGTTTTCTTTTCTTCGCCGACTTTTTCGTCCTTTTTCGCTTCTTGCGGCCTTTCTTCCCCAATTTCTTGCCCATAGGCATGTGGATTTTCTTTTTCATATCCAGCAATGGCTTTCATAACATCTTCCTTGTTGGTAATTTCCAAGCCGGCTTTTTCAAACACTTCAAGATTGGCTTTAAGTTGTTCCGGTTTCAAATTATCAAGATTAAACTTAACTTTTGTCCAACCGTCCTTTTTCATCGCTTCTGCTATTTTCATATATTCTTCTTCTGTCGGAAATCTATTGTTTCCTTTTTCATCCTTAAAACACGCGTCATAACTCTTGCTATCTTTAGACTTAAACACCTGCACATTACCTTTCCCGTCATCTAATATCGGGATATGTTTAGTAGGATCATAACCGGAATTGCCGAAAGTAGCTTCTTTACCGGAATCGTTTTCTTTTTCTGGTTGCTGTTCCTGTTTTTTATCTTTTTCATCTTCCCGAAAAACAGTATCTTGCTCCGGATAATATTGTTCCATAAAATCGTTTATTTGATCTTGGCTATATCCGTTTTCTTCAAGCATTTTTTTAAACACATCTTTTCCGGAAACGATATTTTCCAACTTAGGCTCTTTCCCTCCGTTAAGTTTTTTATAAGCCTTATATGTCGGGCTTTTTTTGAAAGTTTCCATAGCATTTTTATTAATCTGGTCTGCTTTTTCCTGCATTTTTTTCTTAAATTTATTTTCTAATGCTTCTGTTTTAGGATCTTTCAGCAATTTTACATTACCTAACTTATTGTTTTTAAGATTGTTCATATATGTTTCAGTTGTTTTACAATCTTTCAAAACAGCGTCATACATTTCCAATGTCTTTAATTCGGCCTTGGTCATACTATATCCTGCTGCCTTTTTATCGCTGAGTTTTTTTGCAGCATCTTTTAAAGATCCGCCATTCAACCACTCTTTATCGGTAATGTTTTTCACATCTTCAAGATTCCCCTTTTTCATAATTTTTTTCATAAGTTTTTCAGGGCTTCTTGAAAATGCAATTTCTCTACGGAGGCCTAATTTTTTTCTGAAATCACGGCTAAACCATTTTAATTCACTATATTCTTTTCTGTTTGAAATGTTGTTTTGCAATTTTTCAGAGAGGCTTTTGCCTTTGTTTGTTTTTCTTTCGGCCATCCGCGATCTTAAACCGTAATACCACGATGTAACAGCGTTTCCGTCAGCAGCTTTTGTGCTCCAATAAGCTGAAGGGTCAAGGTCTTTTTCCGCTTTTTTAGCCATGCGTTTGCGTCTGAATTGGTGCCATTTTAAGCCTTCGCGAGCCTCTCTGAGACCATTAGCTAAGGCATTATCAGGCTCAGTTCCGTTATAACGAGTTTCAATTGCACGCTTTTGTGCATTTTTAATTAATTCATAAAAATCATCTTTTGTTTTTGCTTTTTCAAGATCATCCTGCAAGTCCTTAAAACCGAAATCTCTGGCAATATCTGGGTTACTCATCGTTTCAGCACCCAAGTATGCTTGTTTTGTTGTTTTAACCGCACCATTCAAAAATTCATTGCTGACGCTGTTAAAAGATTCTTGCATATTTCCGGCCAAGATTTTGTTTAGATTTTCCAGACCACGTGCACCCAAATTAATATTACTGGTGTTTAATAATTGATCCAACAAAAATTCCATGTCGGCAGAACTTATCTCTTTTCCGTCGTCCAAAGCATCCAGTATAGCTTTGCGACGTTCTTCCAAACTGATGGTCTGATAATTTTCTTCATTTGACATGTGGCACATCCTTCTATCTTGAATATATTACCATAATACCACAAAAAAGATTAAACATCAATTAATAATCTTTGTCAAAATATGTCAAAACCATATTATGATCAAAATGTAATGTTTTTTTGCAAAAAAATTATAACAAAACGTTTTCAATCTGAGAAATGCGCTTTTCCGCCAATTCGCAATATTCTTTAGTATTGTCAATTCCCACAAATTTACGCTTTAGTTTAACGGCAGCTACACCGGTTGTTCCGCTTCCCATAAACGGATCAAAGATAACATCACCTTCTTTAGTTGAAGCTGTGATAATTCTTTCTAAAAGAGCCAAAGGTTTTTGAGTGGGATGACGACCGCACTTTTTTTCATCAGGCGGAGTTGCGGCAATAGCCCAAACGGTTCGCATCTGATGGTTCGGTTTTTTAATCATATCTTTCGGAAAATTTCCATTTTTCATTGCATCATAATTAAAATAGTGTTTGGCTTTTTTATTTTTTCGTGCCCACACCAAACTTTCATGACTTGCCGTAAAATATTTACACGACAAATTAGGACTTGCATTCGGCTTAAACCAAATCACATCGTTTAATATGTGATATCCCAGCTGTTGCATTGCATAACCGCAAGGATGAATGCTATGGTATGTTCCCGAAACCCAAATCGTTCCGTTTGGTTTTAGCAATCGTTTGCATTCTTTAAGCCATTTTTTATGAAATTCAAAATTGGCTTCAACCCCTTGGCAATAATCCCATTTTCCTTTGTTTATTGAAACAAGTTTGCCGTTTTGGCAACTTGTTCCCACATTGGAAATCATATACGGAGGATCAACAAAAATCATATCAAAACTTTCGTCAGGTATGTTTTTCATAACTTCAAAGCAATCTTGATTATACAATGTGTAATTTTGTTTTTTCATATCATTCTCCGTAATTTTCATCTGATTATGTCTTCAATTTGCTTTTTATTCAATCAAAACTTGGCTTAAAATCCCCAAAAAAAACCGCCTTTGTTACCAAAAGCGGTTTGTCGTTTTAAGGAATAACACAAATTATTGAGCTTGTTCCATCTTTTGTTCAACAACCTCAACAGCTTCGGCATGTTCTGCCGGATTGTAAGATTCTTTTTCATAAGAAACTTCGGTGGTTGTTGTTGGGTTGCAAACTGTGCGATGTGTTGTTTTCTTATAAACAACTTCTACCGGTTCACGAGTTTCTTGAACATTTGCATTTCTGCAAGAGTTACAAGAAGGACATTGAACTTGTTGTTGGCAGCAAGGTTTAACATAGTTTCCGCATTCGCGATAACGTCTCGGAGCAGGTTTGGCTACCGGACGAGTTGTTTTCTTATATGTGTAGCGATAACATGTTCTGCCATCAAAATAATCACAGTCCATTTTAGGTGTGTTGTATGTTCTGTAATTAACATCAAGATCATCGCTGCAATCAAAGCAAGCACATCCTGAAATCAAAGCCATAAAAGCAATAATCAAAAATTTTTTCATGTTGCATCCTTTTTTTGTCTAAAATATACATTTTTTCTCTAAATATATTCATTTTTACTAAAAAATCAAGCACTTTATTGTTTTAAGATTATTTTTTTTTACAAAATAATGACAAAATTATCTATTTTTTGCCGTCAGGGTAAAAATGCAAAATCTTTCTTCCTGTTGTTTGTTTTTTAACCTCCGGCTTATATCCTCCGTCAACGCAAAGCAACTTGTCTGGATCATGAACGGTGCATTTAACCGGTTTTTTTGAATCAACTTCAATCAAATCATTGTCTTCATCGCGTTCAAAAACTATTGTATTACACCCCAGCTTGCCACAATTAAACGGAGCATTCAATATCAAGACAAACTTTCCGTCAGGATATTTTGCTACATAAAAATCTTCTTCACGAACTTCCAAAGGCAACTCATCGCTAGCCGGACCGAATGCGCCGTCAAAAATCTTAGCAACTTCTTTTTTGGTGATTCCGATTTCTTTCAAATATTCGCTTTGCGCGCTATAAAACAAATACATATCAGAAGCTTTTGCGATTGTCGCAAAATTTAATGCCGTTAAAAAACAAAACAATCCCAATTTCATTTTTTTATACAACCTCTCAAATGTTTTTTTTAAGATTATTTGAAAAATATTAAAAATTAAATAATTTTTTAGATATTAATTATAAAACATAAATAAAAGACTATCTGAATACTGGGAGAATATAACATGAAACTGAATAAAATAGCCAATTCCGAACACGATATAGAGATAAAAGGTGTCACTGCCGATTCCAGAGAGGTGAAAAAAGGTTTTTTGTTCGGCTCCCTCAATGACGATGCCTATGTTTTAGATGCTGTTTCCAAAGGTGCTGTTGCAGTTATTGTGGCTGACACTTACAAAGAAAAGCTGCCCGATGATGTGGTTGTAATTCGCTCTCCGAACCCCGGATATACCTATGCGCAAGTCGTTGCAAAATTTTTCGGCAAAGTTCCGCCGCGTCTGGCAGCCGTAACCGGAACCAATGGTAAAAGCTCCATTGTTGACTATGTCCGTCAAACTTTAACCGCCATGAAATATCGTTCGGCCAGTATCGGAACTATCGGAATGATTGTTGGCGATTCGGATTCGGTTCCGTTGGCCAACACAACCCCGAACAACGTAACTCTGCATAGTCAACTGAAAACTTTGGCTGAAGAAAACATTTCCTATGTGATAATAGAAGCATCAAGTCACGGTCTTCATCAACATCGTTTAAGCGGTCTCAATTTTGATGTGGCCGCATTTACCAATCTCACACAAGACCATCTCGACTACCACAAAACATTCGAGGACTATCTTGATGCCAAGCTCATACTTTTCAAAAAGCTCCTTCGTCAAAACGGCTTTGCGGTTTTGAATGCTGATGTTGATGTATATGGGAAAATCACCGAAGTATGTCGCAAAAAAGGTCAAAGCATTATTTCTTATGGTCGTCGTGGCCAAGATATTAAGCTGCTCAACGTAACTCCATCGGAAGATGGTCAAATTATAGAAATCGAATACTTCGGGCAACCGCGCACACTCCATTTGAATCTTGTCGGTGAATTTCAGGCAATGAACTTTTTGTGCGCATTAGGTATTTTAGCTGCACTAACCGGCTTGCCGGATGATGTAATTCATTACGCTGAAAAGGTTAAGGGAGCTAAAGGACGTTTGGAAAAGGTTGCAACTCTGCCAAATGGCGCAACAGTTTATATAGACTATGCTCATACCCCCGATGCCTTGGAAAATGTGCTGAAATCAATGCGCCCGCATACCAAAGGTCGCTTGCAAATTTTGTTTGGTTGTGGTGGCAATCGCGACAAAACCAAACGCAAAATAATGGGCGATATAGCACACAACTTAGCCGATGTCGTATATATAACCGACGATAATCCGCGTTTTGAAGATGCAGACGATATCCGAAACGAAATAGCTTCTGCATCCCCCGGTGCATATAACATAGCCGACCGCGCTAAAGCAATCAAAATGGCTATGGAAAAACTGCTTCCGGATGATGTTTTAATCATTGCCGGAAAAGGGCACGAAACCGGACAATATGTCGTCGGCGAGGTAATTCCTTTCAGCGACCATGAAGAGGTTCAAAAAAATATCTGAAGAGCAAAACTTATGGAGCCAGACCGAACTTTAGTTTGAACCCGCATACGTTTATTCACAAAAAAACCTCTCCATGTAGGAGAGGTTTCATTATTGGTGAGCTCGGGCGGGCTGGAGGTCAAAAATTAGTCCGGTGGACTAATTTTTTCCGACAGGCGAAGTTTTGTTATTGAGCAAGCGAGTTTTTAACGAAGCGCGGCGAATATTACAAAACGAGTGACCGCAGCGACTTAGTTTTGCTCAGATAAGCAAAACTTATGGAGCCAGACCGAACTTTAGTTTGAACCCGCATACGTTTATTCACAAAAAAACCTCTCCATGTAGGAGAGGTTTCATTATTGGTGAGCTCGGGCGGGTTCGAACCGCCGACCCTTTGATTAAAAGTCAAATGCTCTACCGACTGAGCTACGAGCCCAAAATCAATCGGACGAAGCTATGTATAAAAGATAAAAAAAATTAAGTCAACTAAAAAAATAAAAAAAATAAAAAAAAATAAAATGTAAGAAATTTGTTAATAATTACGTGTTAATTTATTCTAAAATAGCTATTCGAATCGATGAGGTTGAAATGGAAAACAATGTTAATACACCGGAAACCAACGAAGGAACATATGAGATACTGCAAAATGGTGCTGGTGAAATACTGATTATCATAAAACAACGTCGTGGAGGACCTGAAAATCCTCGTTTTGTTTACGATGGAGGTGATACTGCTTTATTATATCGAAGCCGTGAAAGTTCTGTATTTTTAGGAGGAATTAATCCGGATGCGCGTCAACCGATAAAAGCTGTTGATGAAATTTTGGTTGCAGAGATTGATGGCGACGAAGTGGCTCGTGAATATCTAGTTCCCGTAAGATTGGTGCGAGATCTCAAGGCTGTTTTAAATTAAAATAACTAAGTAGGTTTAATATCTTAAAATAAGGGCTTTAAAAGCTCTTATTTTTTTTATATATTGATACAAAATTGAATGATTTAAGGCAAAATAATGGTATTACAATTATTTATAGGTCTGTTAGCCATTGCATCGGCTTCACTGCTAATAACTCAGGGACGTCGTCGCAAGATTTGGTCGATATTGATTTTGGCTTCATTGGTTATGGTTTCATATATGTTTGCCGAAAACCTCAGTTCCAATTTGCAAGATGGGTTCATATACCAATGGCTTCCATATAGTGAGATTAAGTCTGATTTTCACATAGCTTCGTCCTTGCGTCTTCAGAAAATGTTTTTGCCCTTGATGATTATGCTGATGGGACTGGTCGGCTTGAATATTATATATCCTCCGGAAAATCATTCACTTCATGCCAGTGTTTTATTTATTCTGAGTTTTGTAAGTTTTATATTACAAATATCCGGCAATGATTTTATGCAGTTAATGTTTGCCGGTTGCATGTTTTCGATTATCGGCTTCTATATACCCGACATTGTATATTCGCGGAAACGCATATTTATTTTTAATTTTTTGTCTGAAATGGCTGTTTTTGCTGCTTTGAGCATTGTTTACGGCAAAACTGGAACAACAAGTTTGGCAGCGTTATCAAAATTTTCCGAAAATGGTATTCACAAAGATCTGGTGGCAGTTCTTTTAATGTTTGCAATAGCCTGTAAATGTGGATTTTACTTGGTTAACGGGCAATATTTGTTGTTAAAAGACACATTGTTTAATCGCATTTCCGGTATAATGTTGATGTCGCTTCCTTTATCGGGTGTTGTATTATTGATAAAAGTTCATCCGTTATTGAGTGTTTCAACAATTCCGGGGACGGTATTACCGGTTTGGTCTGTTATTACGATGGTGTCGTGTATTTTCACCGCATTAATAAATAGCAACATTCAAACGAAATTTATCACGATATGCTTATCGTTTTATGCATTTATGGTGTATATCTTTTTCATGAATAATGCTGATTTATACGACTTGATTCCGTATTTTTTGTTATCGTGTCTTATAATTTCGCTTGTTTTTGTGCAAATTATATATTCATTATCATACAACAAACAGATAAATTATTCATCCGTTTCATGGAAAACAAATAAGATTATATTAGCAAGCATTCTGTTTTTATTGTTTACCTTAATGTTTTTATTTAACGACAGGATTCCTGGCACGGAAAGTAGAGTATTTATTTCTGTTTTGTTTGTTGTTATTGCCTCAATATTAAAAATGGTTTATTTCCGTTTTGCCTCAAACGCTGTTTCGGAACATCATGTTTGGGCAGAAATTATTTGCTGTATATTTTCTTTTATATTTTTTGTTTTTACGGCATGGCAAACAAGATTCTGGAATTGTTTGTTCAATTATGAAGTTTTAGCATTTTTTACATTTTCACTAATATTGATGCCGATTCAAGTTTTAATAAATTTTGGTAATTCGGCAATTTTACAAAAAGATATCCTGAATCAAATATATGAACGGGCATTTATTTTTCCGTTGAAAACTTTGGGCAGAATCTTATGGCTTGCGTTTGATGTCGTTATTATTGAAAGAAGTATTGTTACCGGCATGTCACATGTTTATCGAAAAATTGTTTCCTTATTTCATACGCTTCAGAATGATAATAATTCTTGGTTCTATGGAATTTTATTAGGAATAATATTTATTTTCATATATTTAGGGGTGAATTAACATGAATGGTTATTTTGCCATATTGTCTTCCATTATCTGTATTCCTTTTTTAGGGATGCTATTTGTTTTAACCGTTAAATCAGATAGAGAAGAATATAAAAACAACTGTTCTAATGTTGCTATTTTCACAATATTGGCCAATTTGGTAATGATTTGGCGTATTTTTATGTTGATTGACGAAAGTAAATTTAAACTTCAACTTTTTGAAAAAATAGATTGGCTTTCATTTCCTGACATAAATCTGACATTTGCCGTTGATAATCTGTCGTTGATGATGATATTAGCGCTTCATCTCGTAATACTAACTTCGGTTATTTTTGTTCGTCGCAATGTATCTGATCCGAAGCCGTTGATGATATTCAGTTTACTGTTTTTGAGTATGGTTACGG
This sequence comes from Alphaproteobacteria bacterium, assembly GCA_045615365.1. Lineage (GTDB taxonomy): Bacteria > Pseudomonadota > Alphaproteobacteria > RF32 > CAG-239 > CAZU01. The sequence goes on from JAZLEQ010000002.1 coordinate 41,494, forward strand.
GATTGTTTGTTTCTGCGGATATATTTTCGTTTTTCATATTTTATGAAGCAATGTTGTTGCCCATATTTATGCTGATGGGAATGTATGGAAAAGCAAAGCGAATAAGTCGTCTGAACGGCTTTTTCATATATAACATGGCAGGAACCGTATTATTGTTTTTGGCTATATTACTCATATATAAATTTTATGGCGATTTGCGTCTTGATAAGACTTCTAAAATATTGTGGCACAAAAATTTGGGGCTTTATATATGGGGAGCGGTAAGTTTGGCTTTTATTTCACGGATTCCCATATGGCCGTTTCATTATTGGATTTCTTCCGTATCTTCAAAAATTAACAATCCTTTGGTTTTTGTTATATCATCATCGCTTCCTCTCAGCGGTTTATATGGGCTTATAAGATTTTGGCCGTCATATATACCTTTAGAAATTTCACAACATTTTGTATGGCTTAATTTGATAGGTGTATTTACCATGCTTTTTATAAGCCTTATAGGTTTTATACACCACAACCCGCAATATAAGATTTTTGCGTTTGTCACCGTATATTATATTATGTATTTGCTTGGAATTTTCACACACGACAAATTGATATTAAACAATTTATGTTATGCATTGTTCGGTTTTATATTAGTTTTTGGTTCATTAAATGTTTTGTTGTCATACATAATAAATTTGGAGCAACAACATAATACTACATCAGTGGGTTTTTTATGCCGCGCTAAAAGGTTGTCATTACTCTATTCGTTTTTAACTTTTGCTGCGGTCGGTTTTCCTGTTTCATCAATGTTTACTAACAATTTTTTGATATTATCTAAGCTTCTTTCAATCAACATTCAAATGGGAATTATTTTATTGTTTGCATGTATTATGGCTTCAGGAAGTTTAATCATGGAAATGTTCAAATTAAAAACCGATAATAAAGATTGTTCTCTGGGTAAAAGTGAGGATATCGGTTTGGGATCATATATTTATATGCTTGGCATGATTTTCGTATTAATAATGTCGTTCATACGCCCGTTATGGTTTGTAATAAACGAATAAGGATAAAAAAAGATGTTGGAAAATTGGTTCATATTAATTCCTGAAATTTGTATTGTCATGTTTTTTGTTGTGGGCGGTGGAGTATATATTAAAAATAAAGACACTTCGTCCAAATCATTTTTTTCATTAGCTCAGTTTTTTTTATTTTTATCTCTGGGTTTTAGTATAGTTTTTTACAACAAGAGTGCATTTGCGGAATATTGGCAAAACAACTCATTCAATACACTTTTTAAGGCTTTTGTATATTTATTATTGTGGGCTTGGTTTTATTTGTCATCTCGCTGGTTTTTAACTAAGAATCGTCCGTCATTTAAATTTTATGCGATATGTTTTGCACTTTTATTAGGTTTTAACGCCTTAATTTCTTCTGTGTCATTGTTGAGCATAGGTATATTTTTATGCTATTCGTATTTCTTCTTTTATAAACTTATATTGCGCCACTGGGACGAAGAAAAGGTTAAGGATACGGCATCAAAGTTTTTGTTTTCTTCTTTGTTGTTCGGTATATTACTGTGGGCGGGAATAGGAATTATCCGTTATCAAAGCGGAAGTTTTGACTATCAGCAAATAAAAAGCTTTTATTCAGTGTCAACTAATAGAACAATATTGAGCAATTTGGGTGTTTTGTTGGTTTTGGCAAATTTTATGTTTATAATGGCGTTGTCACCGTTTCATAATTGGTTTATACGTTTTATTTCCAATGGAGTTCTTCCGGTATGTGGTTTTATAACATTAATTCCTCCTCTTGTGTATATATGTTCGCTTTTCAATTTGATGACACAGTGCTTTGAACCTTTTATTCCATATGTAAAAGTCTTTATAGGCTGTTTTGCGGGCATGTCTGTTTTGGTCGGATCCGTAAGTTCAAATTATGAAAATAATGTTCGTCGCCTGTTTGGTTATATCAGCATATATTGCCTGGGCTTTGCTGTGATAGGTATGATGCCTTTCAGTAAGCAGGCAATCACGACATCTTTTGCATATATGGTAATAACACTTTTATCATTAATCGGAATATACAGTGTGTTTTTAGGATTAAAATCACGTGGCGACTATTTGAGCGAAACCACATCATTAACCGGTTTTTATAAAGTTCGTCCCTATATGTCTGCATCCATGTTGATATTTATATTTTCATTAATGGGAATAGCCCCGACTTTAGGTTTTTTCGGCTATCTTACAATAATCAATAATTTTGTATCGGTCGGTGAATGGTGGTTGATTTTATTTATTGTTGTTGCAATGTTTTTTATCATATCTTCGGGTATTTCTTTAATACATCAGATATACTTTAATACATCTGATACAAAACTTGATCGTCCGGACAAGGCTGTTTACATTTGTTTATTTATCAATTCCATTGTTGTTTTGGCTTCATTAATAAGTCCGGTATGGCTTTTACGCGATGCTGTTTTAATTCTTGGAGGAATATAAGTATTGATGTATAAAATATGGGATACATGGGAATTACACTCATTTGATACTGTTTCATCGACCAATGATGTTGCAATTGAAATATTCGCAAATTCATCTTTTCCCAAAGTGATTTTAGCCAAAGAGCAAACCGGAGGACGAGGGCGCATGGGACGCAGCTGGATATCATGTGACGGCAATTTATACATGAGTCAAATTTTAATTTCCGAAATTCCGATTTGGTATTTTCCGTTTATATGTTCGTTAAGTATAATAAATGTTTTAAAATTCCATAATTCCAAGCTTAATGCTCAAATAAAATGGCCGAATGATATATTGATTGATGGCAAAAAACTTGCAGGCATACTGATTGAAAATTTTTCCGACAATAAAATTGTCATCGGAATAGGTGTTAATCTTTGCGCATCACCTGCTGCTGAAAGTCTGCCATATCCTGCTTGTAATTTAAAAGATTACGGAATAATCATAGAAAAAGAAACATTTATCAAAGAGTATTTGAAATTTTTTAATGATAATGCTAAAATTGCTTTAAACGATTTTGCATCCATTCGTCGACAATGGCTCAACCATTCATTCGGTCTTGGTAAAGAGATTGAGGTAAAGAGTCTGAAAACCAGCGAAAAAGGTGTGTTTTTTGGCATAGATGAGAACGGCTTTTTGTTATTGAAAAAAGAAAAAGAGATTGTAAAAATCAGTGCCGGTGATATATTTTTATAAGAAAAGAAAACAGTAATGAGATATGATTTTAATAAAGAAGGAATATATTTTGTAGCACTCGGAGGTGCGGAAGAAGTTGGATACAATATGTTTGCCTATATTGTTGATGGTAAAATAATAGTTATTGATACCGGATATGGCTTTTTGCAAGATGAGTTTCCCGGAATGGAGATGGGGTTGGCTGATGCCTCATTTTTAGAAGAACATCAAGACGATATTGAAGCCTTGTTCATTACACACGGACACGAAGATCATTTTGGGGCCATCGCACACATATTACCGATGCTGAATTGTCCTGTTTATGCTTCCGATTTTACAATGGGACATATTCGTTCGCGTTTAAGAGAATATCATCTGGAGGGTTTTGCCGATTTACGATCAATTGGCGATAATCCCGTTGTTGAATTAAAAAACTTTAAGGTTGAATTTATTTCATTGGTTCACTCCGCTCCGCAAAGCAGCGGTTTGATAATAAACTGTCGTTATGGTAATGTTTTACATGCCACCGATTGGCGTTTTGACGACGGTAAAACAAAAATTTTGGCAACCGATTATTCTCGCCTTAAGAAGTTAGCACAAGAAGGGGTTGATTTATATGTTGGAGATTCAACCAATATGTCAAGTTCAAACACAGAACCCAGTGAATATGAAGTTAGAGAAAACTTGTTGAAACTGATACCAACCTTGCAAAATACGGTTGTTGCAACATGTTTTGCATCTAATATTATGCGTTTGGAAAGTCTCATTTTAGCAGCCGAAGCAGCAGGGAGAACGGCGGTTATTTCCGGATATTCTCTAAACCAAAACTACAAAATAGCAAAAGAATGCGGCTATCTTTCCGATTGCCCGCTTGCACACGATATTAAAGATGCAAAAGACATCCCGTCAGATAAAGCCCTATTCATTTGTGCCGGTTCTCAAGGCGACTATCGTTCTTCAATAAGCCGAATAGCAAAAGGAGAAAATAAAGATATTTACTTGGGTAAGGGGGATAACATAATTTTTTCTTCCAAAATAATTCCCGGCAACGAGGAAAAAATCGAGCAAGTGCAAGAAAAGTTGCAAGATATGGGTGTTGAAGTCATATCTACCGAAAACTACAACATTCACGCATCAGGCCATGCAACTCCCAATCAAATATTGGAAATGTATCGTTTGCTTAAACCCAAACTGGTAATTCCTGTGCATGGAGATAAGCGCAATATTCGCAAACAACGCAAATTAGCCCAAGAAAACGGAGTAAATAATGTTTTGGTTGTTCGCAATGGTGAAGTGGTTTTCATAACAAAAGATAAAGCCGAAGTTGTCGGTGAAGTGTTTACTCGTAAATTAGGGGTTGATCGCAGGCAACTTACCCCGTTAGATTCTCAGCTTATAAAAAATCGTAAGCGCATTTCATATAATTGTAGCGTTTTTATAAGTATTATGTTTAAAAATAATTGGGAGCTTGCCGATTTGCAAATAAGTTCTATTGATATTTTGGAAGAAGAAGCATTTAATTCTCTTCGCGATAAAATAATTTGTGATGTTAAGAGTAATATAAGTAAGGAAATTTCCAAACTTTCTTACAATGAAAATCAAATAAAAGAATATGTCGCAGCCTACATCCGCAAACAAATATTCAAAGCAACGGACATTAAACCTGTTGTTTTTCTGCACTTTTATAAAGAAACGGAAATTAATTGTTAAATATGGGCAAATAAACTGTGAATGTAGTTCCTTCATGATCGTTTGAAGTAACGGTAATATTTCCTTTATGCCTGATAATGATGTGTTTGATAATCGCCAGTCCTAATCCGGTTCCTTTAATATTTTTATCTTTGTGTTCTTGTAAACGATAAAATCTTTCGGTTAAACGAGCCATATTTTCAGGTTGAATTTTATTTCCCTTATTATTAACAGCGATTGCAATTCCTTTTTTGCCTTCATTTTGAATTATTTTTGTGGAGGGGATTTGCTCTGTTTTGGTAATTTTTATAGAAATATCATTATAATGCTCACCATATTTTATGGCATTATCTGTCAGATTTTGAATAACTTGTTTGATTTGGTTATAATCACCGATAACTTCAGGAAGATTATCTTGTTTATTTATTACAATTTTCATATTATTATTTTGAGCTTTTATCATCAATGATTTAACAACTTCATCAACCACATCTTCAATATTAACATTATTTTCCGGAGGTGTATCTTGATTTAGTTCAATTTTTGATAATGACAAAAGATTTTCAATCAAATCAGACATATAATCTGTTTGGTCTGCAATAATTTTTAAGAACTTTTGTTGCGCTTTTTTATCGTTTTTGGCTGATGTTTGCAGTGTTTCAACAAATCCGGCAATAACTGATAAAGGAGTTCTTAATTCATGACTGGCATTAGCTACAAAATCGGATTGCATTTTTTCAATTTTGGTTGCCTTTGTCATGTCATATATTGAAATCACGGCAGCTGCCTTACCGTTAGATATTTCCGGCAACTGTTTAATGTGGGCATATATTTTTCGCTCAACCGGTTTATTCATATAGAAAACGAGGTTTTCCGACAAACTTTTTCTTGTAACAACTTTTGAAACGGCTTTTGCCAAGGAATGAGATTCGAACACATCAACAATATTTTTATTGTTATTAATATTTTCAAAAGCAACTTTTGCAGCAGTATTGGTTTCCAATATTTTTCCCATATTGTTTATTATTATAATAGGATCGGGAAGACTGTTTAATACTGCAAGATCCGAATTTGTTTGCGCTAAAAGATTGTTGGTTTTTTGTGACCACGAATGATGCATATTATTTATAACTTCCAACAACTCTTTAGATTCTTTTTCCGATAATAACAAATCTTCATTCGGGGTATTTTGTTCAGCAGACAAATGTTTTACATAATGTTTAATTTGCTGCAGTTCAACGGTTAAAGGAAATAGCAAAATAATGTTAAATAAAACAACGGCAGCTAAAGATAATGTTGCGGATAAAGGGGTTATAATTCTGAAAGAAGTTAAAAATAAAAATACCACAGCAGTAGGAAAGCTGATAAGTAAAACTCTCTCAACAAATTTGGAACTTTTTTCAAATTTCAATTTTTTACGCAATTTTTCCAACATATATTATCCCACCCATAAAAAAAGACACTAGACCTGAATTCTATTTTATTGTATCATACAACAAATTTAAAAATATTTAACAAAACATCGGATATAATAATGGATACAAATAACATTTCCAATCAAAAACTAACTCCTATGATGGAGCAATATTTAGCTATAAAGAAAGAACATTCAGACTACTTGTTGTTTTATCGTATGGGTGATTTTTACGAAATGTTTTTTGATGATGCCGCCAAGGCATCTCAGGCTTTAGGCATAGCACTCACCAAAAGAGGAAAGGTTGAAGGTGAAGATATTCCCATGTGCGGAGTTCCCATTCACGCCTACGATCACTACCTTCCCAAACTCATAGCACAAGGTTTTAAGGTTGCAATATGTGAACAAACGGAAGATCCTAAAGAAGCAAAAAAGCGTGGGGCCAAATCCGTAGTCAGGCGTGAAGTTGTTCGTTTGGTAACTGCGGGAACTCTAACCGAAGAGCCTTTGCTTGACGCCAAAAGCAACAATTTTTTAATGGCTATATCACAAATATTAAATAATGTCGGGATTTCGTGGCTTGATTTATCAACGGGTGAGTTTTTTACTCAAGAATTTGACTTAAAAGGAAAAGATATATCATCGATAATATCTTCTGCTCTAACACGACATACACCTGTAGAAGTTATAGTTTCCGACGTTTTGTTGCAAAATACCGGTATACGCGATGTTGTCAAAAACTACCGACAACAGGTAAGCATATGGCCGCAAGAAAGGTTTAATTTTACCAACTCCGTTAAGAACCTGCAAAATATATTTCAGGTAAATACATTAGATGCGTTTGGCAGCTTTTCGCGGGCAGAAGTTAGTGCAGCAGGTGTTTTGGTAGATTATGTCCAAACCTCACAAAAAAAGCAAAAACCCTTGCTTTTGCCGCCTAAAAAAATTATTGACAACGAAGTTGTTGATATTGATGCTGCTACCAGATACTCACTTGAACTTACAACATCAATATCCGGCGATAAAAAAAGCTCTTTGTTAAAAACAATAGACAGAACCGTAACCGGAGCCGGCGGACGACTGCTATCATCAAGAATATCCTCTCCGCTTCGCAATAAAGTTGCCATTAACGAACGGCTTGATATCGTTGAATTTTTTATCAACAATTCAAATTTGCGTCATGATATCAGAAATGTATTAAAAAGCGGGAGCGACATCAATCGAGCAATTTCTCGTTTATGCGTATCAAGCGGTGGTCCTCGTGATATGCAGGCTATAAAAAATACGCTTGAAACAATACCAGCTTTGCGCAGCATGGTTCGTTTCCAAACGCAAGGCGCTCAAGAAGTTTTTTCAAAAGTTCCGGAAGCTTTGGAAAACATATTAAAAAAATTAGGCGAGCATACTCACCTTGCATCCAAACTGAGAGATGCCTTGCTGGACGACCTACCGAACTTAAGTCGCGACGGCGGTTTTATCCGTTCGGGATATTCTGCCGCGCTTGATGAAATGCAAGCTCTTAAAAACAACAGTCACCAATTGATTATTGCATTACAACAAAAATATATTCAAGAAACATCTGTCACGAATTTAAAAATCAAATATAATAATATAATTGGCTATTTCATTGAAGTTCCGGCAAAAAATGTTCCTCAAATAATGGAGGATAAAAACTTTATTTTCAGGCAATCTGTTCTTAATGCTTCTCGTTTTACAACTGTTGAACTTACTGATTTGGAAGATAAAATAAGAGGAGCATCAGACAAAGCTTTAGCCATAGAGCTTGAATTATACAATGAACTTTTAACTCACATAAGGGCCTGTTCCGACGGTATCATAAAATGCGCAAGCGCAATTGCAGAAATTGATGTTGCTTCAGCTTTAGCCGAGCTTGCGGTAGAAAATAACTATTGTCGCCCCATAGTTGACGATTCTCTTGCTTTTGAAATAAAAGAAGGGCGTCACCCCGTAGTTGAAGAGGCGCTGCGCAAGGAAAACCAACCGCCATTTGTCGGCAACGATTGCCTGATGAATGAAGAAAACGGAAATTTATGGTTGCTGACAGGTCCTAATATGGCCGGTAAATCAACATATTTACGCCAAAATGCCATTATTGCCATAATGGCGCAAATGGGCTCTTACGTTCCGTGTAAGACAGCACATATTGGTGTTATAAACAAAATATTTTCACGTGTAGGAGCTTCCGATGATTTGGCTAAAGGGCGTTCAACCTTTATGGTTGAAATGATAGAAACTGCAGGTATCCTCAATCAGGCTGATGAACGTTCTTTTGTGATATTAGACGAAATAGGGCGCGGCACCGCCACATTTGATGGCTTATCCATAGCTTGGGCGGTGGTTGAATATTTGCATGAAATAAATCGTTGCCGCACAATTTTTGCCACCCACTATCACGAGCTTACAAATCTCTCATCAAAGCTTTCTCATTTAAGTCTGCATTGTATGAAAATAAAAGAATTTAACGATGAGGTTATTTTCTTACACGAAGTAACCGATGGTTCGGCAGATCGCAGCTATGGTATACATGTTGCCAAATTGGCAGGATTGCCCAACACCTTAATCAAACGAGCTAATCGCATTTTGCAAAACTTAGAGCAACAAAACAAAGGTTTATCAAGCAAGGATATCGCTGATGATCTTCCTTTGTTCGCCAATATTTGCGAACGAACCGTTGTCAAAGAAACTTCACCGGCAATAGAAGAGTTGCAACAAATTAATCCCGACGACTTAAGCCCTCGTGAAGCATTGGAAAAACTCTACGAACTAAAAAAGCTTTTGTAAAAAGTTTTTCAAACCTCTTTAAGCTCGAAATAACTCTTGTCCACACCGCAGATAGGACAAATATAGTCGTCATTGAGTTTTTCAAATTCAACTTCTCCGTCATAAACATAATTACAAACAGTGCATACCCATTTTTTTTCTTTTTCGTTTTCCATTTTTTTCTCCTCAAAATTTTTTTGAAAAGATTGGATAACTTTTTCTCTTAAATTGCTGCGGTAATCTTCATATAATAAAGGTCGTTCGGAAGAATTATTTTGAGCAAAGATAACCTCGGCAATGAAGATTGTATTGCTCTGAAGGATGTATTTTTGTATCACTTTTGCCTTAATAATAGCGGTTGCGTTTTCCAAGAAAGGCAATCCGTCAACAACTTTGTAGTTCACATTTTCCCATTTATTTATATTTTCGCTCGATTGAAAACCGAAATTTGCAATAATGGTAGGTTCAATATTAAATGGCAAGACCGATAAAGAAAATTCTCCGTTTTCTTCCAAACATTTTTTGGTAAAACTTGCATTATGACACGATATAATAAGCGAACAAGGTTGATTAGCAGCCACCATAACCGCATCAATAACACTGCCGACAAAACGTTGTTTATCGTTTGTTCCCAAGACATACAGCCCTAAAGAGACTTTATATAAAGCGTTCCAATCAATCATCAGATATATTCCTTTTTTTAGAATACAATAAAATATATAACCCTCAACAATGCCAATACAAGCCTAGTAATGAGGAGGAGGTGTTTCTTCCGACAATGGTTTAACCGCATCTTTTTCAATCAAACTCATTAGATGCTGGTTCAGTTTTGTCAGTTTATCTATCTGCTTTCCTTGGTCAAAGACAATTTTGCTAAGCTCATCAATACTTTTTTCATGGCTGCATATTGCAGCTTCAATATCAATCAATCTGTTTTCCATATTTGCTTTCCTGATAAGTTTACTTCCATTATTATCATCTTATTATAAAAATTCAAGTAGTATATCTTTAACATAAGAGTTTACATTTTTTAAGTGTTTTATATCATCATCACAGACTAATATGTAAAAAAAGGACAAATCATGGAAAACAACTATCATGCGCTAACAGTTGAAAATGTGCTTAAAAGTTTAAATGTGGATTGCAAAATCGGTCTAAAAGATAAAGAAGTTGAAAAAAGAAAACAAAAATACGGCCTAAACACTCTCACTCCGCCTAAAGGCAAAAGTGCGTGGTTAAGGTTTTTCTTGCAAATTCATCAACCTCTCATCTATGTATTGATTTTATCGGCAACTATTGCGTTATGTTTGGGGGAATACGTTGAATCGGGGGTTATTTATGGTGTTGTAATCGGTAATGCCATAATGGGGTTTGTTCAAGAAGATAAAGCATTAAAAGCCCTATCTTCACTTTCTAAAAATATTCCCATGATGACCACAGTTTTACGCGAAAAACAAAGTATTGTGGTTGCTTCGCAGGATATTGTTCCCGGAGATATTGTTTTACTTCATTCGGGCGATAAAGTTCCCGCTGATATGCGTTTAATTGAAGTTCATGACCTTAAGATTAATGAATCTGTCCTGACAGGAGAGTCTTTACCTGTTGAAAAGAATGTTAAAAAATTGGCAGAAAAGACCTTGCTTGGCGACAAGTTAAATATGGCATTTGCCTCTACATTAACCGTTTTCGGAAGTGCTTGCGGTGTAGTTACCGCCACCGGCGATAATACGGAAATAGGCAAAATTTCACGCATGATAGCTTCCGCAGAAGATATCAAAACTCCGTTAACCGAAAAGATTGAAGTTTTCAGTTCCAAACTTTTGTGGCTGATAGTCTTTTTATCTGTTTTGGCTTTTGGTGTCGGAATATATAAAGGATTGCCGATAGTAGACACTTTCATGGCCGGTGTTGCCATGGCTGTTGCAGCCATTCCTGAGGGTTTGCCCGCAGCAATGACCATCATTTTGGCCATCGGGGTAAACCGTATGCTGAAACACAAAGCCATAATTCGTAAACTTCCTGCAGTTGAAACTTTGGGCAGTTCCACAGTAATCTGTTCAGACAAAACCGGAACCTTAACCGAGAATAAGATGACTGTTCAAAATATTTTTGCAGCATCTCAAAACTATGAAATAAGTGGAATTGGCTATGAATTAAAAGGCAAGTTTTCTCCGTCAAATAAAAACAATAAGGCTTTGCAAACTTGTTTGGAAACTGGTGTTTTGTGTAATGATGCCAATTTATGGAACAATAAAAACAAATTTGCACCATCCGGCGACCCGACCGAAATTGCACTTTTGGTTTCTGCTGAAAAATATGGTGTTTCGGTAGAACAAAGCCGCAAGAAGACACCTTGCAAAGATACAATCCCTTTTGAGGCCATATACCAATACATGGCGTGTCTTGGTTCAAATAAAACCATCTACATGAAAGGCTCAATAGAGGCAATTTTGCCGCTTTGTTCTTCACAAATGAAGGAAGACGGAACAATAGAAAAGGTTGATATCAAAGCAATAGAGACCCAAGCCGAGCGATACGCCAAAGAAGGATTGCGAGTTTTGTGTTTTTGTATCAAAAAAGATTTTTCCGGCAAAAACATTACCCATTCAGACGTTAAAACAGATATGATTTTTGTTGGTCTTCAAGCAATGATAGATCCTGCCAGACCGGAAGCAATTAAAGCTATTGCCACTTGTCATACGGCAGGTATCAGTGTTAAGATGATTACCGGTGACCACCTTTTAACCGCAGTTGCCATCGCCAAAAAAATGGGATTTACACCTGAAGGAAAAGAAATAAAAGCTATAAACGGTAAGGAACTTAGTGCTATGAGCGACGATGAATTGCTCAAAATAGCCCCCGAAACCGATGTTTTTGCTCGAGTTTCTCCGGAAGATAAGCTTCGTTTGGTTAAAGCTTTGCAACAAAAAGGCAATATTGTAGCAATGACCGGCGATGGCGTAAATGATGCTCCGGCTCTAAAACAAGCCAATATAGGAATTTCCATGGGCGAAAACGGAACCGATGTTGCCAAAGAGGCATCAGATGTTGTTTTACTTGATGATAATTTTGCCTCTATTGAAAAAGCGATTCGCGAAGGGCGAGGTGTTTTAGATAACATCATTAAATTCATTCTTTGGACGCTTCCCATAAGTTTCGCCGAAGCTTTTGTCGTAATGCTTGCAATTTTCTTTGGTTGGAAATTGCCGATAACTCCGGTTCAAATTTTGTGGATTAACATGGTAACCACCATTTTGCTTGGCGCCATGTTCTCTTTTGAACCCATTGAAAGAGGTGTAATGAAGCGTGCGCCTCGTAAACCGCAAGCTCCCTTGCTTTCAAAATCGGTGTTCATCAGAATGACAACGGTTTGCGCTTTAATGACCGCCATGGTTTTTGTGGTGTTCAATTACATGATGAAATACGACTATTCACTATCACAGGCTCAAACCACAGTTGTAAACCTGATAGTAATGCTCGGAATTGTAAATATGTTTGCCAGCAAAAGTGTCGCGCGCAGCACTTTGTTATCCGGCTTGTTTAACAATAAATGGATGCTTTGGGGCGCTTTGGGAATGATATTATTGCAAATGTTGTTCACCTACACATCAATATTTAATTTCTGTTTCAAAACATCATTTATTGGTGTAAAAGCATGGAACGCAATAGGCATAGCTTGCTTAGTGCTGATACTTTGGGTGGAAATTGAAAAGTTTGTCTTAAGATTGATAAAAAAATAATCTTTAAGCCAACAAAAAAACGCCTTATACCAAGATAAGGCGTATTTTTATTTGCTTTTTTCTTTTTGTTTAGCCAAAACCGCAGAAATATTTTTTCCTTTGGTTTCTTTTTGCTTTTGAGGTATAATCAGGCAAACATCATCATTTTTACCGATGTTTTTAATTTTTTCTTTAAGCAAATGGTGTGCTAAAGGAATTGCCGACAAATAACGTTTATCAGCTTTACACAAATCAAACATTTTTTTTCTCACATCTTGCCTTATGTTTTCACATTCCTTAATGATTGCATTTGCTTTTTCATTAATTTTTATGTCGGTATCAATGAGTTTAGAAAAATCTTTATACTCAGTTTTTTTGGTTTCAGGATTATAAACTTCAAAAGTATAAAACATTTTGCGCAGCTTATTAAACTCTTCGTTTTCTTTTTCATCAGGTAACGGGCTGAATTGTTTTGCTTCGGCACGGCAATTATTTGCAAATTGCGAATTATACGCATCGGCAAAGCGGAAGTTCCAAAAAGATAAGCATCTATTCAGCAAAAGAGCATGATTCGTCAAAATATCCTTAGTTTCTTTCGGTGTTTTTCCGGACAACAGATTTTCCAACCAAGTATTTGCGGATTTACAAGCAGTCAGCGAAACATCATTTCCGGTTTTCAAATATTCATTTACGGCAAACAACACTTCAGAAAACTTTGCCGAACGCTCATCTTCAACATTTATTTTATATATATTTTCACAAGAAAGTAATTTTGCGGATTTTTTAAATTTTCTCTGTTTTTTAAAGAAATGATTTTTCTGATGATGACATTCATGCACCATTGTCAGATGAAGTTTTTTTTGCTGCTTTTGAAAGGCATCAATTTTAGAATGCAAGGTATAATCTCGCGGAGACAAAGAAAACAAACAAGCCGGATCTCTTTGCAATTGCATTTCAATTCGCTGATATTTTTGATAATCTTCATTTTTGATAATATATCTGGGCATATTAAAGTTCATCAGCCTCATATCTGAAACAATGTAAGCCGTTGTATCTAAATAATCATTATCTGAAAACTCTTTTCCATTGCAAAAGTATTGTATATCACCATCTCTATCAAAATTAACATAAATATCTCTAATATCTTTGTTTATTGTATATCCGAGTTTTTTAATCATTTTTGAAAAATCACCATCGGCAATCGGCTTATAATCGAACAAAACCTTATGATTTGCAATTTCGGGTGTTTCCGGTAATTTGCTCAATTCATTTTGAAATTTTTTTTGTTTAGACGGCAAATTTTGTGGAGGAAACGCTGCATTCAGAAAAGAAGTCATCTCATAATTTATCACATTGTCGTCAAAATCTTCATTTATAAATTGACTATAACTCAAGTCTTTATACTTGTCGCTATAATGTTTAGCAACATCAAAATCATCGGAAACATCATTTGTTGCCAAAAAGAAACCGGATTCTGTTAATATAAGATGCGAGTTCATATAAAATCTTTCCGCAATAGTTATTTTTCATAGGTTCATTATCACTTTTTTTGCTTGTTTTGTCAATGATATAAGCGAGAAATCGGTTTTATATAAACGAAAACTTGACAAAAAACAAAAAGTATAATAGTTAAGAGAGCTAAACAAATATTATGAATTCAAAAAAAATAAATACTATTATTATGGCAAAGAACTGTATAAAAGTCGCGCTTATATATGATTGCGACGGAACATTGTCTTACGGCAACATGCAAGAGTATGCATTTATGGAGCAATTAAAGATTACTCCCGATGAGTTTTGGGGAAAATCCGATAAACTCGCAAAAGAACAGAATGCCGATTCAAACTTAGCCTATATGTGGCAGATGTTAGAAGAAGCAAAAAGAATGGGAACCAAAAGAGAAGATTTTTTGTCTTGCGGTAAAAATGTCAAATTTTTCAAAGGCGTTGAAGATTGGTTTGAAAGAATTAACGCCTATGGAAAAGAACTTGGCATTGAGGTTGAGCACTACATGATATCTTCCGGTTTAACCGAGATTGTAGAAGGAATGCCTATTTATAGGCACTTCAAAAAAATCTACGCCAACCGATTTATGTATGATGCCAACGGTGCTGCCATGTGGCCTGCTCAAGTTGTTAATTACACAACCAAAACCCAATATCTGGTGCGAATAAATAAAGGAATATTGGAAGAAGGCGATAAACGAGTAAACGACTATATGGCTGCAGACGATCGCCCTATACCTTTTAACCGAATGGTATATTTCGGCGACGGTCTGACTGACATCCCGAGTATGGCTATGCTAAAGAGTAATGGTGGTCATGCAATAGGAGTATATCCGCCTCGTAAGAAAAACAACAAAAAATATGCAAATATTTTGTTGAAAGACAAACGAGTAGATATAATAGCTCCGGCAGACTATTCTGAAGGCAGTCGCATTGATGCTTACATCAAGGTTCTGCTAAACAAGATTAAAGCAGACCATGAATTTAAGCAGTTTGCGTAAATTCAAAACAATGTTATAGTTATAGGAAAAAAGAGTGATATGGGTTATTCCCGCATCACTCTTTTTTTGTTATCTTTCATTATATATAAGTTGACTATACACAGGCAAGTTATATAGTTAAAACAATTGTTAAAAATATATCAGGACTACCCCGTGACTACCGGACTACCCAAACAAAAATTGCTTTTTATAAAAGACGCTTTTTTTATTTTTCCTAAAGCAGATTTCCTGTTGGTTGCACTGTTTTTTGTCTTTTTGTTCATCCCCATGCTGAATATAAACACTTCGGAAATGGCACAATCCAAGAAAGAAAATCGCATGCTTGCCAAATATGTTCCGCTTTTTGGTAATGATGGCATCAATCTCAACTATGGTAAAGACTTTGAAACATGGTTCAGCGATCGTTTTTGGGGAAGGGAACGCGCCATCAAATCGTTAACCAAATTACGTAATAAAATTTTATTCAGCAATGGCAATACAGCGGTTTTTGTGGGGGAAGACGGATGGCTCTACACCAAGCGCTTCAACTCTATTGCCATGTTTCAAAATACCAACCTTTTTTCTGACGATGAGCTCAATCGCATCACCGAAAATATGCAAAAAATCTTAAATAAGGGCCAACAAATAAACGCGAAAATATACCTTGTTTTAAGCAACGACAAAGAAAGTATATATCCGGAATTCTACCCGAAAGAAGTCAAGAAAGTTGGCAAAATATCTCGTCGCGACCAACTCATATCTCATCTTAAAACAAAGTTACCAAATCTTCGTATAGTTTCATCAACTCAAAATTTAATAGATCATAAAAATAGTGGCAAAACGGTTTTTTGCAAGACCGGAACCCATATGAATAATACCGGAAGCTGGATAGAATATCAGACCTTGATGCAAGAAATTTCTAAAGATTTCTCTAAAGTTAAACCCTATCAAATATCCAACATAAATATTGAGAGTAAATATGAATGCGATGAAGATTTGCTCTCTTCCATAGAAATTGAAAATTACGATAAAAATCACTTATTAAATGATGTCTATACAATAAAATCGCCTAAAGCTTGTCAGGTTGATAAATATAATCATGACAATGATACCGACAGTTTAACAGAAGTTTTCAAAAACAAACAAGCCAAATCACCATACAAAGTTTTGCTTATGGGTGATAGCTTCGCCAACCGTTATAAAACATATCTGGCAGAAACATTTTCTGAATTTTGCAATATTTATATCAGCTCCGGCCGTGGTTTTATTTGGAATAACAAGGAACTTGAGTATATCAAGACCACCAAACCGAATATAATTGTTTTTGCCACAACCGAACGTTTCTTATCACGGCTTTTGACCATTGAACTTCCTTAAAGGATATTTAATATGCTATTTTCATCAATGACCTTTATCTTTGTATTTTTGCCTGTAGTATGTCTATTATATTGGCTTTTGGGAAAAAGGTTTCATAACGCAATTTTACTCTTTGCCAGCATAATTTTTTATGCATGGGGCGAACCCAAATATGTTTTCATTATGCTTCTAACGATTTTAATAAACTATTTTGGAGCCATATTGGTAAATAAAAGCCGAAATCATAAGAAATTATGGCTCATTTTAGGAATTTTACTTAACCTGAGTATGTTGTTTTATTTCAAATATTTCAACTTCATGCTTGAAAACATCAATTTAATAAGCGGCAAAAATTTCGAATTCATCAAAGTCATCATGCCTATCGGTATTTCTTTTTACACATTTCAAGCAATGTCATATCTTATAGATGTATATCGCGGCGAAGCAACTTTACAAAAAAACTTTTTCAAATTAGCCCTTTATATATCGCTTTTCCCGCAACTTGTAGCCGGTCCGATTGTCAAATACCACGATGTATCTCAACAGCTTAGCAACCGTCAATCAGATTTCTCGTCCATAATACTGGGAGTTAAGCGATTTATTATAGGCTTGGCTAAGAAAACACTCATCGCCAACACCTGCGGCGAAGTCGCCGACAAAATTTTCACTCTTCCGGTTGAACAGTTCGACACCCTTACTTCATGGTTTGGTGCCGTATATTATTCTTTGCAATTGTTCTTCGATTTTTCGGGTTATTCCGACATGGCCATCGGTTTGGGACTTATTTTTGGGTTCAAATTTTTAGAAAACTTCAACTATCCCTATATTTCAAAATCCATAACCGAATTTTGGCGTCGCTGGCATATTTCACTTTCCACATGGTTTAAGATGTATTTATACATTCCCCTGGGCGGAAATCGTTGCGGTAAAATAAGAACATATTTCAATTTATTCATAGTTTTTCTTGCCACCGGATTTTGGCATGGTGCCAGTTGGAACTTCATTTTCTGGGGCTTGAGGCACGGAATATTTATAATTTTTGAAAAATTAACCGACTGGCATAAAGAAAAACAAAGCAAAATATTAAGTTTCATCCAACACATATACACCATATTGGTTTTCATCATCGGATGGGTGATGTTCCGCGCTGAAGACATGACCTACGCATGGAACTATATCAAAAATATGATTGGGCTTAATCGCGGCACTCAAGCTGCATACGAAACCACATATTTCATCGACAACATTTCAATAATTGCATTGGTTGTCGGGCTTATATGCTCCACCCCGATTTTTACTCGCCTTATTCATATTTCGCCTAAATATAGTGCTGTAAAATTTTTGATAAACGGTTGGCTGTTTTTCCTATTTTTGTTATCATTTTCATCAATAGCATCCTCAACTTATAACCCGTTCATATATTTTCGTTTTTAGAACATTTTACAAAGGAGAACGTAAACAATGAAAAAAATTTTGGTAATCAATTCCGGATCGTCATCATTAAAATATCAACTATTCTCCACAGACGGCAACGTTTTTGAAATTATATGCAAAGGTTTGGCCGAACGTATAGGCATTGCAGGTTCTAGTCTTTCGTTTCAACCTAAAGGGGGCGAGAAACAGATTTTTAACATGGAACTCCCTGACCATAAAACCACTCTCAAAGCCATTTTAGACCTTTTGTTAAAAAACTCTCTAAACAGTCTTGATGAATTATGGGGAATAGGGCATCGTTTGGGGCACGGCGGCGAATATTTTGATAAATCTGTAATAATAGATAGCGATGTAATGCAAAAAATATATGCCACCAAAGATTTGTTGCCTCTTCATGGCAAAGCATTCATATACGGAATTGAGGCCATGCAGTCTTTATTGCCCGATATCAAACAGGTTGCCACATTCGATACTGCTTTTCATCAAACCATGCCCAAAGAAGCATTTTTATACGCTATTCCGTCCGAACAATATGAAAAACATCGCATCAGAAGATACGGTTTTCATGGAACATCGCACTACTATGTTTCAAGGGAACTATCAAAGATAATGCCTCAAGCTGAAAAAGTAATATCCTGTCACTTAGGCAGCGGAGCATCAATAACCGCCATTAAAAATGGCAAAAGTATTGATACTTCATTTGGTTTCACAGCCAGTTGCGGTATAACCATGGGCACCCGTTGCGGCGATATCGATGCTTATATTCCGCTCTATATCATGCAAACTCAAGGTAAAACGGCTGAAGAAGTAAACCTTATGATGAACAAAGAAAGTGGCTTGTTTGCACTCTCAGGCGGTTATTCCGACACGCGAGACATTGAAAAAAAATATTATGAAGGCGATGAAAAAGCCATTAGCGCAATTAATATCTATGTTCACAATGTTGTCAAATACATCGGTGCATACACGGCAGAAATGGGCGGTGTCGATGCTATTATATTCACTGCCGGAATAGGCGAGAACTCACCGTTTTTGCGCCAAAAAATATGCGAACGCTTAAAATTTATGGGAATTGAAATTGATAGTAAAGCCAATCAAACATATTCTCAGTTTATTGAACTCACAACTCCTGAAAGCAAGACAAAAGTTTTTGTGATTCCCACCAACGAAGAACTTGTAATCGCGCAAGACACCTACAGTTTATTAGAACAATAAAACAAGATTGCAAATTTTTTTATGAACTATCTTTATTCATCCCTTAAAATTAAGGGATGAATAAAGGTGTCCTCTCTTAATTTCAAGAGAGGGTTAGGATGAATTCAAATTAGAATCAGATTCATTTTTTTATTAAATCAGTAACAGTTTAAAAATTCAATTTAATTCCGGTATCAACAGTCGTATTGTCATTATCGGCGAATGTATGAGAAAATTCGCCATAAATGTTGAGCATATCTATTTTGTAATTGGCTTTCAAACTAAATGTCGCTCTATTTTCATCATTATCATATCCGTTTATTGTATAATTTCCGTTAAAGCCAAACATCTTAGCTGAAATTTCATCATAAATATCATCATTCAACTCACGATAAAACATTACACCCAGCTCAATATCCAATTTTCCTCGTGTATTCAAATCAATCATTCTGCGAGCAAAAAGTCCGATTCCCATTTCTGCAGACAAACTGTTTTGAGAATCAATTGTGATACCATTATTTTCTTTCATTTTGGCTTGATATACATTGCTTATATTAAATTCCATAGTCGGAATTATATTATAGTTTCCGAACATTTTTGAAAAATACATTCTGTTGTTTAAGCCGATATACCATGTATTAATATTTGCATTATGTTTTTTCTCATCATATCTGGTCCATTGTCCATGGCTATATCCGGCAAACGGCATGGTCAGAAAACCAAAAGCTTTATTATCATACTTTCCGGTCATATAGAGTTGAGCAATAGTGTCATTTCTGCTGTTTTTATTATCAAAGTCGGTATGAGCAGTATATAAGCCGAAACCTACACCAAAACGTTGATTAGATGAAATTTCCTTATCAAACAAGCCGCTCGCACCATATATTTTGTCTTCATATCCTTCAAATCCTTTGGCATCATCTTGATTTATGTAATTTGCTTCAATTTTAACTATTTTTCTTTCAGGTTTTATGTTTGTTTCATCCAATAACATATTTTCCAATTTTTTATTAATATGACGTATACGCTGTTGGTTTTGCCAAACAATTAATGGGGCGAAATTTTTTGCAAATTTTGCGTTAATAGCCTCATTCAATGAAGCAACACCACCGGCTAACTTCAATTCATCAAATAAATCGACTCTGTTTCCTGCAACATAATTATCTTCCAAATATTCGCCCATTGGGTTGTTTTCCAACAAATCAGTGAAAGACGATCTGGTCATAATTATATTTCTGCCGGAAGAACGAGCGTTGAACATTGCAGTTTGAGAGGAAACATCAACATCAACATTGTCTGAATCAAAAATATTTTCGCTTACATATTCATCAGCATTACTTCCCGTTGTATGATCTGCAGCGGCAACTGCAGTTCCGGAAATAGACGGAGCAGAAATGGTTGAACCTTTTGCTACGATAACTTCCCCATTACCGCTGGTCATTTCATCAAAATCAATATCATTATCCGATTCAATTGTTCCGGCATTTATCATGCGAGCTCCATTTTTCAAACCGAAAGCCATCATTGTCTGTTGAACCGGTGGTTGACAAACAGCTCCGTTTATTACATTGCAATATGGGGTTGAATTAGCTTCCGCATCAGTTTGTTCAACATCGTTAACTGTTATTTTGCCCATATTAACCAAAGTTACTCCGTTACCATCTCCATACATTCCGTATGAATTTCCGCTAAAGGAAGAAACATTAATAGTTTCTTTGTTTACTAATGTAATGCTTCCGGAACCGTTTACGTCACCATACATACCATATGCATAATTTGCATCACCACCAACGGTTATTACACCATTATTTTCAATATTTGAACTCCCGTCACTGCTCATAACAGCATAAATTCCATATGCTTCCATTGCTCCGTCGGAATCAACATTAATATTTCCGTTGTTTGTAAATGAAGATGAATTTGTATTAGTAATATGAACACCATATGCATCGCCTAGAGATGTAACATTAATTGTTGCACCGGTTTCATTTGTGCCGTTAGCACCGTTTTCAAGGCGAATACCATAAACATCTTCATTGCCCCCCGTTGCGTTGACCGAGAGTGTTCCTGAATTTGTAACATTAATATTTCCGTTTGCAGATATACCGGTAGCAGACTTGGTTGACGATATAACAGTCATCGTTCCGTTGTTAGTAATTGCCGACGATGTTCCTGCAGCATCTTTCAAGTGGATTCCGTATGCTTCTGCGGTAGCTGTAGTGTTAAGTGTTCCGTTATTTATCAGTTTAACCGTTCCGCCTGTAGCAACATCTCCCGACATTGCATAAGCTTTTTCGGTCGTTGACGTTGTAGTTGCATTTATTGTTCCGTTGTTTGTAAATCCTGTATCTCTGGTATTTGTGGCATAAACACCATAAGCATTACCAAAAGAAGTAACTTCAATTGTTTTGTCGGCGGCATTTGAACCGTTTGCTCCGCCGTCAAGCTTAATTCCGTAAAGATCGGCATTTCCTTCCGTAGCACTTACTTTAACACTTCCCGAGTTTGTAACATTTATTTTTCCGTCAGCCGACAGTGCGGTAACTATGGCGCCGGCAGATTTCAAATCCATCGTTCCGTTGTTAGTAATTGCCGACGATGTTCCTGCATCATCTTTCAAGTGGATTCCGTATGCTTCTGTGGTAGCTGTAGTGTTAAGTGTTCCGTTATTTATCAGTTTAACCGTTCCGCCTGTAGCAACCACTCCCGACATTGCATAAGCTTTTGCGCTCGTTGACGTTGTAGTTGCATTTATTGTTCCGGTATTTGTAAATCCTGTATCTCCGGTATTTGTGGCATAAACACCGTAAGCATTACCCAAAGAAGTAACTTCAATTGTTTTGTCGGCGGCATTTGAACCGTTTGCTCCGCCGTCAAGCTTAATTCCGTAAAGATCGGCAGCTCCTTCCGTAGCACTTACTTTAACACTTCCCGAGTTTGTAACATTGAAATTTCCTTTAGTATATATTCCGACAGCACTTTTACCGCTGGCACCGCTGGAAGATGCCGTTATTTTGCCGCCGTTTGAAACGGTTGCAGCAGTTGAACTTCCCTCAATAAACAAACCGTAAACATCTTCTTTTCCTGAAACATTCAATTCACCTGTTCCGCTATAGTTGAAAGCTATAGCTTGTCCAAATACCCCATAAGCATTTTTCTCGGAAGAAACTTCAATATATCCGTTATTTTCAATGGTTGAATTTACCTTACCATATATTCCGTAAGCGGATGACTTCCCCGTAACTTTTATGTTTCCGTCATTTTTAATTTTACTTGATGTGTTGCCTGTTGCATGAAATCCGTAGGCAGAACCGGTTAAGTTTTGCGAAATAATGTTTGCTCCGGAACTGTTTTCTCCGATAGCACCGCCCGAAATAATAATTCCTCTCGGGAATTTATCGGCACTGTTGTTTTTAAGCGTAATTGTTCCTTTATTAACAACCGTTGCACCAGCTCCGTTTCCGGACATTCCGTAAACATCGGCATCAGCAACACTTGCAGTTATTGTTGAATTATTGGTTGCGGAAGAGTTTGCCGATGCCGTAAGGTTAATTCCGCCCAAAATTTTTGTTTCTCCTGTAGGAATTTCATTTTCATTTGCTAATGAAAGATTGAGAGCCCCATTCAGGTTAAAATCAATGTTAGAACCGTTGATATTATAAGCTTCGCCCAAAGTTTTAACATTTGCACTTCCCATATTGAAAGTAATTTTTTTATCTGACGCTGTTTCAGGAGAGCCTGAACTTGGTGATAATGAAATCAATGGCAGCAAACTTGAAAATTGATCAACATTATGATCTCCGAAATTAATTGTTTTTCCGAGGACTGAATTGATATTAAAAGCTATATCATTAGACCATGTTATGTTTGCATTCCCCAATTCAAGAGTCTGCGAACCATAGAAAAACAAATTAATGCTGTCCAAACGATAATACAAAGTTTCTTCAAGTTTCATTTCGCCGTCATTTTGAATTGCATCAAGATATAGGTTCTTATAAAAAATTATCGTTCCTCCGGCCTGATTTTTCAGAAGTCCTGATTTTGTAGTATCTTGAGCTATTATTGAATCGGTAAAAATGGTTCCGCTGTTTTCAATATTATTTGCGGTAATATTAGTTCTGTTATCGAGGTTTATTCCGCTGATTTTACCGCTGTTTGTTAATGACATAGTTACGATATCACCGGTAATTTCATTTTCGTTGGTCAGGCTTGTTGATGCATTAACATTACCGGAAATAACTCCGGAGTTGGCAAGAGTTTCAGTCTTAATATCGCTATTAATCGTTCCCTTATTATCAATACTTTTTGCTATAACATTATTCTTTATTAATCCATGATTTTCAAGCTTTCCGACATTAAATGATACAGTTTCGTCGCTATCCAAATAATTTTTAACTTCACTGTCTGCATTTCCGGTAATATTCGAGTTTATAATGGTTCCATGCAATTCGGCTGTTCCGGATCCGATATTAATATTTCCGCAAACGAAAGCATTCTCACCATTATAAAAACTTTTCGATGTTTCAACTGCTGTATAACCTTCGTTTTCAAGACTGATTGTTCCGTTATTTACAAGGGTTTCCGTATTAACCCCTTTATAATCCGTTTTAATAGTTCCGTTATTTTCAGTTTTGCCGACAATACTGACAGCCCAGTCTCCCAAACCTTTTGTTGTTATAAAACCATTATTTGTAAAGTTCACATCCCCATCGTAGTTATTATTCGCTCCGATAATACCATAAAGCGGCAGGCCTCCTGGCTTAAACATATTTTCATTATAAGTTTGTGTTTCTTCAGTTGTATCAAAAATCTCATCTTCCAATACATCTCTGGTAGCTTCTATGGTGATGTTTCCATCATTAATCATAGTATATGTGGAGCCGTTTTCATCGGAGTCCGGAAAAAATATAATTCCGTAGTTTTTGTCATTAACTTTTTTGTCATTGTGTTTTTTCAAAAATTCTTCCGTAAAATGCATGCTGACATTAATATTTCCGGAGTTAATAAGAGCGTTTTTTGCATTATCAAAACTTAAATGCTTGTCATTATTTAAATATATTCCTGCGGAAGTATTAAAATCGTCAACATTCCAACTCGGTGTAATATTTACCGATAAATCGCCGAAATTATATATGTTTCCCACACCATAAACAGCCATTCCGGTAACTCCACTGCCTGCGACAGATATACTTCCTTTATTAATTAAGGAGTTTGTTCTTGCCAATTCCGATGGGGTATCAACATTTGTTGTGGGTTTAAATTCTCCGAGAGAAGTTGCAAACATTCCGAAAGTATTATTACCTTTGATAACAATACTTCCGTTGTTTTCAACATCATCACCCAATGCTATAAATTCATCAACATTATCTTTATCGCTGCCATTAGCATTTGGGGCATAAATTTTTGTTATATCAGGAGATTCTGCCGACATAATACCTATTGCATTATCACCGGTAAGTTTAATATTGGCATTGTTTACAATCTTTTGCTTTTGTGAAAATAAAGCTCCCCAAGTTGAGGCAGTTTTATCATCATCTTCACCATCACCTTCACCAGAATTTTCTTCAGGTCGTGTAATATCCTGATTATTAATCAGTTCCTTTTCCCAAGAATATTTTACAAAATCGGGAGTAGGGGTATCAGCAGCATTTGCAGAGTAACATTCCTCACAACCTCCGCATTCATTGTATTTTTTACATCCCGAAGGACAAAGAATATTCTTATAACATCCGCTGGCACATGGTTGTTTTTCGCAAGAGGGGGCCGATGCATTACAGGCGGAACATCCTCCGCACTCATTATAATTGGCACAACCTGCATTTCCGCAATCAAGGTTTTCAAAACATCCGTTTGCACAAGGAATATATTCACACAATGATGTGCATTTGATACAAGCGCCGTTTTCGTTTCTTGCCGAACATACGGAACCTTTTTCGCAACCGGATTCTCCATCGCCGCCACCGCCGCCACCGCCGCCATCGCCGTCATCGCCGCCATTGTCGTCATCGTCGTTAAAATCATCTTCTTCGCAATCGTCTCTCTTGGGGAACGGAAGCGGGTTGGTGCATTCCTCGAACACTTCTACTTCTGCATCGGCCATAGATTCGTTGTTCAGTTCGATGCCGATGGTGCAGGCCAGTTCGCTGATGCTGCCTGCCGTAAAAGCTGTAACACCGACAACTATGCTGGCCTGCGGACCAAACAGATTTGCAAAAACAGAAATGATATCAGCACTGAGAACGCCTAGCTTCTGCCACATCATTGCAGTTGTCCAGTCCAGCACATCATGGGCCTGTTCTTCAAACTCATAATATGCTTTCCAGCAAGCGCTCATCTGCGCATTGGCTGCGGGGTAGTCTT
>JAZLEQ010000003.1:0-113092 GCA_045615365.1 Alphaproteobacteria bacterium
GCCTGAAGGAACTGAAATGGTAATGCCTGGTGATAACATCACTATGACAGCTAAGTTGATCCACCCGATTGCTATGAACGAAGGTCTTCGTTTTGCTATTCGTGAAGGTGGTCACACAGTTGGCGCCGGTGTTGTTTCTAAGATTATTAAATAATCTTTCAACCAGCATCTGAATAAATTAAAAAAAGCTCTGTTTGGAAAAAAAACAGAGCTTTTTTTGTGGATAAAATGATGTTTTTAGTGAAAAGGACAACAAATTAACCATTAAATAATAAATAGATGCTAGATTTTTGGCAGATGAACTAATTTTATTCGGGAGAAGTTTTATGAAAAAGGGTTTAGTATTAGCCTGTTCAGCAATTACCTTGGCAATTGCTATGAGTTCGGTGGCAGAAGCCAGAGACGGTCTTTATTTGGCTGCGCGTGGCGGTTTGAATTGGAGTAATTTAAATTCTAAAAATGATAGTGTGAGCCAAGAAGCAGATGTCGATTTTGATAAAGTGGGAATGTATTCGGCAGCAATCGGTTATAAATATGGATATATCCGCGGTGAATTGGAATATATATTCAGAGAAGAAAATACTGAAAATATTTATGTTTCAGGAGCTTTGAACAGTGTTTCTTCTTTGGAAACAGAAAGTTTGATGGCAAATTTATATTTAGATTTTATGCCTAATTACTGGATTAGCCCGTATATCAGCGGTGGTATCGGTTATACAAAAATTACTCTTGACAATTATCAACCGTTGTTAGGGTCTGTTGTTATGGAAGAAAATAAGTTTTCATGGCAGCTTGGTGCCGGTTTGTCTTTGAGACTTAACAGATGTTTGAATGTTGATTTCGGATATCGTTACTATACATTGGGTAAAATTCGTGAAGGTGAAGTTAATGCCCATGAATGGTATGGCGGTGTCAGATTTACTTTCTAGAAAAGTCTGATTGCCATAATAGTTTTGATGCGGCGAAGTGCTGGAGTAGGGTTGCTACATTATGCCTTCGTCGTTTTTTTTATTTTTAAACAGCCGAATTATGAATAATGTTTAGTGTGACGCATTTGAGTTTGGAAGAAAATGTTCAGGAATAATTGCTGTTAAAGGAAAAAAACTTTTTGGAGTAGTCGGCATAAGAAAAATCGTCTTATAGCGATGCCAAACGACGAGCTTATCCGCTTTGGGCGTAATGATGATGTGTTAACCAAGCAGGATATGATGAGGCAATGTTGTGTGAGGTTTTAATAGAAAAAGGCATCTATTACAGAGCTAATTTCTATACTGAAAAATCGCAAAGTTAATCAAAAGAGTTCAAATGCAAAAAGCATTCGGACTCTTTCGTTTTGATGAAACCTTGAAAAGAATGTGTTTTTTACTGTTGAAATAATGATTAAAAGAAATTAGACTCTGTATGATGATTTTTTTTAAGGAAGATTTTTTTGTTTGATGTAAAAAACGGGCTTGAAAAGCTTAAGAGTTATATAAAAATTGCTCCGGAGACTTTCGGCGTTTATCGTATGATTGATAAAACCGGAACGGTTTTGTATGTGGGAAAAGCAAAGGATATAAAAAAGAGAATTGTTGCTTATTCACATATTGAAAAATTGCCCAAACGTTTACAGCAGATGGTGGCGCAAATTGATAAAATGGAATTTGTGGTGGTTGAAAATGAAGCACGAGCATTGTTGGTTGAAAACGAACTTATAAAGCAATTTTCGCCTAAATATAATATATTGCTGAAGGATGATAAAACTTTTCCGCATTTAATGATTGATGAAAAAAGTGAATTTCCGCGACTTTCAAAATATAGAGGAAGCAAAAAAGACAAAAACAGATATTTCGGTCCTTTTGCAAGTGTGGGAGCGGTTAATGCGGTTATTGATATTTTGCAAAAGGTTTTTATGTTGCGTTCTTGCAGAGATGCGGTTTTTAAGAATAGGCAAAGACCTTGTTTGATGTGGCAGATTAAAAGGTGTTCGGGCCCTTGTGTCGGAAAAATATCGTCAGAAGAATATAAGGAATATGTGAAAAAAGCTATTGATTTTTTGGAAGGTAAAAATACGGATATTCAGAAAATATTGTCGGATAAGATGAGTGAGGCAAGTAAAAGTTGCGACTTTGAAACGGCTATTGTTTTACGAGACAGAATCAGAGCATTGAGCGAAATTCAAACTAAGCAAAATGTTGAGTATTCAGAGTTGAATTCGGCTGATATTATTGGTGTTGTTAAAGAAGGAAATTTGTTTGCAATAGAGATATTTTTTATTCGTGCCGGACAAAATTGCGGAAATGCGGTGTATTTTCCAAAGCAAACGGAGGGGGCTGATAAAAAAAACGTTTTGGAAGCTTTCCTTGGTGAGTTTTATGTTAATCATCCGCCGGCAAAGGAAATTTTAGTCAGTGAAGAGGTTGATGATGATTTTTGGAAAGAGGCTTTGAACGCAAAAATTGTTTTTCCAAAATTGGGTAATAAGAAAAAGTTGGTGGATTTTGCAATTAAAAATGCTAAAGATGCAGCTCGCAGAAAGGTGGCTATGGAGGCATCGGTTGCTAAAAATTTGCAGAGTTTTAAAGAAAAATTCGGATTAAAAAAGCTGCCGCAACGAATTGAAGTTTATGACAATTCGCATAATCAGGGAAGTTATGCTATCGGTGCTATGATTGTTGCAACTCCTCAGGGTTTTGATAAGAAAAATTATCGCACTTTTAATATTAAAAATACTCAAAATACGCAAGATGACTTTGCTATGATGAAAGAAGTTTTATTGCGTAGGTTTGAAAAAATGACTGATGAAAATAAACCGGATGTTATTTTGATTGATGGCGGCAGAGGGCAACTTAGTGCAGTGCATGAAGCTTTGAAGGATTATAACTTGAACGGAATTGCTATTATTGCCATGTCTAAAGGTCCGGAAAGAAATGCGGGAAAAG
This sequence comes from Alphaproteobacteria bacterium, assembly GCA_045615365.1. GTDB lineage: Bacteria > Pseudomonadota > Alphaproteobacteria > RF32 > CAG-239 > CAZU01. The sequence goes on from JAZLEQ010000003.1 coordinate 2,922, forward strand.
AGTTTTATCATGTTAAAGGTAGAGAAAGTTTTGAGCTTGAGTTCGCTTCTCCTTTAGCTTTTTATTTGCAGAATTTACGCGACGAAGCGCATAGGTTCGCTATTGGGACGCATCGTAAAAAGAGAGCAAAGTCTGTTTTCAAATCGTCGTTGGATGAAGTTGAAGGAATTGGGGCAAAAAGAAAAGCTGATTTGCTGAAGTATTTTGGTTCGACGGAAGGAATTAAAAATGCTTCAATTGATGATTTGCAGAAAGTTAGCGGGATTAGTAAAAAAACGGCGGAAAAAATATATAACTACTTTAATATTTAAAAATAATCATTTAAGATGTGCATAAGTGTAATTTTTATCAGAAGGCGAAAATATATGTATAATCTTCCTAATATGCTTACTTTTTCAAGAATTGTGGTTATTCCGGTAATTTTTTTGTCGGTTTATATTCATGCTTTTTGGTGGGGCGTGTTGGCCGCTATTTTGTTTATTGTTGCTTCAATAACCGATTATTTTGACGGATATTTGGCGAGAGCTCGCGGGGAAACCTCCGCTTTAGGACGCTTGATGGATCCGATCGCCGATAAACTTTTGGTTACTTCTGCTTTAGTAGTGTTGTTGGCCAGACCGGAGATGCTTTGCAATAAATTGAGCTATATTCCGATTATTGTGATTTTGTGTCGTGAAATTTTGGTTTCGGGTTTGCGTGAGTTCTTGCGCGAAGTTAATGTGGGAATGCCTGTAACTCGTTTGGCAAAATGGAAAACCGGTTTTCAGATGACTGCCCTGTCAATGATGTTGTTGAAAGGTGTTTGGTATTGGGGCGGAATAGGTGAAATCTTGTTGTGGATAGCTGGCGTGCTGACTTTTATTACAGGGTATCAGTATTTTCAAAAGAGTTTGGATTATATTTGCGAAACGGAAAAATGTGTGAAAATTCCCGCAATTCCGGTGATCGAAATGGCTAGAACCAAAATAGCCGAAAAAACAAAAGCTGCTAAAAAGGTTGTGATAAAAAAACCGGTAAAAAAAAGTGTGACAAAAAAGAAAAAAAAATCAGTTAAAAAAACAAAATAAGATGCTTTTCGGAGTGTTGGATGGAGTTGTCTCAAAAACATATTTTGGTTGTTGATGATGATACCAGATTGAGAAATTTGTTGCAGCGTTTTTTGAGGGAAAGCGGTTTCTTGGTGTCAACCGCAAAAAATGCGGAAGATGCAAGGTTTTTGCTGTCGCAATATAAATTTTGTCTGTTGATTGTTGATGTGATGATGCCCGGTGAAAGCGGTTTGGATTTTTTGTCGGATATCAGAAAAGAAAATGATGTTTCGGTGATTATGCTTACTGCTATGGGAGGGGTTGAAGACAGAATACTCGGATTGGAATGCGGTGCAGATGATTATGTGGCCAAGCCTTTTGAGCCGAAAGAGTTGTTGCTTAGAATTGCAAATATATTAAAAAGAACTCCAAGTGAGAAAAAAGAAAATAAAAATCTTGATTTCGGAACATGTTTTTTTGATATGCAAAATAAAAAACTTATTTCTAAGCAAGGATCGATTTTACATATAACTCCGGTGGAACAAAATTTGTTGGTTGTTTTAGGGCAGAAAACAGGACAAGTATTTTCACGTGAAAAATTGTCGGAGATTTTGGGGTCGGATCAATCACCGCGATCGGTTGATGTTCAAATTACACGTTTAAGAAAAAAAATTGAAAAAGATTCGAAAAATCCTCGTTATTTGCAAACTCTGCGCGGTAAGGGATATATGTTGTTATCGGATTAGTTCGGTGGAGGAAAAATGCATATAAAGTTGCCGCAAAAAATTGAAGAAAAACTTTATTATTGGCGTCGTAAGTTGCTGCCGAGAACATTGTTTTTCAGAACAATGATGCTGATATTTGTTCCGCTTATCGTGGTTCAGGTTGTTTCGGTTGTGGTGTTTTTTGACGGAAGTTGGAGCCGTATGGGGAAAAAACTTTCGGAAAATTTGGTTGACGATTTCAGTATGATTATTGCTCTTAAAGAAGATGGGGTGAGCGATGAAAAAATAAGGGAAATGGCCGAAAAAAATTTGCAGATGAATGTGAATTTTGCAGAAAGCGTAAACGAAAAAGATTTGCAAAAAGAATCTGCTTTGGAATCGGTTACGTTGGTTTATTTTAAGGAATGTTTGGAAAGCCGTTTTAAAGATTTTGAACGAAAAGTTTATTATGTAAATGGCGGAAACGATTTGAATGTTGAGATTAAAAAAGATAATCAGTTTTATAGTTTTATTTTTTCTAAAAAGAAGGTCTTTTCTTCATCAATATTTATGTTTGTGGTATGGATGGTGGCAACTTCGGTGCTATTATTTTTGGTTTCGGTTTTGTTTTTAAGAATTCAAGTCAGAGCTATTGCGGATTTGGCTCAAACTGCCGAAAATTTCGGTAAGGGTATTGATGATGGTGAATTTAAACCTTATGGATCGTCTGAGGTTAGAACTGCCGGGCTTGCTTTTATTAAAATGAAAGAGAGAATAGTTAAACAAATGGTTGAACGAACGCAAATGTTGGCTGGAATCTCTCATGATTTGCGCACTCCATTAACAAGATTGAAGCTTATGGTTACTATGATGCCGGAATATCAGGATAAACAAGATTTTTTGGCAGATATTGATGAAATGGAAAAAATGCTCAACGGGTATTTGTCGTTTGTCAGAGGTGAAGGTGATGAGGCTGTCGCCAGATTTTCGTTGAATGCGCTAATTAAAGATATTGTTAAGAGAATGAAGCATAAAAATGTTAAAATTAAGTATTTTGCAGATAAAAAAGATGTTGAAGTTGTGGCAAAAGAACAAGCTTTGCGCAGAGCGGTTACAAATATTATAAATAATGCATGTCGTTACGGAAAAAAAGTTGAGATAAAAACAAGAAAAGAAAATACAAAGATTTTTATTGAGGTGGAAGATGACGGACCGGGTATTCCGGAAGATAAGAGAGTGGAAGTTTTTAAAGCTTTTTATCGTTTGGAAAATTCACGGAATAAAGAGACCGGAGGTATTGGTTTGGGACTGGCAATTACAAAAGATATTGTGATTTCTCATGGCGGAAAAATTATGTTGGATAAAAGCAAAATGGGCGGATTAAAAGTAGTGATAGAGTTGCCTTTGTAGTTTCTTTGCTGTAAAAAATGTTGATTAAAAAAAATAATCGAATAGAGTGGTTTATATAAAAAATGTAAATTGAGGTAAAAATGATTGAAGAAGAGTTGGATGTTAATGCTTTGACCGAAAATGATGTTGTTTTAGATGATATATTGAATGTTGATGATGTTCAAGGTGGCGAATCGCAAAGTAGTCAAGTTGTTGAAAATCAACCTCAAAGTTATGAAGAAAAAGCAACTTATTCTGAGGATAATACGGCTTCTTATGAAGAAAATGACAACTCAAATATTGTTGATGATGTTTTAGAAAATGAGGTGGCGGAAAGTAAACAGGAATTTGTTTCTTCACCAAAGATGAATTCTGTTGTTTCGGATAATGTTTATGTTGCAAATATTGAAAGTTCGGGGAATAGCGGTTGTTTGCGGTGGTATAGCGGAAATTTATCGGATAATGTTTATGAATTCGGTAAGAATTCTCAGAGTGCAAATTTTTCGGGGTCGGCAGATTGTAGCGCGATACATATTAATGTGGGATATGATACATATGGTTGGAGCGTGCAGTTTGCTGATGGGACGGTTATGAATTTGTATGATGTGAAAGAATATCAAATCAGAAACGGAAAGCTTCCGGATTCTTCAGGTAAGGTTGTTTTCGGACAAAAGGTGCTTAGTTTTTCTAATGTTGAAAAAATAATTGTTTATGAAAGAGTTCGTTATTTTTCATATGGAATTTAATTGATATGGTTAGTTTGTAAAAAAAACTCTACATTTTGTTTCGTAGAGTTTTTTTGTGATATGCTTGTTTATTTTTTTATCGGAAAAATCTGCACACCGGTCGGTTGATAGTTTTGTTCTTTAGGTGTGTTCGTTGTGGTGGGGGTTTCGGATGTTTTTTCTATTTTTTCTTTGTAGCCGACTCCTTTTAAAATCGGGGACAACGGATAGGCGTTTTTGGAAAAGCGCATAAGCATGTAGCCGCTTCCGCCACCGTATGCAGGTCCGGAAAATCCGATTGAATAACTGCCACCGATGTAGCCGTAGTCAAGATCGATATAGTCTATGGCAAGAATGGTTTTGGTGCTGGTGTTGCCAACCGTTGTTATTTTGCAGTTATAGCCTCCGTCTTCCAGTAAAATATGATTTATATCACGAACAAAAACTAAAGATTGTGCCGGAGAACAGTCTGCAACTTGTCCGCCATAGGTGAGGTTGTAGTTTAGTATTGTTTTGAAAGAAGATGTTTGTTTGTTGACACCTATGTCGGTTATTTTGAGGTGGTCAATGTAGGCATTGGTAGGAACTACGCCAACCGTTAAGGGAATTGTTATGTAGTTTTCCAGGCAAGTATGAGTGTTGGGATCTGCCTGACATATGAGAACTTTTTGGTAGTTGTTGTTGTCAAAAAGTTGGAGAATGGAGTTGTAGATATATTCACGCGACATTGAAAGTTTTGAAGGAGCACATTGGTGCGAGCGGCATACAACAATGGAGCCTGCTTCTTTTACTTCAGGCATCTCTATGTTGTCAACCGGAGGAAACGAATTGGCTAAAGCAATTTCTGACATCTTTACGGAATTGGTGTTGTTTTTGGTGCTATTCCATGTGAAGGCATCTTTAAAAGAGATTGAGCGGATGTAGTCGTAGTTGTGGCGCACAATTTCGCAGCCGCTTAAAAGAGCGGTTGATGCGGTGATTGAAAACAAAAACATAATTTTGCGTAGCATGTCAAATACCTTACCAATTTAAATATATACACCGATATACTATGTCATATCTTTATAAATACAAAGTTTTTTTTAAGGTTATACTATGGGTTTTTTATCTTGAAAAAGAAAAAATATTGAGGCAAGCTGTATGTGTTATGAAAAGAAAAATTTATATTATGTTTATTGTTGCGTTTTTGTTTGGCGGAGCGGTATTTGCCAAAATTGTTTGTGCTGCGGAAAAAGTCAAGGTTGTTGACGGTGACAGTTTGGTGATAAACAGAGAAGAAATACGACTTCAAGGAATTGATGCGCCGGAACTTTCGCAAAATTGTTCGGATGAAAACGGTGAGGAATATGAGTGTGGAAAAGAAGCTATGAATTTTTTGCGCAAAATAGTTCTGAAAACAATAAAATGCAGAGCAAACGGAAAAGATGTTTATGAAAGAACTTTGGCTGAATGTTTTGATGATGAAGGACAAAGTATTAACAGATTGATGATGGTAAACGGTTGGGCAATCGCTTATGGTGAAAAATATGAGGATGAAGAAAAAATCGCAAAAGCAGCCAAAAAAGGTGTTTGGAAGGGAAAGTTTATGAGGCCTGAGTTGTATAGGGCTGTTAGCAAAAGTAAAAAAACAAGGAAGAAATTTAAAAAAAGATAGAGATTCTTGTTGACAGCGCAAAAAAGTTATGTATATTGCAAGCAACGTTTTATGTTTATTAAATATAAAGGTGATAAAAATGTATGCAGTAATTAAAACCGGCGGAAAACAATACCGCGTAACATCCGGAGATGTTATCAAAGTTGAAAAAATTGCCGGAGAAGAAGGAAAAGAAGTTGTTTTTAACGATGTTTTGGCTTTGGGCGATACCATTGGTTCTCCGCTTGTAGCCGGTGCTTCGGTAAAAGCTCTTGTGTTGAAACAGGCTAAAGACGCGAAAGTTGTTGTTTTCAAAAAGAAAAGAAGACAAAATTATCGTCGTAAAAACGGCCACAGACAAAACATTACATTGGTTAAAATTACCGATGTAGTTGCTAAGTAGTTAAGGAGATTAATAATGGCTCATAAGAAATCAGGCGGTAGCTCAGCAAACGGACGCGACTCTATCGGACGTCGTTTGGGATTGAAAAAATCCGGCGGTCAAGCTGTTATTCCCGGAAACATCATTGTGCGTCAGCGCGGAACTCAATATCATCCGGGCGCAAATGTCGGTATGGGTAAAGACCACACTATTTTTGCAACAAGTGAAGGTAAAGTGGTTTTCTCTAAGAAAGCAGGTAACAAAACCGTTGTTTCGGTTGTTGCTGAATAGTTTTCTTTTTGAAAAAAAGCTTGAAAAGGTTTTGAGGGGATTGCATCTGCGTCCCCTTTACTTTTCGGAAAATTTGAAATAGTATAAAGTTGTTTTAGAAATACTGAAAAGAGATAAGACAATATGAAGTTTTTGGATCAGGCTAAAATTTTTATCAAATCCGGTGATGGCGGAGCCGGATGTGTGTCGTTTCGTCGCGAGAAGTATATCGAATTTGGCGGCCCAAACGGTGGTGATGGCGGAAAAGGCGGAAGTGTATGGATTGAGGCGGTGGAAAACCTTAATACATTAATCGATTTTCGTTATCATCAACATTTTAAAGCACAAAAAGGTCGCAATGGTATGGGGTCGGATAAAACCGGACCTAAGGGTGAAGATATTGTGATTAAGGTTCCGGTGGGAACTGAAATTTTAGCCGATGATCAGGAAACTTTAATTGTTGATATGATTGAACCGGGGCAAAGATATTTAATCGCCAAAGGCGGAGATGGCGGAAGAGGAAATGCTCAATTCAAATCGTCAACGAATCAGGCTCCGCGTTATGCAGAACCCGGTTGGCCGGGAGAAGAACTTTGGGTTTGGTTGAGGTTGAAAGTTATTGCCGATGTCGGACTTTTGGGAATGCCTAATGCCGGAAAGTCTACATTTTTGTCGGTTGTAACAAAAGCAAGACCTAAAATCGCGGATTATCCGTTTACGACAATTCATCCGAATTTGGGTGTGGCTTGGGTTGATAATTATGAAATGGTCATTGCTGACATTCCGGGGTTGATTGAAGGTGCCAGCGAAGGAGTTGGTTTGGGTGACAGATTCTTAAAACACGTGGAAAGATGTTTTTGTTTGCTGCATCTTATTGATGCAACAGGTGAAGATGTTGTGCAAACTTACAAGACAATTCGTAATGAATTAAAAGTTTATGATGACAAGTTGGCGCAAAAACCGGAAGTTGTAGCATTGAATAAGGCCGATGCTTTGGATGAAAAAGATATTGCCAAAAAACAAAAAGCTTTGGAAAAAGCAATAGGCAAAAAAGTGTTTGTGATTTCGGCTATTGCCAAAAAAGGTGTGTTTGACTGTTTGTTGGAAGTGAACAAATATATAACCAGAGATCGCAAACGCAAAGATGATGAAACAGTTGAAGAAGTGAAGGTGATTGAGGAAACTAAGCCTTGGTCTCCGGTATAAGATAGAGGAGTTTGAGTTAAAGTGTCAGGAAAAGTTAAGGTGAAAAAAGGCGAATTGTCGCCGGAAGAAATTTTGAATTTGATTAAAGAATCGCTGGACGATGGAAAGGCCGAAGATATTACCGTAATTGATTTGGAAGGGAAGTCGTCGGTTGCCAATTATATGGTGGTTGCAAGCGGAAATTCTAACAGGCATGTTGCGTCGTTGGCTGAAAATTTGCAGCTTAAGCTTAAAGCAAACGGTTGTCAGTCGATGTCGGAGGGAATGGAGAAAGCCGATTGGGTTTTGATTGATGCGTTTGATGTTATTGTGCACATTTTTCGTCCGGAAGTGCGAACATTTTATTCTTTGGAAAAAATGTGGAGCATTGGTGGTGTGAACCGAGAGGAAAAATAAATTAAAGCAATTAAAAAAACGGCGCCTTTAATAAAGGGGCCGTTTTTTTTATTTAATTGTTGAGCTCTCGTGGGATAAGTTCATATTCTCCGCTATCATCGATCACTTGTTTGTAGTGACCGACGAGCACGAGCTCCTCGCTCCTAAGAGCAAATGTGAAGAAACTATCTTTGCAGAGATAGTATCTTACTACATCTGTCTCGCACACAGTGTATTTACTGTCTGCAGGTATCAGATAGAGGCTTGCGTCATCCCCTACCTTTCTAATCAACCACCCACGGGTGTTTGTTTGAACACCCATTGCATAAAATGCAAGGGACGTTTCTTCGTCAAACACTTGAAGCAGTTGAATGCTCGTTGGCTCACAGTGGAAATGCTTGAGCAAGACTTGCTTAAAGTCTCTAGTGGTCATTCCGCACCTAATTGCTTCGCTTTCTTTTGGTGCTCCGTCTTTCTCTTTTAGAGCGACGAAGATGTTCCTTCTTGTTGCCATAATGTAATATTTTTTGGGTTAATAATTTTTGATTGGTGATAATTTAGACGAAAATGCGACAAAAGTCAAACAATATTTTATTCGCGATGATACGGATGACCGGAAATGATGGTTTGAATGCGGTAAATTTGCTCGGAAAGGACTGCACGCATTAGCATATGAGGTAAAGTGAGTTTGCCGAAAGAAAGAATGAGGTCGGCTTTGTCACGAGTCGATTGAAGGTGGCCGTCGGCGCCGCCGATAAGAAAGCATAGCTCGGAACAACCGTTGGTTTGCCATGAGGATATTTTGGAGGCCAGCTCAGTTGATTTCAGATTTTCCCCTCGTTCGTCCAAGACAATTATTTTGGCTGCATTGGGAATTTGCGATGTGAGAAAAGTCGCTTCGTCTTTTTGGTTCGAGTTGTCTTTTTCTTTGATGTTGATTTGCCATGATGAACGTTTGCAATACTCTTCAATGATTGCATATTCAGGGGAGTTTTTTTTGCATTTGCCGATGGCTAAAATTGTTACTTTCATCGATATACCACCATATTGAAAACATTTTGCAAAAAGAATAGCGAAATGTAGCATATTAGTGCTGATATTAATGGTGCTAAAACCCAACTTATGGCAATTTTGCCTAAAATGCTCCAATTTAGGTTGCGTCCGCCTTTGGCAATACCTATGCCGATAACAGCTCCGACAACCGCTTGTGTGCTAGAAACCGGAACCAGAGGGATGGGGGGAATGCCGTGAGATTGCAAAAACATATAGAGGTCTTTTGATGAGAACAGAAACAAAACCAAGGCTTGAGAAATAACTACGACAAAGGCCATTATCGGCGACATTTTCATGATGGAATTGCCAATGGTTTTTATTACTTTTTGTGAATAGGTAAAGATGCCGACGGAAATTGCAACAGCTCCGAGGAAAAACAATATTTGAGCACCGTTTAGGGTGAAACCTAGCGGAAGTGCAAGTTGTTTTAGTGGCGATGATGACACGAAAATTCCCATAACATTGGCAATGTTGTTTGCGCCGAGGGCGTAAGCACCGAATGCTCCGGCTAAAAGCAGGCCAATGCGAGTGTATTGATCGCGACGAATGAGATGAAGTTGAGATTTGCGACAATAAACTTGAACGAGCCAATATAAAATGATGGCAATTATGCCGCTTAAAATGGGGCAAAATACCCAGGTGCCGACAATTTTGGTTAGTATTGAAATTTCGGTGGGTTTGTGGGCGAAAAAGTTCCAGCCAATGATGGCGCCGACAATGGCTTGAGATGTTGAAACCGGCATGGAAATTTTAACCGACCAGTAAATTGCCAAAGCTGCCGAAAGGGCTGCCATAAATGCTCCGGGGAGGGTGTTGATTGCACCAAGTTGTCCTAAAGTTTCTGCGCCGCCGGCTCCGGCATAAACCGCCCCGATGATGATGAATATGCTGCTGATGATGGCGGCGGTTTTGAAACGAATCATTTTTGTTGCAATGGCGGTGCCGAAAATGTTGGATGCATCAGATGCACCAAGCGACCACCCTAAAAACAAACCGGAACTTATGAAAAACAGAAACAGTAAATCCATTATATGTCTCGCTTAATGGCAAAAATGAGTAGTTTGTCAATAAAGTCTTCCGCTTCGTCGGCAATTTCGGCAATGCCGTCAATGAATTGGCGAAGTTGAAGTTTTTCACTTAAAGGACGTGGAGATGCAAAAATTGATTCGATCATTTCGCGGGAGCAAACATCTGATTCATGTTCAATGAAATATACTTTTTGAGAATAGTCGCGAAGTGTGCTTAAATCGCGGAAAAATGCGCGGGATGCTTTGCAGGTGTTTTCGGCGCACTCGGAACTCAGTTTGCCAAGCTCGATGAATTGTGTGCGATATTCTTCGGGAATTTCGGGAGCCTCGGCATAGAACATGTAGGCTACTTCTTCAAACTTGTTGATAATCTTATCCAGATTTTCAACCAACTCCAAAACATCGGCTCTTAAGTCGGGTAGAAGGTTGTGAGAATAGAGTTTGTTTTCAATATCGCGACGCAGAGAATCGGCTTCGTGTTCAATGTTTTTTATTTGAATTGAGTATTTTTGAAATTCTTTGCTTCTTTCACCTTTCATATAGCTTTTTACAGCCTTGTTGAACGTCATTGAGACGTCTATAAGTTTATTGTGAAATTTATCTATTTCGTTTTCCAGAGATTTGGTTTTGGAAAGGAGTGAAAAATGAAAATCAAACATTATTTTATTTCCCGATAATTGTAACTTTTATATATTCTGCCTCATATTTTTTATATTATCAATAAGATTTATTTTTGGCTTGTAAATAATATTTTGGTGTATTAAGATGTTTTTGTTTTTTAGAAATATTATAATATTTATAAGGAATTTAAGATGAAAAAAATTAATGCTTTATATGTATCCTTGGCAGCTTTGGTTTTGGCTGTTGCTGCTTTGGTTGTAAGTATTGTTTGCTGTTCTTGCTCTTCAAAGGGCGGAAATGCAGATGTTGCTGCGGCTTTGAAAGCTAATCCGGAAATGGTTGTTGAAGCCATGCAAGCATTTGAAGCTAAACAAAGAGAAGAAGCTATGAAAAGAGCTGAAGAAAACATTAAAGCTCGTGCTAATGATTTGTATAGCCGTGCTGATGATGCTTTCATCGGTAATCCGGATGGTAAAATCGTTATTGCTGAATTCTTTGATTTCTCATGCGGTTTCTGCCACAGAGTTTATCCGGCTTTGAAGTCTATCGTAGCTAAAAACAGCGATGTTAAAATCGTTGCTAAACCGATGACTTTCTTGTCTCCGGTTTCTAAGTATGCTGCTGAAGCTGCTTTGGCTGCTCATGAACAAGGTAAATTCGCTGAAGTGTTTGATGCTTTGTTTGCGGCTGAAGGCAGATTGACCGAAGCTAAGGTTGATGAGTTGGTTGCTGCTAAAGGTTTGGATATGGCTAAATTGAAAGAAGATATGAAATCGGCTAAAGTTCAAAAAACTTTGAACGATGCTTCTGACTTGGCCGGTGCAATCCAAGTTAACGGTGTTCCGACAATGGTTCTCGGCAGTAGCTTGTTGCAAACAATTGACGAATCAGCTATTCAGGCTGCTGTTGATGCTGCAAGATAATTTGCTGTAGAATAAAAAGCATTTGTAAAAAAGTCGCCTTTGTTGAGGCGGCTTTTTTATTTTAGGTGGAAACAAAGGAAGTTGGACTTGTGTTTTGAAAAGAAAAAAACTATATATTATGGGTATTGTAGATTTTTGATTTTTATAGAGGATTATGCGAATGGGTATGGGAAAGAATTTTTTTGTTTGGTTGGGTGTTTTTTTAGTGATATCCGTTATGGGAAGTTTGTGGTCTGGCGATTATAAAAAAGCCGGTGCCGAACAGTTGGCTTTTTCGGAATTTATGGATAAGGTCGAAAATAAACAGGTGTCGGAAGTTACAATTACCGGCGCAAGTATTACGGGAACCGCAACTAACGGAACAAAGTTTTATACCTATGCTCCGTATGATCCGACTATGGTTGAAAATCTGCGCAAAAATGATGTGAAGGTAATTGCGAATCCGGAAGATAATACCGGTAATAATTTGTGGGGATTGTTTGTTTCTTGGTTCCCAATGTTGCTTTTAATCGGTGTTTGGGTCTTTTTTATGCGTCAGGCAAATGCCGGAAATAATAAGGCGATGAGTTTCGGAAAGTCGCGCGCAAGGTTGATGGAAAATACCAAAAAGGTTACTTTCGCCGATGTGGCAGGTGCTGATGAAGCAAAACAAGAATTGGAAGAGGTGATCGACTTCTTGAAAGATCCGGCAAAGTTTCAAAGACTTGGCGGTAAAATTCCTAAGGGGGTGTTGATGGTCGGCCCTCCGGGAACAGGTAAAACATTGCTTGCTAAAGCTGTGGCCGGTGAGGCTGATGTTCCGTTTTTCTCAATTTCAGGATCGGACTTCGTGGAAATGTTTGTGGGGGTGGGCGCCTCTCGCGTGAGAGATATGTTCGCTCAGGCCAAAAAAAATGCTCCGTGTTTGTTGTTTATTGATGAAATTGATGCCGTGGGTAGGCATCGCGGCGCCGGTTTGGGGGGCGGAAATGATGAACGAGAACAAACCTTAAACCAACTTTTGGTAGAGATGGACGGATTTGAGGAAAAGGAAAATGTTATTCTGATTGCCGCAACCAACAGACCAGATGTTTTGGATCCGGCTTTGTTGCGTCCGGGGAGATTTGACCGACAAGTTACGGTTACTAATCCGGATAAAAAAGGCAGAGAAGAAATATTGAATGTTCATGTTAAAAAAGTGCCGTTGGCAAAAGATGTGAACTTGTCGGTTATTGCCAGAGGAACTCCGGGTTTTTCAGGTGCTGATTTGGCTAATTTGGTTAATGAGGCAGCGCTTTTGGCCGCTAGAAAAAACAAAACCAAAGTTACTTCAAAGGATTTTGATGAGGCAAAAGATAAGGTTTTGATGGGGGCTGAACGTAAGTCTATGGCAATGGATGAAAATGAGAAAAAACTTACGGCTTATCATGAGGCCGGACACGCAATTTGTTCGTTGTTTGTGGAAGAAACCGACCCTATTCACAAGGCAACAATTATTCCGCGTGGGCGAGCCTTGGGAATGGTTCAACAGTTGCCGGAAAAAGACCAATATTCTTATTCTAAAACCAAAATGCTTTCGCGCCTTATCATCATGATGGGCGGAAGAGTTGCCGAAGAATTAAAGTTTGGTCCGAAAAAAATTACTTCAGGTGCTTCCTCTGATATTGCGGCGGCTACAAATTTGGCTCGCTCTATGGTTACTGAATGGGGAATGAGTGAAAAACTCGGTCCGGTTTTGTATGCGGAAAATACAGGCGAGGTGTTTTTGGGGAAATCGGTTACTCAGAGTAAAAATATGAGTGAAGATACCGCCCGATTGGTTGATGCTGAAATTAAATCTTTGGTTATGAATGCGTATGAAGGGGCAACAAAATTGCTTCAAGAACACAAAGAAGACTGGGAAAAACTTTCCGAGGCTTTAATTGAATATGAAACCCTAACCGGTGAAGAAATTAAAGATTTGCTTGCAGGTAAGGAGATATCAAAAGCGGCCGATGCTCCGGTTTCCGAAGAGAAAAGGACACAGAATTCAATTCCTGAACTATAGGAAAAAGTTCGTATAACGGGCTACTAATACAGAAACAGCAGCATGACGAAATGCTCATTTACTTCTATGTAAACTCCGCTTTCGTCAGCTTAATTTCTTATTATTAGCCTCGTTCTCCGAACTTTTTAGGAGTTGAAGCGGGCAGCTAATACAGAATTTGCGGGTAAGCAAAATGCTCATGTAGTTTTATCTACACTCCGCTTTTGCTTCCCTAAAATCTTGTTATTAGCCTCGTTTTCCAAACTTTTTGGAAAAAGATTTGTATAACAGCTCATCTAAAGCCAAAATGTGCGAATAGTCGGTTCGGTCACGTAGGTTTATCTACGTTCACTCGCCTGCTTTTTATTTTTTTCTGAAAAAATGACAAAAATCAAGGTTGATTTGTTTAGTAAAATTAATGTATTTCAGTCTTTAATATGCTTTTTGGACGAAATTTCAAAAAAATACTTGCGTAATTAAAAAAGATGTGGTATGAGTGGTGTCGATAAAAATTATTTATAATATGAAAAAGAAAGTATTTAAACGTTTGCAAAAAAGCGCAAATGAGAAGTGGGTGAGCGTGACAAGCTCATCTAATGCAGCGGAGGCTGTAAAAAAGACAATGGAAATACTAAACGAAGGCGGAGATCCGAATTATCTATTTCGGAACGCCGACGGAAAAGTAAGAGGTACGATCCTCGATCTTTTGCCGCCATCCTTTGTGGATGCGCGAGTCCATTTAATAAGGCATGGTGCCTTAACTCTAGAAGCGATAAAGCAGATAGAGGAAGAGGGCAGACTTCTGGCCATGAAAAGGGCTGAGGAGTTGAGAAAGAAGCAGGAGGTGGCTCAAGCTGCTGCGGAGGCTTATAAAAAGGCTGTAGCCGACCTGGATGCTGCCGAAAAAGAGCGGGAGCTAGCCTGCGTTTTAACTGAGGCCTTGGCTTCGTTTAAGTAGTATAAATAAAAAAGGAGCTGTGTTTTTATGAAAAAAACACCCTCCTTTTTTGTTTTTTAAACAAGAATAAAATGTTTTTAGACTCGAGTTGGACAAAAAAGTGAAAACGACTCAAAGAGAGTCTGAGTCTGGGTTTGATGAATCGGAAAAAGTGAATTTTTTTCATTTTTTTTCATTTTTTTACTTGCAATTATATTTGAGATGTGTTACAAAGCGCCTGTGTCAAAGGGGTTGGGGCGAATCTGCCCGCTAATCTTTGCGATATAAAACATAGCGCAACCCTTGGGTTTTCTTGGTTTTGGATCAAGGCACAATATGAGTTTTAATAAACAAATATTGCGAAAAATATGAAACCGCAAGGCTCTGCATAAGGTTTAACTTTTAGATGGCGAAATTCTAAATTGAGTGAATTTATGCCATCTAGTTATAAGGAAAAGTGTTTAAAAATGGATGCACAGAATATAAGAATTCGCTTGAAAGCTTTTGATCATCGTTTGTTGGACCTTTCTACTAAAGAAATCGTTCACACAGCCAAAAGAACAGGCGCTAATGTAAGAGGTCCTATTCCTCTTCCGACAAGAATCGAGAAGTTTACTGTGAACAGATCTCCGCACGTTGATAAAAAATCACGTGAGCAGTTCGAAATCAGAACTCACAAAAGGCTTTTGGATATTGTTGATCCCACACCGCAAACAGTTGATGCTTTGATGAAGCTTGATTTGGCTGCCGGTGTTAATGTTGAAATTAAGTTATAATGTTAATGTTGGCTCGTTGAGTTTTTAGGATGGGTCAACCTATTAAGAAAAGGAAAAAATAATAATGCGTACAGGTCTGATTGCAAAAAAACTTGGAATGTCCCGCATTTTCGACGTTGACGGAACTCACGTTCCTGTTACTGTTTTACAAGTTGACGGCTTGGAAGTTGTTGCAGTTAAAACTCAAGAAAAAGATGGTTATACATCTGTTCAGTTGGGTTGCGGCAATGTTAAAGCAAAGAATTTGTCAAAACCGTTGAAGGGATATTTTGCAAAGGCTAATGTTGAACCGAAGAAAAAATTGGCAGAATTCAGAGTTTCTGAAGATTGTCTTCTTTCTGTCGGTGATAAATTATCTGTAGAACATTTTGTTCCGGGTCAATTTGTTGACGTTTGCGGAACTTCTATCGGTAAGGGTTTTGCCGGTGTTATGAAGCGCCACAACTTCGCCGGTTTGGAAGCTTCTCACGGTGTGTCTATTTCTCACCGTTCTCATGGTTCTACAGGACAAAGACAGGATCCCGGTAAAGTGTTTAAGGGCAAAAAAATGGCCGGACATATGGGTGATGAACGCGTAACTGTTCAAAACCTTAAAGTTGTTTCGGTTAATGCCGATAAGGGCTTGATTATGGTTAAAGGTGGCGTTCCCGGTTCGGAAAACGGATGGGTTTATGTTACTGATGCCGTTAAGAAGGTTTCTTCGGTTAAGTTGCCGATGCCTGCCGGTTTGATTAAAGTTGATGAACCTGTTGCAGCTAAAGCCGAGGCTGAAACTCCGGCTGAAAATGCATAAAGATTATAAGGATGAAGATAATGAAACAGGACATCTTAAATTTAGAAAATAAGGTAGTTGGCTCTATTGAACTTGACAAATCTATTTTCGGTTTGGAAGTTTGCGCTGATATCTTGCACCGTGTTGTTGTTTGGCAATTGGCCAGATTGCAAGCCGGTACTCACAAAACTAAAGGTCGTTCAGAAGTAGCTCTTACTCCTGCAAAGCCTTTCAAACAAAAAGGTGGCGGTCGCGCTCGTCAGGGTTCACGCAAGGGAACTCAATTCCGCAAAGGTGGAGTTGTATTTGGTCCGGTGGTTCGTGATCACTCTCATGACTTGACTAAAAAATTCCGTCAATTGGGTTTGAAAACTGCTTTGTCTGCTAAGGCTAAAGAAGGTAATTTGGTTATTATTGATGAAGCTAAATTGGCTGAGCCTAAGACCAAATTGTTGAACGAAAAATTGATTGCTTGCGGTTTGAAAAACAGCTTGTTCATCGATGGTAAGGAAGTTGATACAAACTTCGCTCTTGCTTCTCGCAATATTATCGGTGTTGATGTTTTGCCTACTGTTGGCGCTAACGTTTATGACATCTTGAGAAAAGAAAAATTGGTCTTGACTAAAGATGCAGTTGTTTGCTTGGGAGAAAGATTGAAATGAGTAAGTCTAAAAAAACAAACAATGTAACTGCTAAAATGTATGATACTTTGGTGCGTCCGGTTATTACTGAAAAATCTATGATTTCTTCAGAAAACGGAAAAGTTACATTCATCGTTCCTTTGTCTGCAAATAAAGATGAAGTTAAGGCTGCTGTTGAAGCAATCTTTAATGTTAAAGTAAACAAAGTGAATACAATTCGTATTAACGGTAAGGAAAAAGTTTTCCGCGGTCATATCGGTCAGTGTTCTGACTACAAAAAGGCTGTGATTACTCTTGCCGAAGGTCAAAACATTGATGTTACTACAGGAATATAAGAAATGGCATTGAAAAATTATAAGCCCACATCTCCTGGACTTCGTCAGCTCGTTATCGTTGACAGAAGCGAGTTGTACAAAGGTAAACCCGAAAAAACATTGACTGTCGGTTTGACAAAAACAGGTGGTCGTGATAACTTCGGTCATGTTACCAGTCGTAGAATTGGTGGCGGTCATAAACGCAAATTGCGCGTGATTGACTTCAAACGTAGAAAATTTGATTCTGAGGCTACTGTTGAGAGAATCGAATATGATCCGAATCGTTCGGCTTTCATCGCTTTGATTAGCTATGAAGATGGCGAAAAGGCTTATATCTTGGCTCCTCAAAGATTGAAAGCCGGTGATAAAGTTGTTTCTTCGGAAAAAGCTGATATTAAACCGGGTAATGCTATGCCTTTGAAAAATATGCCGGTTGGTACTATTATTCACAACGTTGAACTCAGAGCCGGAAAAGGCGGACAATTAGTTCGTTCGGCCGGTTGTTATGCTCAACTCGTGGGTAAGGATGCCGGTTATGCTCAGTTGAAATTGAGCTCTGGTGAGTTAAGGGTTGTTCGTGAAGAATGTTTGGCTACTGTTGGTGCAGTATCTAACCCTGATAACCAAAACAAATCACTTGGTAAGGCCGGTCGCAACCGTTGGTTGGGTAACCGTCCGGTTTCTCGTGGTGTTGCTATGAACCCGGTTGATCACCCGCACGGTGGTGGTGAAGGCCGCACTTCAGGTGGTCGTCATCCGGTTACTCCTTGGGGTAAACCTACTAAGGGTGCTAAAACTCGTACTAACAAGAAAACTGACAAGTTCATCATGAGAACTCGTCATGAAAATAAAAAGAAATAAGGAGAAACGCTAATGACACGTTCCGTATGGAAAGGGCCGTTTGTTGATGGCTATCTTCTAAAAAAAGCTGAAGCTGCCAGAGCTTCTAAGCGTAATGAAGTGATTAAAATTTGGTCTCGCCGTTCGACAATGTTGCCACAATTTGTTGGTTTGACATTTGGCGTCCACAATGGTCATAAGTTCATTCCGGTATTGGTTACCGAAGATATGATCGGTCATAAATTTGGTGAGTTTGCTCCGACCCGCACATTCTATGGGCACGCTGCAGACAAGAAAGCTAAGAGAGGTTAATTATGAGTCAGGATAAAAATGCAAAAAGAGTAGCTGCAAATGAGGCTTTGTCTGTTTGTCATTCTATTCGCACCTCTCCTCGCAAGCTGAATTTGGTGGCTCAATCAATTCGCGGATTGAGTGCTTCTAAAGCCGTTGCTGAGCTCAGCTTTTCAAAGAAGAGAATCGCTAAAACCGCATTGGCAATTTTGCAAGCTGCGATTGCTAATGCAGAGAATAATCACCACCTTAACATTGATAAGCTTTTTGTTAAAGAAGCTTATGTTGGTAAGGGTTTAGTTATGAAACGTATGCACGCTCGCGGTCGTGGAAGAGGGGCTAGAGTTTTGAAGCCATTTTCTAACATGACTATAGTTGTTGCTGAGCGTGGGGAGTAATCTGATGGGACAAAAAGTAAATCCTACAAGTCTTCGTTTAGGAGTTAACCGCACTTGGGACTCTCGTTGGTATGCTGATGAAAAATATTCGGATTACCTTCACGAAGATGTTAAAATTAAAGAATTCTTGAAAGAAAAATTGGCTCAGGCCGGTGTAAGCAAGATTGTTATTGAACGTCCTGCTAAAAAAGCCAGAGTTACAATTCATTCTGCAAGACCGGGTGTTGTAATTGGTAAAAAGGGTCAAGACATCGAAGTTTTGAGAAAAGAAATTCAAAAGATGACTGATTCTGAAGTTCAATTAAACATTTTGGAAGTTAGAAAACCTGAGTTGGATGCACAATTAGTTGCTGACAGCGTTGCTCAGCAGTTGGAAAGACGTGTTGCTTTCCGTCGCGCTATGAAACGCGTTATGCAATCAGCTTTGCGTTTGGGTGCAGAAGGTATTAAGGTTGCTTGTTCAGGCCGTTTGGGCGGTGCTGAAATTGCAAGAACCGAACATTACCGTGAAGGTAGAGTTCCTTTGCACACTTTGCGCGCTGACATTGATTATGCTACTTCAACCGCTCATACAACTTATGGTGCTTGTGGCGTGAAAGTTTGGATCTATAAGGGCGAAATTATGGCTCATGATCCGATGGCACAAGACAAAAAGTTGGCTGAACAGAAATAATGGGTGAATAGAAAATGTTAAGTCCAAAAAGATTAAAATTCCGCAAGCAGCATAAAGGCCGTATTCATGGCTTGGCTAAAGGCGGTGCAGAATTGAGTTTTGGTTCATATGGTTTGAAGGCTTTGACTCCGGATCGTATTACAGCTCGTCAAATTGAGGCAGCTCGTCGTGCGATTACCCGTGAAATGAAAAGACTTGGAAAACTATGGATTAGAATTTTCCCTGATGTTCCTGTAACCGATAAACCGGCTGAGGTTCGTATGGGTAAAGGTAAGGGCTCTGTTGAGTTCTGGGCAGCAAGAGTTAAACCGGGTCGCATTTTGTTTGAATGTGATGGTGTTGATGAAGCTACTGCTCGTCAAGCTTTTGCTCTTGGCGCTGCAAAGTTGCCAATTAAAACCAAGTTTGTGAAAAAACTTAATTCAGAACTGGGAGCAGAATAATGGTTAAAACTAAAGATCTTCGCGCTATGAGTTTGGAAGAATTGGAAAATAAATTGGTCGAAAACAAAAAAGAACAATTTAATTTGAGAATTCAACAATCTACCGGACAATTGCAAAACACAGCTCAGCTGGCAAAAGTTCGTAAAGAAGTAGCAAAAATCAACACGCTCATTACTGAGCGCAAGAAGAATAACTAGAGGGAGAAATACTATGCCTAAAAGAATTCTTCAAGGTGTTGTTGTTAGTGATAAGCAGGATAAAACTGTTGTTGTTAATGTAGAACGTCAGATTATGCATCCTGTTTACAAAAAATTCATCAAGAAAAGCAAAAAATATGCAGCTCATGATGAAAACAATCAGTTCAAAGTTGGCGATACCGTTCGTATTGAAGAATGCGCTCCGGTTTCTAAAAACAAAACTTGGACTGTAATCGTTGATAACGCCTAAAAAGAAAAGGAATTAGAAAATGATACAGATGCAAACCAACCTTGATGTCGCCGACAACTCTGGTGCTCGTCAGGTGCAGTGCATTAAGGTTCTTGGAGGTTCCAAGAGAATGCATGCCTCTGTTGGCGATGTTATTGTAGTTTCCGTTAAGGATGCTATACCTAGAGGTCGTGTGAAAAAAGGTGATGTCCACAAAGCTGTGATTGTTCGCACTGCTTCGGACATCAGAAGAAAAGACGGATCTGTAATCCGTTTTGATAAAAACGCTGCGGTTCTTATTAACAAGGATGGTGAACCTATCGGAACACGTATTTTTGGTCCTGTTACCAGAGAACTCAGAAACAAGAAATTTATGAAAATTATTTCATTAGCACCGGAGGTATTATAATGCCTAAATTGAAAATTAAAAAGGGCGACCAAGTTGTTATTTTGTCTGGTGATGACAAAGGCAAAACTGGTGAAGTTTTGAAAGCAATGCCGAAAGAAAATAAGGTTGTTGTTCAAGGCGTTAATTTGGTTAAAAGACACACCAAACCAAGCCAAACAAACCCTGGCGGTATTGTTACCAAAGAGGCACCTATTAACGTTTCTAATGTAGCTTATGTTAAAGATGGCAAAGCCACCAAAATCGGCTACAAAACTGAAAACGGTAAGAAAGTGCGTGTTGCTCGTAAAACCGGCGCTGTAATCGATTAATGGGAGAAAAATTTATGGCAAATTTTGAAGATTTATACAATCAAGTCATAAAAAAATCTCTTGTGGAAAAATTCGGTTACACCAACCCACACGAGATTCCGAAGTTGACAAAGATTGTTTTGAATATCGGCGTTGGCGAAGCTACCGTTGATAAGAAAAAACTGAACAATGCCGTTGAGGAGTTGGCTTTGATTGCAGGTCAAAAACCTGTGGTTACAACTGCCCGCAAATCAATCGCTACCTTTAAGGTAAGAGAAGGCATGCCTATCGGATGCAAAGTTACATTGCGCTCTACAAGAATGTATGAATTCTTGGAAAGATTGATCAATATGGCTTTGCCCCGCGTTAGAGACTTCCACGGTATTAGTGGTAAGAATTTTGACGGAAGAGGCAACTTTGCTTTTGGTGTTAAAGAACAAATTATCTTCCCTGAAATCAACTATGATAAAGTTGAAAATATCAGAGGTATGGATATTTGTATTTGCACTTCTGCAAAAACCGATGAAGAAGCTAAGGCTCTTTTAACCGGCTTTAACCTACCTTATAAGAAATAAGAAAGAGAGATACTCATGGCAAAAACAAGTTCAGTTTACAGAAACTTGAAAAGAGCTAAAATGGCAGAGAAGTATGCTTCACGCCGTAATAAGCTCAAAAAGATAGTTATGGATAAAACAATCTCTCCGGAAGAGAGATTCCAAGCTACTTTGAAATTGGCTGAGATGCCTCGTAATTCTGCAAAAATCAGATATAGAAATCGTTGCAAAATTACAGGACGTTCTCGTGGTGTATATCGGAAGTTCGGTTTGTCTCGCGTTGAATTGCGCGATATGGCAAGCTTTGGTGAAATTCCGGGTTTGGTTAAATCAAGCTGGTAGGAGATTCGAATATGTCAATGACAGATCCTTTGGGCGATATGCTCACACGCATTAGAAACGCACAAAGAGCTAAGAAGAGTGAAGTCGTATCACCTGCTTCTCGCTTGCGTGAAAATGTTTTGGAAGTTTTGAAAAAAGAGGGATATATTTTGGGTTATGAAAAAGCCAATGTTCGTCCCGGTATTGATGAACTTCGTATTAAATTGAAGTATTTTGAAGGTGCTTCGGTTATTACTGAAATTTACCGTGTTTCTACTCCGGGCAGAAGAGTTTATTCTTCAGTTAAAGATTTGCCCAGAGTTTACAATGGTTTGGGTATTTCTATCATCTCTACTCCGCAAGGTGTTATGAGTGATAATGATGCCAGAAAAGCCAATGTAGGCGGTGAAATTTTGTGTCAAGTCTTTTAATGGGAGATAAGTGATATGTCTAGAGTTGGAAAATATCCGGTTATCGTTCCTGAAGGCGTTAATGTTAACATTGATGCAGAAAATGTTGCTGTTAAAGGAAAAAATGGTGAATTGTCTTGCCATTATGACAGTGATGCTGTTTCTGTAGCATTGGACGGAAATAAAGTGGTTGTTACTCCGAAAAATGAGACTAAAGAAGCCAGAATTTTGTGGGGAACAACAAGAGCTAACATTAACTCTTTGGTTAAAGGTGTTAGTGAAGGCTTTACAAAAGAATTGGAGCTGGTTGGTGTGGGTTATAAGGCCCGTGTTGATGGCACTAAGTTGGTCTTGTCTTTGGGTTTTTCTCATGATGTAGTGATTGAAACTCCTAAAGGTTTGAAAATTACTTGTGCATCTCCGACACAAATCAGCATCTTTGGTGCAGACAAACAACTTGTCGGTCAAACTGCGTCGGAAATTCGCGAATGGAGAAAACCTGAACCTTATAAAGGTAAAGGTATCAGATATGTTGGCGAATATGTTCGTCGTAAAGAAGGCAAGAAAAAGTAAAGGTTAAATAAAAATGAGTTCACCAAAAGAATTGTTTGAAAAAAGAAAAGGTCGTGTTAGATCTGCTCTTAAAAAAGCTGCGAATGGAAAGATGAGATTGTCTGTATTTCGTAGTGGAAAACATATGTATGCTCAAATTATTGACGATGTTAAGGGCGTTACCGTTGCTTCGGCTTCTACTTTGGATAAGGAAGTTAGAGAAAGCTTGAAGAAAACTGCCAATGTTGAAGCTGCAAGCTTTGTTGGTAAGTTGGTTGCTGAACGCGCTGTTAAATCAGGTGTGAGCGAAGTAGTGTTTGATCGTGGAGGTTATATTTACCATGGTCGTGTTAAAGCTTTGGCTGACGCAGCACGTAGTGCTGGTTTGAAATTCTAAGGAGAAGACAAATGGCACAACAAGCTGTAGATCAACGTCGTAATAATAAGACTGAGAAAAAAGAAGAATTGGTTGAAAAACTGGTTCATGTTAATCGTGTTGCTAAAACCGTTAAAGGTGGTCGCACAATGTCTTTCGCCGCTGTGGTTGTTGTCGGCGATCAGAAAGGCCGTGTAGGATATGGTTCCGGTAAGGCTTCGGAAGTTCCTGAAGCTATTACCAAAGCAACAAACGAAGCCAAAAGAAATATGATCCGCATTCCTTTACGCGAAGGCAGAACATTGCATCATGATGTTGCCGGTCGTTTTGGGGCAGGTAAAGTTTATTTGAGAACTGCTCCTGCCGGTACCGGTGTTATTGCCGGCGGTCCGATGCGTGCTGTATTTGAAGTTTTGGGTGTTCAAGATGTGGTTGCTAAGTCGGTTGGTTCAAACAACCCTTACAACTTGATTAAGGCAACTTTTGATGCTTTGGAAGCAATCAACTCTCCGAGAATGGTTGCTGCTAAACGCGGTAAGAAAGTTGGTGATATTGTTGCTCGTCGCGAAAACTCAGGTTCTAAAACAGTTGTAGAGGAGGCTTAATCGATGGCTAAGAAAACTATTAAGGTTAGACAAATCGGAAGTCCGATCGGTAAACCTAAAGATCAGAGAGCTACTTTGATCGGTTTGGGTTTGAACAAGATGAACAAAGTTGCAGAACTTGAAGATACTCCTTCTGTTAGAGGAATGATCAGAAAGGTTCAGCATTTAGTTAAAGTCGAAGAGTAATAAAATCTTGCAAAAGGGGTTGTCATACTTGAAAATTTTTCGCTCATGTATCTTCTTTTGTACACGTCGCTCAAAATTTTCGGCGTAGCACAACCCTTTATCAAGATTTTGGAACTTTAAATAATGACTTTTCGTATTTGAAGGATTAAGAAAATGAAACTTAATGAAATTAAAGATAATGAAGGTGCCAGAAAACCTCGTAAGCGTGTAGCTCGCGGTATTGGTAGCGGATCTGGAAAAACCGGTGGTCGCGGTCAGAAGGGACAAAAGTCTCGTTCGGGCGTTGCTATTAACGGTTTTGAAGGTGGTCAAATGCCTATTTATCGCAGACTTCCTAAAAGAGGTTTTAAAAACCACTTTGCAAAAGTTTTTGCGGTTGTTAATTTGGATACTCTTCAAAAGGCCGTTGATGCCGGTAAACTGAATGCCGATGATGTTAATGTTGATGCTTTGCTTAATGCAGGTGTTATCAACAAAAAATTGGACGGTGTTCGTTTGTTGGCCAGAGGCGCTGTTACGTCTAAAATTAATGTTACTGTTAATTCTGCTTCTAAGACTGCTGTTGCAGCTATTGAAAAAGCAGGCGGTAGCGTTAAGATTGCATAATGAAATAAATTGATTTTTATTTTGGAGAATCGGGGTGAATTTGCCCCGATTTTTTTGTTTAAAAAACTTGCTTTTTCGGGGGGGAGGGAGTATAAGTTATTTTGCAAAAATATTATGAATATTAACTATTAAATTTATATATATGAAGAAATTTTTAATAAAAAAAACAAATGACGGATTATGTCATTTGTATTTGGATGATTCTTCTAAAGAAGGATTTACTAAAATAAAAACAGCTGATAATGCTGAAGTTTTCGGAAATTTACAGAATGTTGTGCTTAGCAATAAAGGCGCTTTTGCAAAAAGTTTGTTTTTTGTAAAAGACGACGAAGTTGTTGAAGTCATTTTACCGCGAGATGCTAAAATTGATGTTGTTGACAATAATTGCATTTATGAGCTTGATGGCTTATGGTATGTGAAAAATGTTGATCAAACAGAAGTTTTGTTAGGCAAAAGGTATGAAGTCTATTTTGGGGTGCCGGAAGTTTTTAAAGTAGGCAAATTGGTGTGGACCTATTTTTTAGACGAACATGATTCAGTTGTAGATTTGTGCTACTTAACAGACAAAAATGTTGTAAAGATTGGGCCTTATTGTAAAGTTGAAGCTCATAGTGGACTAGGTTCGTTTATTTGCAAAAGATATGATGGATTTTACGATATTTATCGTATTAGAGAAAATGGACTGATCAAGCAGGAAAATCATGAGATTGTTGGGTTGGTTGAAGGAGTGTATGTTTGGAGCGATGACTTACAAGCATGGTATTTCTATGAAGGCTTTAGGCTTTGGTGTGATAATGTTATTTATCATTGTGAAGGCTTGGAATTTGCAACCTTGTATGAAGTTGGTAAAAATAGCATTCGTGTAGTGGCTAAAAATGGATGGAAATTTTGTGAGGGCTACATTCGGGTTAACGGGATGCGTTATTATTTGGATAATAAGACCGGGCTTGTTGATTTTAATAATCCGCAGCCGGAGCCGAATATTTGGCAAAAGATTTTACATCGTTTGTTTAAAAAGAATTAAGCAAAAAGCCTCAAGGTTATTCTTGAGGCTTTTTTCATTTGTCTTTTTCTTCTTCTTTTTCTTGTTGTTTGCTTCCGTGAATACAGAAGATGAGTAGACAAATTGTTGAAATAAACAGCAGGATAGATGATGAACCTGCTAAAAATTTAGATAATGCTTCTTCTCCCCAGAGAAGATAGACTGCTAAGTCAACCACTACCATAGCAATTGTCGCAGCAAAAATAAGAGCTTTTGTTTTCATTGTTTATTTTTTTTATTTGTAAATATGTAAAGCAGGCAGGCGATTATCAGAAGAATGATAAAGCCTGTGCTTCCCAACATTAATTTGGTGATGGCAAATATTCCGCTTAGGAACAAGCACACCACGCCGACAATAATCACCATGAGAATTGCCAGCAAGATAAATATATAATCCATACTAATTTAAGTTATGCTCTTATATATCATTTTTTTGAGAATGATGCAAGCTTTTTATTCATCTCCGATGCGTAGAGCCTCGATAAATGCTGATTGCGGGACTTCAACTTTGCCGAATTGGCGCATGCGCAATTTACCTTTCTTTTGTTTGTCGAGTAATTTGCGTTTGCGAGTGATGTCACCTCCGTAGCATTTGGCGGTTACATCTTTGCGAAGAGCTGAAATTGTTTCGCGAGCAACTACACGTCCGCCGATACAAGCCTGAATCGGGATTTTGAATAAGTGCCTCGGGATTAAATCTTTCAGGCGTTCGCAGATTTGACGTCCGCGAGATTCAGCTTCGCTTTTGTGGCAGAGGAAGGCTAATGCATCAACCGGTTCTTCGTTGATTAGAATTTGCACTTTTACCAAGTCTGATTCTTGATAGCCAATCAGTTCGTAGTCAAAACTTGCATAGCCGGAAGTGATTGATTTAAGGCGGTCGTAAAAATCAAAAACAATTTCGTTGAGCGGAATTTTATATACGACCATGGCGCGAGTGCCGACATAGGTAAGTTCTTGTTGTTCGCCACGCCTTTCGGTGCAAAGTTTTAAGACTGAGCCCAGATAGGTGTCGGGCACCATGATTGTTGCTTTGACCATGGGTTCTTCAATGGAAGAAATTTTGGTCGGTTCGGGCATGTCGGCAGGGTTGTGCAGAGTTATGTTTTCGCCGTTGGTTAAGTGTATTTTGTATGCCACGGATGGAGCGGTGGTTATGAGGTCTAAATCAAATTCACGTCCTAAGCGTTCTTGGATTATTTCCATGTGTAGGAGCCCTAAGAAACCGCAACGGAACCCAAGGCCTAAGGCTGCTGAGTTTTCGTTTTGGTATTCAATGCTGGCGTCGTTTAATTTGAGCTTTGCAAGGGCATCTTTAAGTGCTTCATATTGACTGGAATCGACCGGAAAAATTGAACAGAATACAACCGGAATTGACGGTTTGAAACCTTGAAGAGGTTCGTCACATGGCTTTTTGTTGTCGGTGATTGTGTCGCCGACACTGCAGTCTCCAACACTTTTTATGCTGGCAGTAATGAAACCTACTTCGCCAGGGTAGAGGGCTTCAACATCGGTCATTTTCGGGGAAAAGATGCCAACACGGTCAACCAAATAGGTGGCGTTGTTGGACATCATTTTTATTTGAGTCTTTTTACGCAAAATTCCGTCTTTGATGCGGACTAAGATGATTACCCCGAGGTAGCTGTCATACCAACTGTCAATAAGCAAGGCTTTAAGCGGGGCGTTTTCATCGCCTTTGGGGGCAGGGAGTTTGGAAACAATTTCTTCTAACAGATTATCAACTCCAAGACCGGTTTTGCCGGATGCTTCAACGGCATTTGAAGTGTCAAGCCCGATGACATCTTCAATTTGTTGTTTGACGCGCTCAGTATCAGCCGAAGGGAGATCTACCTTGTTTAAAACGGGAATAATTTCGTGGTTGTTGTCTATTGCCAAATATACGTTGGCAAGAGTTTGCGCTTCAACTCCTTGGGTGGCGTCAACAACTAAGACTGAACCTTCGCAAGAAGAAAGAGAGCGAGAAACCTCGTAAGAGAAGTCAACGTGGCCGGGGGTGTCGATCAGGTTTAATTGATAGACGTTGTCGTCTTTTGCTTTGTAGTTTAGGCGGACAGTTTGTGCTTTGATGGTGATGCCGCGTTCTTTTTCAATATCCATATTATCCAGAACCTGCTCGGTCATTTCGCGCTTTTCCAAACCGCCGCAGGTTTCAATAAGGCGATCGGCTAAAGTGGATTTGCCATGGTCGATATGGGCAATAATGGCAAAATTTCTGATTAAATTTATGTTTTGAGCGCTCATGTTTTTTTAATCTTTCTTAAATTATAGTGTGTTATTAATTTAGTAAAAATAACTGAAAATTTAAAATACGCAAGTCTTTTTGCTTGTAATTTATAAGATTGACACATCGTGAGAAAAGGCGCATAATGAAGGATATGAAATATTATTGGGGGAGGGCAAAATTATGAAAAAAATGATTGATATTGACTTTGGTTCATCGCGGTATGAACAGTTGGTTGATTTGCGTTATAAGGTTTTGCTTGAGCCCTTGGGTTTGAGGTTTTTGGATGCACACAGAGAAAAGGAAGTGAACTATCTGCATATCGGCTGTGTGGAAAGTTTGGATGATAAATTGGTAGGCGGATTGATGCTTATTCCTTTGGATAATGAAGTTATCAGAATGATGCAGGTGGCAGTTGATGCAAAGCATCAGGGATTGGGTGTCGGGCGTTTTATGGTGGAATATGCTGAGGAACGTGCACGTGACGCAAAATATAAGACATTGATTATGCACGCGATGCTGAATGTTATAGGATTTTATGAAAAGTTAGGATTTGTTCAAGAAGGTGATATTTTTGAAGAGAGAGGAATTACTTTTGCTAAGATGGTAAAGCAATTGTGAGGGCTTAAAAAAAGAAAGCGGAAATTATTTTCCGCTTTTTTCTTTTCTGAATTTTTCAAGTTTTTTTAAGAGCATTTGTCTTTTCAGACGGCTTATTTTATCGATGTATAGAATGCCGTCCAAGTGATCAAGTTCGTGTTGGGCTGCGGTGGCTAAAAAGTCTTCAGCCAAAAGCTCTTGCGGTTCGCCGTTGTAGTCTAAGTATTGAATCTTTACACTTATGGGTCTTTCAACATCGGCGCGTTGTCCGGGGACGGATAAGCAGCCTTCTTCGCATATTGCTTTTTCTTCGGAACTCCAAATTATTTCCGGATTGACCATAAACAGCGGGTTAGGGTCTTCGTCTTCGTGAGCAATATCTATTACGACGATGCGTTTAGAAACACCAATTTGCGGAGCTGCTAAACCGCAGCCGTTGCTTTCATACATGGTTTCAAGCATGTCGTCTAAAAGTTTTCTGACCGAATTGTCTACCTTTGCAACTTTTTCGGCTTTTTGTTTTAGTATCGGGTGCGGATATTCGTATAGTTTGAGTTTTGTCATTTATGAACGAACCTGTTTAGCTATAGAATCAAGTAGTGCGTTGACCATTTTGGGCTCGCTTTTGGTGAAGAAAGCATATGCTAAGTCAACATATTCTTTGACAATAACGGTTGCATCAACATCGGTTGAATTTGCAAGTTCGTAGGTTGCGCACAAAAGAAGAGCACGAAGAGTGCCGTCAAAACGGTCAAACTGCCAACCTTCTTTAAGAAAATGACTTAGTGATTTTTCAATTGCTTCTTTGTTCTTGTGAACCTCTTTAACGATTTGTGTGAAATATTCGCAATCCATTTCTTCAACTGCTACCATGTTTTCCATAACTTCGTAGCCGTCGCTTTCTTCTTCAATGACAAAGCGTCCAATCTCGCCGTTTGCGAAATCTTTGATTGTTTCGTCAACGGAAAGTTGCCCATATTCTATCATGTATGTGGCTTGGACGGCAGCTAAGCGGGCTGCTGATTTCTTTTTTATTTTTTCCGAAATGAATTTTGCCATTTAATTTTCTCCTTTGGACTTTGTCATTTTTTCTAAGGTTTCTAGGAATTCTTCAAAATCTTTTGTTTCCTTGAAGTCTTTATAAACCGAAGCAAATCGGATGTAGGCGACACTATCGAGTTTGGCTAAAGATTCCATGACCATTTCGCCGATTTGAGTGGACATTATCTCGGCATCGCCGGTGCTTTCCAGACGACGTTGAATGGAGTTTACGATTTTTTCAACACGTTCGCTGCTGATAGGGCGTTTGCGCACTGCAAGGTATATGGAATTGGCAAGCTTGTCGCGATCGAACATAACTTTTTCGCCGTTTTTCTTAACTACCGTTAAGTCACGCAACTGGACGTGCTCGAAAGTGGTGAACCTTTGTCCGCAATCAGGACATTCACGGCGGCGGCGAATCGCGGTGTCGTCATCAACATTGCGCGAATCTTTTACCTGAGTGTCGTTATATCCGCAAAAGGGGCATTTCATGTTATTTTCCTTTTTCTAATAAGCTTTCGGCTATTTGATATAGTTTCGATGAATAACGTGCTCCTTTTATAAGAACAATATCATTATTTTGCAAGCACTTATTTAATAAAAATTCATCTAACCCCTCTTTGTTTGTGAAATATATTTTTTCTATTGTATCGGGAACTTGAGAAAGCATATCTTTCATTTCTTCGCAAATGCCGATTACAATATCTATATTGGTTTGAGCAACGGTTTTGCCGATTTCGATGTGTTGTTGTTTTGAAGTGGTCCCGAGTTCGGCCATTTTGCCCAATACTGCAATTTTGCGACCGGACGTTTGCATTTTGCCGAGAGCTTGAACGGCTATTTTCATTGCTTCAGGTTGGCCCGAATAGCTGTCATCAATTAATGTGTAGGTTCCTCCTTGCGGAAGATTTAGGATGTGTTTTGCACCGCGGCCTGCAAGAGATTTGAAATTTTGCAAATGTGTGGCGGTTTTTTGAATGTCAAGGTTTAGGGCTTTAATCAATGTTAGGACGCACCACGCGTTGTAGAGATGATGTTCGCCTTCTTCAGAGAGGTTTAGGCTGACTTGCGGGTGAGAATCTTTGCCGAATTTTAATGTTTCAGCACCATTTTCCAAGGCCCGTTTTTCTAAGATTTTTGCAAAATTTGTATCTTCATTAATGATTGCAATTCCGCCTTTTTTTAAGGATTTGAAAATTTCGGCTTTGGCTTCGGCAATACCTTCAAAATTTTCAAAAAATTCAATATGCATGGGGTAGACATTGGTGATAATGGCAATATCGGGTTTTGTGTAGCTCGTCAGTTCTTCAATTTCGCCTTTGGCACTCATCCCCATTTCTATAACAGCAAAATCAGCGCTCATGTCTAAGTTGCACAGAGTGTATGGAACTCCGATGTTGTTGTTGAAGTTGCCTTCGGTGGCATATACTTTACCGAATTGTGATAGTGCAAATTTTATTTCTTCTTTGGTGGTGGTTTTGCCGGCACTGCCGGTTAAGCCGATGACAATGCCTTTGAAAAGTGAACGGTTGTAAGCGGCTATTTGTCCGTAGGCTTTTAGTGAATCGGCAACGACTATTTGGCGTTTGATATCAACATTTTCAATTAGATGTTCAACAATCACCAATTCTGCACCGGATTCAATCACCTGTTTTACAAAATTGTGTCCGTCAAATTTTTCGCCTTTGACGGCGATGAACAAATCACCTTCGGTAATCTTGCGACTGTCGGTTGAAATTTGAGAGATTTCAGTTGAAATTATTTCGGATTTTGAACCGACGATTTCACATAATTTTTGCGAAGAAATTTTTTGCATTTTATGTTGTCTTTCTTATCAGTAAATAGGAAATTCTTTGCATAAAGTGATTACTTTTTGTGCAACGATATTGATTGTTTCGTTTTCTTTTTCGGTTCCGAGAGAATCGATTACATCGGCAATAAGGTTGCCTATGGTTTCAAATTCTTTTTCGGTGAATCCGCGAGTTGTTCCCGCCGGGGTGCCTAATCTGATGCCTGAGGTTATTTTCGGGGGCATGGGGTCAAACGGGATGGAGTTTTTGTTGCAGGTCATGTGTGCTTTATCAAGTGCATCGGCAACGATATCGCCGGTTACATTTTTGGGGCGCAAGTCAACAAGCAATAAATGGGTGTCGGTTCCGCCGGATATGAGGTTGAGACCGCGTTTTTGCAGTGTGTCGCCGAGAACTTTTGCATTGGCAACAACTTGTGCGGCATATTTTTTAAAGTCGTCGCTTAAGTCTTCCTTGAAACAAACAGCTTTGGCCGCGATTACATGTTCTAAGGGACCGCCTTGAGTTCCGGGGAAAATCGCAGAATTGATTTTTTTTGCAATGGTTTCATCGTTGGTTAATATCATGCCGCCACGAGGTCCTCGCAGGGTTTTGTGAGTGGTTGTGGTTACGACATCTGCCCATTGAAGAGGATTGGGATGAACTCCGCCGGCAACAAGACCTGCAAAATGGGCCATATCTACCATGAGAATGGCGCCAATACTGTCGGCAATTTTGCGGAAGCGTTCAAAGTTAATTTGACGAGGATAGGCTGAGCCTCCGGCGATAATAAGTTTCGGGCGGTGGGTTTGGGCTAAATTTTCAACTTGGTTGTAGTCAATAAGGCCACTTTCTTTTTCGACACCATAAGCAACAGCATTGAGCCATTTTCCGGAAATTGAAACTTTTGAACCATGGGTTAGGTGTCCGCCGGCATCAAGGCTCATTCCTAAAATGGTGTCGTGAGGTTGGAGAAGTGCGACATAGACAGCGGTGTTTGCCTGACTACCTGAGTGAGGTTGAACGTTGGCAAATTTGGCGTCGAAAAGTTCTTTTGCTCGCTCGATTGCCAAAGTTTCAATTTCGTCAACAAATTCGCATCCATGATAGTAACGTTTGCCAGGGTAGCCTTCGGCATATTTGTTGGTGAGAATTGATCCTTGAGCCTCCAAAACTGCTTTGGAAACAATGTTTTCAGAAGCAATGAGCTCTATTTGATTTTGTTGGCGATTAAGTTCTTTGCCGATAAGGGTGAAAATTTCACGGTCTTCATTTTCCAGTGATGTGTTTGTAAGATTCATGATTGTTCCTCTTGTTAGCCTAATTGGTTTATTCTTCTACAATGTCTTTCGCCGTTTGAAAAGGGGGTTGATAAAAATGTATGCAGATATTTTACAATATCGTCTTTGTTTTGTGTTCTGGCGCCAAATACAGCAACATTGGCGTTGTTGTGTTCTTTTGCCAGAGATGCAACTTCGTTGTTGTATAAAATGGCTGCTCTGATGCCTTTGTGGCGATTTGCAGCAATAGAAATGCCAATTCCGGAGCCGCAAATCAAGACACCCAAATCGGCTTGTTTGTTGTTTATAATTTGAGCTAGAGCATCGGCAATCAGCGGATAGTCGCATGATGCTTCGGAATGTGTCCCGACATCAATCCATTCGATATTTTCAAAAACAAAATTTTTCTTTAAATATTCTTTGAGTTCAAAGCCTCCGTGGTCGGCACCGATTGCTATTTTCATTTTTTTTATTCTCCTTTTTATATAGGGCATTATGATAGTAATTTTGCAAACTATTCACATTTTTGCAACAAAAATTATTTTTTTTTAAAAAATGTGTTGACTGCAAAAAATTTTATTGTATATATGAACTCACCGATTGAGAGAACGGTAACCATTGTGGCCGGTTGGCAGAGTGGCTCATGCAGAGGACTGCAAATCCTTGTACATCGGTTCAATTCCGGTACCGGCCTCCAAATTATACCGTTTATTCCGGCTTAGCTCAGCGGTAGAGCAATCGGCTGTTAACCGATTGGTCGCCTGTTCGAATCAGGCAGCCGGAGCCAAAAAAAGAAATCCTACCTTTGTGGTGGGATTTTTTTGTTTTTGACTATGATAAAAAACTTGAGTTTTTTTCGGATTGATTATATTATCGAGATAATGCAATTTATGTTTCGGAGCGGAAGATGTTTTATGTTGTTGCTGCTTTGTTTTTCGGATTTATGATACCTTATTTGGCAAGAAGGTTTGCTAAGTTTATGCCCGCCACGTTTGCAGGGGCTTTGGTGGAAATTTTCAGAAGAGAGAAAAAACTTAAAAGATATCGCAAAACAGAGTTATATAGAAAAATTGTATGGCGTTCTGTTGTGTCGGCAATTTTTTGCGGCGGTATTACAATGGTTGCTTATTGGCATTTCGGAAGTTTCGGTTTCGGATTTTTGGCGGCATTCTTTTGGATTTTATTGTTGTTGGCGGAAATTGATTTTAAGACTATGTTGTTGCCCGATATTTTAACTGTTCCGCTTATTTTGCTCGGATTTTGGGCGGCAAGTTCGGATATGGGGTTTGTCAGTGTTGATGAAAGTGCTCTTGGAGCGGTTGTCGGATATTTTTTGCCGGCAATGGTCAGTTTGCTGATTGTTTGGCGTAAAAAAGATGCGTTCGGCGGCGGTGATATTAAACTTTTGGCAGCAGTAGGTGCATGGCTTGGGGTTGAAAAACTGCTTTATGTTGTTTTGGCAGCTTCAGTTTTGGGAATTGTATATGGCTTGATGAGAAAAGTTAAGGTTATGCCTTTCGGACCAATGATTGCATTATCTGCGATAGTTGTTGCATTGTGTTTATTTTGATATATTATCAAAACATATTTAGAATGATTTGGAGAAGAAAAATGGTGAAGGCAAAAAAGGAAGCTTCAAAAAAAATTATAAAAAAATTGTATGTTAATGATGATCAGAGGCGTTTGAGTAAGTTGGTTACAGGCAAAAGCTTTGATCTCTTTATTATGAGTATGATTGTTGCCAATGCTGTTTTGTTGGGGTTGATGACTTCGCCGACAATGGATTTTTATTTCGGCAATACCATGTATATGTTGGATAGATTGTTTATGGCAATCTTTGTTTTGGAAATGGGATTGAAAATTTTTGCATTAAAGAAAAAGTTTTTTGCTTCAGGCTGGAATAATTTTGATTTGGTTGTGGTGGTTCTTTCTTCAATACCTTTTATGAATGCGTTGATAGTGCTTAGAACCTTTAGGATATTCAGATTATTGAAGTATTTTGCAAAATGTGAAAAAGTTGAAAAATTGGTGCAGACTTTTATTTCGTTATTGCCATTGTTTTTGGCTTTTTTGAGCGTGTTTCTGATATTCTTTTATGTGTTTGCAATTATTTCAGTGAGTTTGTATGGGGATGAGGTGAGCTCTTTCCAAGATTTGCCGACAGCAATGGGAACACTTTTGAAAATGGGAATGTTTGAAGGGTGGAAAACAGTTGTTTTGTTGCCGATGATTGTTAATTATCCGGATGCATGGATGTTTTTCGGCGGTGCTTCACTCGTGATGTTTTTGTTCGTTGTGGCTTTTGTGTTGGTGGCTGCCCAACAGTTCTTTAAGAAAAACAAAGAAGAATAGGTTGTGTTTTTTGAAAATAAGAAATTGCCAAAAATATTTTGGCAATTTTTTTGAAGTTGTCTTGACAAGAGACTTTTTGATAACTAACTAAAGTTTAGTATTAATTAAAACTAACGGAGAAAAAAATGAAAATAAGACCTTTATATGACAGGGTTTTGGTTAAAAGATTGGAAGAAAATGCCAAAACTGCAGGCGGAATTATTATTCCTGATACAGCTAAAGAAAAGCCTTCGGAAGGAATTGTGGAGGCTGTCGGAACAGGCTTGGTTACCGAAGAAGGAAAAGTTATTCCGATGAATGTGAAAGTGGGTGATAAGGTCTTGTTCGGTAAGTGGTCAGGCACAGAAGTTAAGCTTAATGGTGAAGAAAGACTCATTATTAAAGAATCGGAACTTTTGGGAATTGTTGAAGAATAGAAATTTATAGAAAAGGATTTATGAAAAATGGTTGCTAAAAATATTGAATTCGGAACTTCTGCCAGAGAAAAAATGCTTCGCGGTGTGGAAACTTTGGCTAAAACGGTTAAAGTTACTTTGGGACCTAAGGGTAGGAATGTGATTTTGGATAAGGCTTATGGCGCACCAAAAATTACAAAAGACGGCGTGTCTGTGGCAAAAGAAATTGAGCTGGCTGATAAATTTGAAAATATGGGCGCTCAGTTGGTTAAAGAAGTCGCTCAGAAAACTGCTGATAAGGCTGGAGACGGAACAACTACGGCTACAGTATTGGCAGAAGCAATTATTAAAGAAGGTTGCAAAGCTGTTGCCGCAGGTATGAACCCGATGGATTTGAAAAGAGGAATCGATTTGGCTGTTGAAACTGTTGTTAATGATGTGAAATCGCGTTCGGTTATGATTAAAAGTTCGGAAGAAATTGCTCAGGTCGGAACAATTTCTGCTAATGGCGATACTTCAATCGGTGAGTATTTGGCAAAGGCTATGGAAAAGGTCGGAAATGAAGGCGTGATTTCGGTTGAAGATGCCAAAGGATTGGATACTGAATTGGATGTGGTTGAAGGTATGCAATTTGACAGAGGTTATTTGTCGCCGTATTTTGTTACTAATCCGGATAAGATGGTTTGCGAATATGATGCACCGTTTATCTTGCTTTATGATAAAAAGGTTTCTAATTTGCAACCGATGATTCCGATTTTGGAAGCTGTTATGCAATCGGGTAAGGCTTTGGTGATTGTTGCCGAAGATATTGAAGGTGAAGCTTTGGCAACCTTGGTCGTTAACAGATTGCGCGGCGGTTTGAAAGTTTGTGCAGTTAAAGCTCCGGGCTTTGGTGATAGAAGAAAAGCTATCTTGGAAGATATTGCTATTTTGACAGGCGGTCAGGTTATTTCTGAAGATTTGGGTATGAAGCTTGAAAATGTGAGCTTGGAAATGCTCGGAACTGCAAAGAGAATCGAAATCTCTAAAGATGACACTACAATTATTGACGGTGCCGGAGAGAAAGATTTGATTGAGGCAAGAGTTAAACAAATTAAAAAACAGATTGAAGAAACAACATCTGATTATGACAGAGAAAAATTGCAAGAAAGACTTGGTAAACTTTCCGGCGGTGTGGCTGTAATCAGAGTCGGCGGTGCTTCTGAAGTTGAAGTTAAGGAAAAGAAAGACCGTATTGATGATGCCCTGCACGCAACAAGAGCCGCTGTTAAGGAAGGTGTGGTTGCCGGGGGCGGATGTGCTCTCTTGTATGCAACAAAATCTTTGGAAAAACTTAATGTTGCTAACCAAGACCAAAAAGTTGGTGTGGACATTATTCGTAGAGCTTTGCAAGCACCAATTCGTCAGATTGCGGAAAATGCAGGAGTTGACGGAGCATTGGTTGTTGGTAAACTCTTGGAAAGCACTGATACAAACTTCGGTTATAATGCTCAGGTCGGCGAATATGTTGACATGATTAAGGCCGGTATTATTGACCCGACTAAAGTGGTTAGAACCGCATTGCAAGATGCTGCTTCGGTGGCCGGGCTTGTTGTTACAACCGAGGCTATGGTTTCGGAAGCTCCGCAAAAAGAATGTTCTTGCGGCCATGGAGCAAACCCAGCTGCAGGAATGAGCGGAATGGGATTTTAATTCCTTTATCTAAGATAAAAAAAAAGAAAGCCTTGCTTCTGCAGGGCTTTCTTTTTGGGGAATTTAAGAACAAAAATTTATCTGTTCTTAGTTTTAGAAACTTTAAGAGCCGGTTTAAGATTTTTGTTGTATGCTTTTTTGATTTGTTGCAGCTCTTTAGTTTCTTCGGGAGCAAATGATAGAGTTTTTGCTGCTTTCTCTAATTTTTTCCAAAGGATTTCTTTGTGACCTTGAGGAGCCATATCGGGGGTGGATAAATGGCGTGCGGAGGCTATCAAAGATTGTTTTTGTTGTTTTTCGGTCAGAATTTTTTCTGATGAAAGTTCACATAAAAACTTGGCTTTTATTAAACCTGTCATTAAGTCGGCGAGCTCCATTGATGTTTTATAATAGTCATCGGGAGATGTTTTCTTTTGAATATCTCTGATGTGGCGCAAAACTTTTTGTTTATCGTGACAGTCGTCTGTGTAATCAAGAGCAGCCATAAAATAGGATAATGCCATTTCATCGTTTGTGGAGCTGTCAGAGTTTGTTTGTTGATATGAAATCTTTTTAACATTGTTTTCCGGAGTTTGAAGATATGTTTTGGCACAGTTGTAATATGTGCTGAACAAATCGGGGTTTTCCGGATTGTTTAATGCGCGGTAATATGTTTCGCGTAAAATTTCAAGGTCGTTTGCCGAAGAAATGTTCATTTCATCGGAAATGAGCTCAATTAAACGAATGTCGGATGTGAGCTTTAGAGCGCGACGAAAAACATTTTTACCGGAATCTGAGAGTTCTTTTTCGCCGTTAATTTGATTGAAGGGCATCAAATCTTGATAAAGTATTCCGATGTTGTAGTATGCATAAGCGGCCGCATCTGTCGGGATTATGTTGTCGCGTTCATATTGACGAACTTCAAGTTCAAGATCTTTGATTGAAGAATTGTCAGTATTTTTATTTTTTTTCATTTCTATAATTTGTTGACCAAGATTCAGAATGTCGAGGGTTTCATTAAAACAGGGGTTTTGGTCTGACAATTCATATATTTTTTGATAAAATTCTTCCTGAGAGACTTCGGCTGCTTCGCCAAAGGCTTTGTTTATTTCAATGATTTCATAAAAGTCATTTTGTGCAGAAGTATAGTGTGTGTCGTTGCCCATAAGAGCATTTATTTTAATTTGGTTGAGTTTTTCTTGTTTTTTCTTTGTCATTTTTGTCATTTTGTTGCACCTTTTTTTGGATTAATTGGGGTGAGTTTACACTTTTTTAAGAAATGTGTCAATAAAAAATATGTCTAAATTTTGTCAATAACGTTTGTGAGATGAAAAATTGCTTACAATTTTTTATTGTTGTGGTATAATGAAAAAAAATTTGATTTTACGGAGTGAAAAAAATGGCGCAAGAAAATCCGTTCAGCGAACATTTTTATGAGGCATTTAAAAATCTTTTTTTAGGAAAAAATAATTTTGAAAAAGGTTTTAAGAATAATTTTGCAATTGAAAAAATTGTGAAAATTTATAATGATTTTTTTGCAGAAGATGCTCCGAAAAACAGTTTAAGAATAAATGCTGATAATCATAATATAAACGGAAAGGTGTTGCTTGATTTTGTTAGGGACACCAGAAGACGAATGATTGATTGCGGAATGAGGGTTGAAAACTTGACGGAAGATGTTTCTCGATCGCCGGCGTTGATTAAACTTTTTGATGATATAAAAAATTTTGTGGTTAAATATTCAGCCAAAACAAATGAAGATTATGAATATAGTTGTTTTGATGTTGATAAGAAGAGCTTGTCGGTAAAAAAGTTTGAGGAAAATAAAGTTTCTTCGGCAAAGCAGATTTTTTTCTTTCCGGTAGAAAGAGTTAATCAGGATGAAGAAGCTCATGCAAAAAAAATTATTGAACATACAAGCGGAAATTTGTTTGGCGACAAAATATTCAAAGATGTTGATGTGAAAATGGTGAGTGTTCCTTGGGATTTTCCCGAATGGTTGGATGCGGCAAATATTTTTCATACGATGACAGATGCAGAATTTGCAATAGAAGCTGATAAAAAATTTGTGATGAAACATTGGGGTAAGTTTATCGGCAAAGATTTGGAATTTGACGAAGAGGGAAATGTTGTTGCCGGTTTGCCTTATGAGAAGGATGTATTAAAAACAAAATTGCAAAGTTTAACCGTGTTCGGTTATTGTGCCGGTGCGGCAAATGCTCACAGATGTTTGGGGTATTTGAAAAAATGTGCAGAAAAGCTTTATGATAAAGATGTTGTGAATGAGGTTTGGAAAAATATCAATGTGGTTAATTTTGCTTTTCCGTTGGAAAGTGAAAAAGTAGATTATACGATGACGGCTTTAATGTGTAAGGGCGGAAGTAATACAATAGATGATGATGTGGTGTATGTTAATTTTCCCTCACAATATAGGGAAAAAACCTTAAAAGATAATGCAAAGATTAAAATATCTGATGAAGATAATTGTAAATATGTTTGTTTGAGAACACCCGATAAAGTTGTTGTTAAAGAAAATGATAAGCTTGTTACAAAAATTGATATGGGGGTGGAATCGCATAAGTTGCAAAATATTACAATTCAAAATGCAGTTTCAAATAACAGAAAATGTTTGGAATATATATTTGCTTCTGTTTTAAAAAATCAGAAACCGAATAATCGGGTTTTGGCAAATATTGCCACATATGGCGGAATGGGCGGAAACGGTGGTAACGATGGGCGATAAACTTTATTTTATATACCGAATAGTTTTTTTGAGTTGAGGAAAATAAAAATCCTGTTACTATGAAAAAAAACGAAAGGATTTGCCGGATGATAGCCTTAACCGAGAGAAGAAATCAAGACACTAAAAATATTGACTTAATGAGCTCGTTGGAAATTGTTAAAGCAATAAACAATGAAGATATGAAAGTTGCCGCCGCAGTGCAAAAGGTTTTGCCGGAGATTGCAAAAGCGGTGGATTTGATTGCCGAAGGGTTTAGAAAAAACGGTAGATTGGCGTATTTTGGAGCAGGAACAAGCGGACGACTCGGAATTTTGGATGCGTCGGAGTGTTTGCCGACTTTCGGTGTGGCACAGGATATGGTGCAGGGATTTATTGCCGGCGGTGAAAGGGCTATCCAATTTCCGGTGGAGAATGCAGAAGATAAAGAAGAATTGGGAATTGAAGACTTGCAGAAGTTTAATCCGACCGAAAATGATGTGGTGGTTGGAATTTCGGCCGCAGGAAATGCGCCTTATGTGGTGGCGGTTTTGCAAAAAGCTAAAGAAAAAGGGGCAAAAACAGTGGCAATTTCTTCAAATCCTGATGGTTTGATAGGCAAAATTTGTGATGTGTTTATTAATCCGATTGTGGGGGAAGAGGCTTTGACAGGCTCATCGCGGATGAAGTCGGGAACAGCTCAGAAAATGGTGTTGAATAT
The DNA here is from genome assembly GCA_045615365.1 of Alphaproteobacteria bacterium. Classification (GTDB taxonomy): domain Bacteria; phylum Pseudomonadota; class Alphaproteobacteria; order RF32; family CAG-239; genus CAZU01. The sequence goes on from JAZLEQ010000003.1 coordinate 42,934, forward strand.
GCTTTCTACCGGTGCAATGATAAGGATTGGTAAAGCATATGAAAATTATATGGTCGATTTGAAAATTTTGAATAAAAAATTGGTTGATAGGGCTTGCAGATTTGTTAGCGAAATTGCCGAAGTAAATTATGAAACAGCCCAAGAATTAATTGAAAAGACTAATAGTGTGAAAGAGGCGTGTGTGATGGCAAAATGCGATTGTTCAAGAGAAAAGGCAAGGTCGCTTTTGGCTGAAAATGGCGGAATTTTAAGAAAAGTAATAGATTGAATGAATTTTTTTAAAAAAATAGACAAAAATATTGATTAAGTTTTAAAATGTGATATATTCATAGTGTTTTCAATATTATGAATGGTATAATTTTAGAGTGAATGTTTTAGCTTTCAGGCTTTAGGGTTCTGCTTTGGGGTTTTGCCTTTTGTTTTGTTGAGGGCCGTAGAGAGAATATTTTTCTTTACGAATTTTAAAAAAAATTTTTATGAAAAAATTAAATGAGCTATGGGCAAAGCTCGTAAAAAATCTAGCTCCTGAATGGTGCATTAAAAAAGGCACCAGAAAAGAAAATCCAAGAGCTTACCTTTATCTGTTGGGTGAGGCAAAAGAGTTGGAGATGATAGCAAAGATGAATCTGTCGGATGACGAAATTCTCGAAAGAGAATGGTCGTATCAGACTGTGTCCAGCCTTTTGCTAAAAGGGAGAAAAGTGTTCTCCTTAATTAAGACTGAAGAGCAGCTTAAGGCTGTTTCTGAAGATAAGATTAAGGCATTAGAAATTTTTTGGAGAAAAAGAACTCCCTCCAAAAAATTTATAATAAAAATGTTCAAAGAACATAAATTATGCGAATTTGAACATTTATTAAACCAACACAACAAGGATATGCAGACAATATCTTTGGAGGAGTTGTTGGGTAATCCCTTGACCGCGGAGGAAAGCCTTTGGGAAAAGGTTAAATCATTAGCCGGAACCAACGTCATAATTGCAAAAAATTATGCCTTTAGTCTCTTGGAGAGATATTCGGCAAAGCTTCCGAATAAAACTGAAGAGTTTTTGAAGGAAGCGCAGAGGTTGGGGGCAGATATATCCAAAGCCTATGGCTTTTTAACAGCCATAGGAAAATGGATGCCTTTTTATGAGGCAGACAAACAAAGGGGATATTTCGCCGAAGCAACGAGATCCTTACTGCTTGCATTGCCTGATGGCAATATGACCACAGTGCTTCGTGATATTGAAAATAATATTATGAAGCAGGAGGTGAGGGATTTCATCTTCCAAAACATCTCTCTTTTGAACCGAGCCTCAAAAGAGGTGACGGAAAGGATTGTAAATAAGATATGGTTCAGAGGCACACCTTTGAAAAATATGTCTTTATTGTATTCTTATTCCGATAAAAAAACGAAAGAATCAATGTTGGTAACATTGATTAATTCGTTGGAAAAAGGGGATGTTATGGGAAAATTGCTTCCGTATTTTCCCTTTCGTGATCTTGACGAAGAGGTAAGACGAAAGGGATACGAAGCCTTAATAAAAGGCGCAAGATTCCCAGTGGAATTGATAAGTTTAATTACCGCAGAAGAAAAGGTGTATGTAAGCTCTAAGATGGAGGAGCAGGCACAGGTGCGGGAGCTTATGAATGTAACTCTAGCTAATCCGGTAAAAAAGCTTCATCCAAGGGCAGAAGCCATATTTTTGGATAACGCTCCTATGGCTTCACAAACTGGGTATGTTAACAGGCATGACATATATCCAGAGGTATTCGATAAGATGTTGGAGAAAAAAAATGTTCGGCATCTTATAGAGGCCAAGGCGACAAAATGGGGAATAACCCATGAGCAATATTTAAAGATATTGCAGTCGCCGTATGGTTTCCTTGCGGATATCATGAAGAGGTGTATACGATGAAATTAGAAAGCTTGAGGTTTGTTAGGGATCTCAGGCTTTCTTTTTTGTAAAAAACTCGTCTAAAAGTTTTCTAACATCATTTTCTGCAGGTTCAAAAAATTCATGTAGGTCTATCTACACTAAAATTTTTTTCGCTTTGAAAATAATGTTATAAATTCTTTTATCCGAGTTTTTTTGAAGCGAAGTTTGTTCTAAAAGTTTTCTAACATCATTTTCTTTTTATTTTTGGGAAATCAAACAGCTTCGGAAATTTAGAATTCGCCAAAAATGGTGGGGACATAATCTCCTTTGGAATTGTAGCCATAAGGAATGTCGTCATCGCCGATTTCGGTGGGGACATAGTCTCCTTTGGAATTGTAGCCATAAGTGATGTCGTCATCGCCGATTGCGGTGGGGACATAGTCGCCTTTGGAATTGTAGCCATAAGTGATGTCATCATCGCCGATTGCGGTGGGGACATAGTCGCCTTTGCTGTTAAAGCCATAGGAAATATCTTTGTTGCCGATTTCGGTAGGGACGTAATTTCCTTTGGGGTTAAAGCCATAGGAAATATCATCATCGCCGATAGACACAGGAACATATTGGCCGCGGGCGTTGTAGCCATATTCAATTTCTTTTCCGTTTATTTCAACGGGAACATATTGGCCGCGGGCGTTGTAGCCGTAAGTGATGTCTCCCGCATATGAAAGTGACGGAATGAGAATTAAGAGAGAAAAAAGTTTTTTCATAAAAATCTCCTTGTGCGGTTATTAAATAGCGTTAGTTTGTTTTAGTCAAATTAATTTTATTTTTTTTATTGAATTTGTCGCATTTTTTGAGTATAGGAAACTTAGAATGATAAATTTTTATGTTTAATTAATATTAATAATTATGAGAAAAGTTTTTCTGTTTTTATTTACGACAATGTTTATATTGTCGTCTTGCGGGTTTCGTTATGAGTATGAACCGGTTTTTGATGATCCGGATTTCAGAATCGTTGTTCAAAAAGGTTTTATGCTTGAAACAAAATACGGAATGGAGCGCTTGGATGAGGATGAATGGGATCAATTTGTTTATCCGGAATATGACAAGATTAAAATTCATGGGCATTTGATTGAAGCAAAATCGGAAAGTTGCCATGATTTATTTTTACGTGACGGCTTGATGTTTTGCTTAGATGACGATGATTTATCGTTTGAGTATTTGGGAAATGGTTTTAATTACGGAAAAAATATATTTGCCGAAGGCGAATATGTTTTGTTGAAAGGTAAAGAAGACAAAACCGCATTGTTTTTTGTTGATGAAATGACAAAATACGGGTGGGTTGATTTTGTGACTTTCGGACCGTATAAAGAATTTTTTCCAGGATGCGGAGGATATATCTATCAGGACTTGTTTAGTGATAAATGGGGAGTTTATGCTTGCAGATGGATAAAGACAAAAGATGGATTTTGTTTGAGTTTTAAAATTAATCAGGAAGTTGCGCTTCCGGAGTTTGACCGAGTTGTTGAAGTTTGTAATCTTAAGCAGAAGAAGAGTGTTTGGCTTGTTAAAAAAGACGGATTGTGGACAGGATTGAATTCTGAAGGTTCGGTTGTTAATATAACAAGCAAGCAACTTAGTAAAGTTTTGATGATGCCTGTAAGCAAACAGTTTGACGAGAAAAAACAAGAGCAGAGAATCGGAACAGAAACTGCTTCGGTTGCTTTTGTTAATTTTAATCTTTAGTGAAAGAAAAAGAGCCGTTTATAAAAAACGGCTCTTCGAATTTTTAAAAGGTTGTGTGGGGGCTATTTAGTTTAACTGAAAAATTTGCTTAATTCTTTAATTTCGGCGATGATCTTTTCTTCGCCGGAGATATGGTGGTTTTGCATGAGTATTTTGCCGTTGCAAATTACGGTATTAATACATGAACTGTCGGCAGAATAGACCATGTTGGATATGAGGTTATATGAAGGGCAGAGAAAGTGGTTGTTTAGATCAACCAAGATGCAGTCGGCAAGTTTGCCTTCGGCAATTTCTCCGGCATTGAGGCCAAATGCTCGCGCTCCGTTGGTGCAGGCTATTTTGAAAATATCTGATGCGTTTCCGGCTGTGGGGTCGTTTGCTTGAATTTTGGCTGAAAGGGCGCAAATCTTCATCTCGCTTAACATGTTAAGGTCGTTGTTGGAAGCCATGCTGTCTGTTCCCAAAGTTATGCGGCAGCCTTTATTAAGGAGTTTTTGTAACATAAACATTCCTGAGGCAAGTTTGAAGTTGGAAGACGGGTTGGTGCAGAGCCAAACTCCTTTGTCGGCCAAAATTGAAATGTCGTTATCGCTTAACCAAACCGAATGGGCTAAAATGGTTTTGTCGGACAAGCAGTTGTGTTTGTTGAGATATTCAATAGGTGTGCAACCATGTTCTTTTAGGCAATCATCAACTTCTTTTTTTGTTTCGCAGGCGTGGATATGAATGCGTAAATCGTGTTCTTTGGCTGCATCAACATTAAATTTGATGAGCTCCGGTGAAACGGAATAGACTGCGTGAATGGAAATAACTTTGCTTATTAGTTCCGGTGACGGATTTTTCATGTTTAAGAATTCGTTGATTTTGTTTTTTTCTATTTGGCACTTTTCGGGATTATGCAGGTCGCAGGCTCCAAAAGAAAGAGCCGCCCTTATTCCCATTTCGTCAACAGCTTTCATTAGCGGTTCCATGCCAAAATACATGTCGGAAAAGAAAACAGTTCCGGTTTTTATCATTTCAAGACAGGCAAATTTGGTGGAAGTATATATCATTTCAGGGGTGAGCTTGGCTTCGCGAGGCCAAATGTCGTTATTGAGCCAATCAAATAAATCTTTATCATCGCTGATTCCGCGAAAGATGCTCATGGGGGCGTGGGAATGGTTGTTGTAGAATGCCGGAAGTATGGCAAGGTTGGTGCAATCGATTATTTTTGTTTCGGGAGTTGCTGTTTGATTGGGTGATATTTTTTTGAAATATTTTTCGGTGATAAGAATATCGGTTATTTGTTTGTTTAAGGTTATGTTTTTTAGCAAAATTGACATTGTTATCTCCCAAAATAAGTCCTTTATCGCCTATACGATATGATTAAATATGGAAATTGTCAAGAATTGAGAACGCTACAAGCCAAGTTTGACTATGTCTTTACCGAATTTTTGTTCGAGTTCGTCTATTATGCGAGAAAGTTTATCGTCGTCTTGTTTCAGGGTTTCAAAAAGGGATTGTTGGATTTCTTGATTGTAGGAAATTTTTTTTAGTTCAACACCAATACTGCGGTATGGAATATTGGGGCGATAGAGTTGATTTAGGAGCTTTTTGGCTTGTTTCCGCAAAATAAAATCGGAATTGGTGAAGTTTTCAAGTTTGCAGAAAATTGATGTGGTTGTAAAATCTTTAGAACGGAGAATTACACCTATTTCACCGCAAAAACCGTTCCATAAACGCATTTTATGAGCAGCATTGTGGATATGGTAGCTGAGTTGCGAATGAAGAAATTGCAAGTTGTCGGTGAAGTCTTCAAAAGAGCGAGTGTCTTGGATTGATTGTGGTGCTTTAGGAAAGGAATTGACAGGAGATGCTGCAATTCCTGATAATTCGAGTTTGAGGTTGAAGCCGTTTATGCCTAAAACTTTTTTAATCCATTCGTTGTCTTTTTTGATGAAATCGTTTATGCTAAAGATGCCTTTTAAAAACAGATTTTTGGCATTTTGATGACCTATGCCACAGATTTCTTCAATTTTGGTTGAGCCTATGGTTTCTGATATTTTGTCAGGGCGGATTACAAATATTCCTCCGTTGTTTTTAGCTTTGTCGCTAGCAAGTTTGGCCAAAGTTTTGGAAGTTGAAAGGCCGATTGATACGGGAATTGAGGTTTTCTCTAAAATGGTTTGTCTGATATCGGTAATTATTTGAGTGTAGGAAGCGTGGTGCACTTCGTTCAGGCCGGTAAGATCAATATATGCTTCATCAACGGAGACTTCTTCAACATCGGGGCTGAAGGTTTTGATGATGTTCATGACATGACGGGAAATTTCGTTATAGCGATGGTGGCGAACAGGAATGCAGATTGCTTGCGGATGGGTCTTTTGAACCTGAAAATAGGGTGCTCCCATTTTAATGCCGATTGCTTTGGCTTCTCTTGAACGCGATACAATTATTCCTTTGTTGCCGCCCGATGTCATGACGCATACGGGTTTGCCTTGCAAATCAGGGTTGTCTACTCGTTCGCAAGATACAAAAAATGAGTCGCAGTCGATAAGGGCTATTATTTTCTGTTTCATTTATTCGGAGTTGGATTAGTTCTTGTTTTGTTCTAAGGTTATATATAAGAGAGTATATTGTCAATAAAAGAATGTTCGAAACTTGACAACAAATTGTTGTTTAAATTATTTATAGAGTGGAAAAAGATGATGTTTAGGGGATTGACAGGTTATGAAAAGTTTGTTTGATGAACTTATGGATGTTGCCGAAAATTATGATGTGAGAACACCAAAAGACCGTTTGGTTTTGTATAGTATCAGTTTTTTACCGACAAAAGAAAACAGAAATAAAGCTTTTTTATTTGTTCAAGAAAATGAAGGGTTTGTTACAATAGAAAACACAGTTTGCGGAAAAGAACTTGTTGATAGAGGTATTTGTGAAGAAAATTTGTCTTCGGATGAAAAATCGCAAATTTGGGCTACGGCTTCGGCAAGGTTGATAAAGGAAGCAAAAGGTAATATAACTGTTTTCGTTGACGGAGCTGATGAAAGAAGTGTCTTTTACAGTGTGGAGTTGCCGGAAATTTTGAAAAATAAGAATATTGTTAAAATTAACGGGAAAGATAAAAATTTATTTGTTAAAAATTTTTTGTATTGAGGATTTTATATCTTTTTCAGACTGACAATCATGCGTAGGGTATGTTTTTCTTTGGGGGCAAGTGTAACAAAAGAATCACCGCGATTTGCCGGTTCAACACAAATAAAATGTTTGTGTTGATTTGGGGACATTTCTGCCAAGTCTTTGTTCGGGTTCCATATTATAGTGTTTGTTGAACCGCTTTTTTCTATGCTGATTATACGATTGAATATTTTGTCTTCAATTTCTATTTTGTTTGTATGGTTGACGAATGCGGCATCGAATTCGTTTTTAATCGTGAGATCGGTGTTGAGATGATATGTGTTACCATCTAATGAGTTATTGTAGTTATGACCGGAAAGTCCGGTTATCTTTATGTCGTCTTTGGACCCGATATTGAAGTATGCGTGTAGTGCTTCGCTGAAGTTGAATTTTTCAGTGCCGTTATTAACGGTTTCAAGCGAGCACTCAAGTTTGTCGGTAATTTTGATGTGCAGTTCGGCGTTAACTTTTAAATTGTATCGGCTGTCCGGGGTTAAAGAAAGTCTTACTTCCATGAGGTTTTCATCAACGTAAACATGGCTTAAATCCCAAAGTGAGAGGCGGGCAAATCCATGGCGAGGAAAATGATTGTTTAATTTTTCTTCGGCAAATCTGGGCCAACAAACAGGAATCCCTCCGCGAATTGCCTGAACATGGTCAAATTTATTTAACTCTCCCAACCAGAAGATGTCGTGTTGTTCGTTTTTGGGGCGGTAGGATATGATGTTTCCTCCCCAAAGCGAAATTTTGCATTCCGCCAAAGAATTGCATAGAGAAATGATGCCTTTATCGTTGATAGTCATTTTGTAATAGCCTTGATTGGTTTTGTTTGTTTTCGGAGTTTCTTGCTTATTTTTTTGCCTAAAATAGACAGTTGGCGATTTAGGCGGGTGGGTTTTTCAATTTGTTTTTTCTTTTTATCTTCTTTAACTTTCAGGATGTCCAAATCTCGTTCGGTGGCCATTTTATCGAGTATTGTCTTGACTACATGATCTAGTTGAGAGTGTTCGCGATAGTCTGCCGGTAAGGCAAAGTTTACTCGATTATCAGCTAATAGTTTAATTGCTGTTTTGCGATGATTGCTTTTGGGGCGATATACTGCAATGGCGTTGCCGCCTTTTTCTTTAGTGATTTTCATGGAAGGTATATCGGTCATTCCGTCGCCGAAGTATATCATGCGTTTGTAAGGAATTACGCGTTCCTCATCCGGCATATATTCATTGACTGCACGGTCTTCGGTTTTGTTTAATCCTTTGTTTATTTTGGCAATGTATTGAGTTTTGGTGGAGTAGTTTACAACGCGTGCAGGCCAAATCGGAAGTCCTGCAGAATCGTAAACATATGAACAACCGAAAACATCTTTGAAATGTTTGCGTATGGAGGTGCCGTCAATCATTTCTTCCATGCCGGAAGATATAATGTAGTGTTCAATTTGCAGACCTCTTTGGGCTCCGTATGCATTGATGCGATCAAACCATTCTTCAACACCTTCAAAGTAGGTGATGCTTTTGGCTGCATTGCATAGAAAATCTTTGGTGAGTTTGATGCCTTTTTCTTTGGCTGTTTGTTGGATATAATACATGGTGCCGGTGATTTGATCTGCGCAATTATCTTTGGACCATGCATTTGCTTTTTTCCAAAAGGTTTCCGGTTTGCTTCCTAAAGCCGGAATTAAAATATAGTCTTGCATATATGTGGTGCTTAATGTTTCATCAAAATCGTATATGAGAGCAACCTTTGTGTGATGTTTTGACATTTTAACGAATCTCCGCATGCTTTTACGAACGGATATATTATGACATTCATAGGTTAATTTTTAATAAATTAAAGCGGTTCTTTCCTTAAAAGAACCGCTTGTTGAATAAGCAACAATCGAACAAAACTATATTTCGTTTAATAAAGCGAAAATCTCAGTAGGTTTGCTCATTTTACGAAGTTTGTCGCAAGTTGTTTCGTCTTTTAGTATGCGAGACAACATTGCCAAAGCAGTAAGATGATCAGCTCCGCTGTTTTCCGGCGACATCAGTAAGAAGAGTAAGTCAACCGGTTTGTCGTCAATTGCGTCAAAGTTTAAAGGGTATGACGGTTTGACAAAAAAAGCATGAATCTTATCAAGATTGGAAAAGCGACCGTGTGGCATTGCTGTGCCGCCTCCAAAACCTGTGGAACCAAGATTTTCTCGTTCCAGAATGAGGTCAAAAATGGTGAGCGCATCAATACCGGTAACTTCAGAAGCTTTTTGAGCCAAATTTTGTAAAAATTCGCGCTTTGAACCGGATTTTAGGCCGATGAAAATACTGTTTTGATCTAATATATTTGTTATGTTCATGTTTTTTTGCTTTATGTTATTTAGGTTCTACCCATCCGATATTGCCATCTTTACGACGATATACCATGTTAAAATTGCCTGTTGCAACGTTTTTGAACATGAGAGCAGGTTCGTTGTTTAAATCCATATACATAACAGCATCTGATACAGAGCATACAGGAATGTTTGCTTCAAGTTCTGCAATTGTGATTGGTGCATCGCCAATTTGTGCTTCTTCAGATTCTTCATCAAAAGGAAAAACTGCTTCGTTGGCAATTTCGGTAAGGCCTGTTTTGCCTTTGTGATCGTTTAATTTTGTTTTGTGGCGACGCAAACGAGTTGCAATGTGTTCGTTGGCGGCATCAAATGCGGAATAGGGATCGCCGGCCTGTCCTGATCCTTTAAGAACAATGTTTTTTGCCGGATGAACTGTAACTTCGGCAATGAATTCATCTTTTACTTTGGAAAAATTAACCGAACAGTTAATTGGCGACGGAAAATATTTGTTGACTGAGTTTAAGATGTTTTCTTCTACGTGAGCACGGAGTCTGTCTCCGATATCAACTTGGTTGCCTGAAAGTGTAATTTGCATATTTTTTTCCTATTTTCTAATTTATTACAACACAAAACAGAGATGTTTCTTATATCTCCGATGATAAATTCAAATACTATTATATTTTAATTAAGTCAATATAAAAGTCAAATAATACTATTTGTTTATACTCGCTTTATTCGTTTGCGTTCACCAGAGGTCGGAATGTTCATTGCTTCGCGATATTTTGTGACTGTGCGACGTGCTATTTTGATACCTTCTTGCCCGAGAAGTGATACAATTTTATCGTCTGACAAAATATTTTGAGGAGGTTCATTGTCTATTAAACATTTTATTTTATGTTTGATGGTGGTGGTGGAGGTCGTTTCATCGCCGATATAGCTGCCGGCCGCGTTCGAGAAAAAGTATTTGAGTTCAAACAGCCCGCTCGGGGTGGACATGTATTTACCGTTGCTGATACGACTTACTGTGCTTTCGTTGATGGAAAGTGCTTCGGCAATGTCTTTTAAGGTCATGGGGCGAAGGTGTTCAATTCCTTGTTCAAAAAAGTGATATTGACGTAATACAATTTCTTCGGATATGCGAAGAATCGATGTGGCTCGCTGATGTAGGGCTTTGATTAAGAAATTGGCTTGGCTTAAATTGCTTTTTATGTAGCGTGAAGCGCTTTTATCTTGTTTTAATTGACTGTAATAACTGTGATTTATGAGTAATTTGGGTAATGATGATGAATTGAGCTCAACATGATATTCGCCATTTGGGGCGCGCCGAACGTAAACATCGGGGATTATGTAGGTGTTTATATCTGTGTTCCATTCGGATAACGGTTTGGGATTTAGTGTGCGGATGATATTAAGCGACGACATAATTTCGTCAGGAGTGCAGTTGCATTTTTTTGCAAGTTCTTTGAATTTGTGTTCGCCTAAAATTTCTAAATTTTCGAGAACCTTTTGTAAAGTCGGTGACAGTTGTTTTTTTTCTTCCAACTGAAGTTTGAGACATTCGGATAAATTTTGGGCGAATATTCCCGTCGGCTCAAAGGTTTTTAATTTTTCTAAAATTTTGGAAAATCTTTGCTCGGTTGATTTATATTTGAGAGCAAGTTCTTTTATGTCGGCTCTGAAGTAGCCGGCTGCGTCAAGATTTTGACAAAGTATTTTAGCAATGATTTTGTCTGCCGATGACGGAAAAGAAATTGATATTTGTTCGTCCAAAAATTCGTATATGGACTTCGAACGGGAGAGCCTTTGTTCAAACCAGTCAAAGTCGTCATCGGAATCGTGTTTGGATTTTGAGCGATTGTAGTCAGACCAATCGGAGGTTTCTAAATTGTTGTAGCCTTCGGTGTCGGAACCAAAGTCATCAAAAGAATTTTGTTCGTCGATGTCGGCAGCGAAATTTTCTTCGTTATCGTTTTTATTTTCATTATTATTGAGGTCGTTTATGGTGGGAAGAGGTGTTTCATCAATAGAGGACAAGTGGTCGTCTTCTCGTTCTAAAAGCGGGTTGGAGGCAAGTTCTTTTTCAATTACTTCGTTGAGTTCCAGATTGTTTAGTTGCAACAAACCTATCGCTTGGCGCAGTTGTGGCGTCAGCAAAGTTGATTGGGTTTGTTTAATTTCAAGTCTGGGTGTTAAAGCCATCAGAGAGCTTGCTTAAATTGAAAAGCTTTCGCCTAAATATACTTTGCGAACTTCTTTGTTTGAGACAATTTCTGATGGTGTTCCTTCCATCAAAACGGTTCCTCCATGTAAGATATAGGCACGATCGGTGATATCAAGTGTTTCGCGAACGTTATGGTCGGTGATTAATACCCCAAGACCGCGATGTTTTAATTGTGATACCAAATTTCTTATTTCGCTTACGGCAATCGGGTCAATACCGGCTAAGGGTTCGTCAAGCAAAATATAGTTCGGTTGGCTGGCAAGGGCGCGTGCAATTTCTAAACGGCGTCTTTCGCCTCCGGATAAAGCAAGAGCCGGAGATTTGCGAAGATGGGATATGGAAAATTCATCAAGCAATTCTTCCAAAAGTGATTCTCGGCGGCTTTCGTCTTCGATGACCATTTCTAAAACCGCTTTGATGTTATCTTCAACACTTAATGTGCGGAATATGGAGGCTTCCTGCGGAAGATAGCCTATGCCTAAACGGGCACGACGATACATTGGCAAATTAGTTATATCTTGCCCGTCTATTTTAACTTCGCCGTAATCGGGAGTGATTAGACCTGTGATGCAATAAAAACATGTGGTTTTTCCGGCTCCGTTAGGACCTAACAGTCCTACTGCTTCGCCACGGTTTACAGATAAGGAAACATTACGTAAAACCGGACGTTTCTTATATCTTTTTCCGATATTGAATGCTTCGAGTTTTGAGTTTTGAGCGATTGCTGTCATGTTTTTTATTCCTTATTTTTTTTCTTTTCTTTAATTATGCCGCTGACTCGTTTGTTGCCGGATATAATCTTGCTGATGCCGGTGTTGAGGTTGGTTTCGGCTTTGGAGCCTCGTAGAACGTTGCCGTTTTGTGTTATTTCGATATCGTCAAAAAGTTTTATTATGCCGGTTATGGCATTGTAGTTGCCTTTCTTGGCTGTTACAATTCCTTCGGAGCTTATAATTTTGGCATTGTGTTCAATATCAACAGTATCAAGCACCATTTTGCCGTTTTTGTCTTTTTTGAACCATGCGGTCATTAGGTCGCCATAAACTTTATTGCCTTTACCGTCAACGGCAATGACGTTATCTTTGGCAATGGCTTTTTGTTGAGATTGGTAGTATGTTATTGATCCTTGGGCTGAAATGGATGTTTCCGGGGTTTTTATTTTTGCGGGGGTGCCCGTCAAAGTTGCCGTATCGTCATTTATATCGTATATCATTTTGTTGCCGGAAGCTTCTGTTTCATCGCTTTTCATAAAAACATTGCCGTGTGCCTCAATGCGAGAAATTTTGCTTTTGCCTTCAGGAGAATAATAGCCTATAAGGGTTTCCGCTTTTATAAGCATGTTATCTTTAGATGCTACAGCATTACCTTTTGCCACCAATTTTTGTTCTTTTTGGTGGTATTCAACTTGATTCTCGGCATCAAGAATTATGTCGCCGGCGAAAGAAGAAAAACTAAGAAAGATGCTTGTCAGAAAAATAAATATTTTAAAAAACATTTTATTGCTCCTTTTTTATATTTTCTTCGTCGATTACAATGTGGGCAGGGCCGATGAATGTCAGAATATTGTTTGTTGCATCAAACTTAAAACCTTTTGCGTCAATCCTTCCTAAAAAGCCGTCGCCGGTAACGGGAGTGTCGGAATGACCGAATGATTTGTTGAAGTCAAAAAAAGCTTCGGAGGTTTGTATGTTCATGCCCTTAGAATAAAAACCTTCAACATTTTCCGATAAGTGAATTACGGATGTTTTTTGGTTGAAAACACCGGTCGGTGATTTAATGCTTATCCACTCTCCTGAGGTTGTGGGGGTTAGTGCTTCAGGTTCGGTAAGGTTGTATATTTGCGAACCGGCCGCAGTTTCCTTAATGTTGCTTGCCGAAAGGTTGCTTACCTTGTTTTTATTGTCGGTGATATAGATATTGGTTTTTTCGACATTCATTTGTTCAAGGTCGCTTTTTTCTACTACGAAATCTATGCCGAATTCTTTGATGTTATCTTGGATTTGAGGAAGAATTATCAGAATAAGAATCAAAACAGAAGCAATGCTGGAAAGAGATATTTTCAGCAGCTTTAATCGCCTGTGTGAAATCAGACCACTGTTTTGTTGTATTTTTCCGGTGGCTGCAATATTGAAATAGTTGTCTATTTTATTGAAGTTTGTCAAAGTCTAGGCAACTCCTATGCGCAGGCAATCGTGAATATGAATTACACCTAAAGGCTTGCGGTCGTCATTAATTACAAAGAGTTGTGTAATACCTTTGCCTGTGTTGTTCATCATATTCAGAGCTTCTGCTGCCAAAATGTCCGGACCGATTGTTTTGGGGTTTTTGGTCATTATTTCAGAAACCTTTTTGTTCATAATGTTTGGAGAAAGGCAACGACGCAAGTCGCCATCGGTAATAATTCCTTGCAAAGTTCCTTCTGTATCAACAATACCAACACAACCGAGCATTTTAGAAGTCATGACCAAGAGAGCTTCTTGTAGTATGGTGTCTTCGCTAACTAAGGGAAGCTCGTTGCCGGTGTGCATTAAGTCTGACACCTTTTTGAGAGCGGCTCCGAGTTTGCCTCCGGGGTGGCGTTGTTTGTAGTCAATTTTACTGAAACCACGACGTTCCATTAGTGCTACAGCTAAAACATCGCCCATTACCAAAGTGGCGGTTGTTGATGAGGTGGGTGCCATGCCAAATGGGCAGGCTTCTTGGGCTGACGGAAGTTTTAGAAGCAAATCACCAGCTTTTCCTAAAGAGCTTTCAGGATTTTTTGTCATGGATATAAGAGGAATACCATAGCGTTTGCAATAAGCCAAAATATCAGACAGCTCTTTGGATTCACCACCATTGGAAATGGCTATTACAGAATCGTCATTGGTTATCATTCCTAGGTCACCGTGGCTGGCTTCTGCCGGATGAACAAAAAATGCGGGGGAGCCTGTTGAGGCGAGGGTGGCTGCAATCTTGCGCCCAATTAAACCCGATTTTCCCATGCCGGTAATGATTATACGACCTTTGGTGTTTTGTAAAATGTCGAGAACCTGAGGAAGTGTTTCGTTGAAGTTAGCTTCCATTTCGCGCAAAGCTTCAATTTCTTTTTCAATAGTTTTTTTAGCAGATGCTATGTCGTTGTGATCCATGGTTGAATTGCTCCATATTTGATGTGTATATGAAGCTGAGCTTAAAATTTTAATTTTAAAAGGCAAGTTTTTTTTGTTGTTTATGCAAAAAATATACCAAATATAAATCTTTATGAAAAGTAGGCTTTTTCTCTTGAATCTTTTATAAAAACAAATATCATTGCCGGTAATAATAAATTTTTTAAAAATTATTCTAAATATGGCTAAAAAAATTATTTTGAGCATTTTAGCACTTTCATGGCTGGTGTTGTTGTGCAATGTTTTTCTATTTAATCCCAAAGTGACAGATTTCGGATATGCGAAACTTTCGTTCAGCCCGATTTTACGACATTATGTTGTTAATACATCAGATACGACTATTGTTGTTTGTGATGATATTTTGATGAGCAGAGATGTAAACTTTACGGGTCTTGATGTTACTTATATTCAATTTGAGGGTGGTGACTATAAAATTAAGTATAGTATTTGGGATAAAGAAAAGCTGACAAATGCTTTGTATGTTCAAAGATGCACGCCGGCACTTTATGTAATGCTTTTACTTACCTTGATTGTTATGCTTATATTTAGCAGTAACAACAAGGCGGATAAAAAAGGAGAGGGAAACAGGAGTTTATAAAAAAACTCCCCCTCTTTTTTTGTGTGAAAAATGAGAAAAAGCAGATTGGCTTCGCCGCAACTTCGGCTCTTCGCTTCGCTCACCGGCATACTTCCGTCTGCCTGAGCCTTGTTGTCAAACCCTTTTTCTAGGGCCCGAACCCCAACTCTCTCGCGTATTTACACCAAAACCCCACACAAGGTGGGGTTTTGGTGTAAATGGCGGAGAGATAGGGATTCGAACCCTAGGTGCCCCGCAAAGAGCACAATTGATTTCGAGTCAACCGCATTCGACCACTCTGCCATCTCTCCGGCGGTTAATGTGCTTCTTATTAAACTCTTTATTTTAATTTGGCAAGAAAATTTTTTGTTTTTTTATCTTTCGTGTTCTTCCCTTTCAATGATGTGCACCCTTTCATAACGCGGTTCAAGAAAAAATGCTACAGCATTGAGGTTTTGTTGTAATTCGGGAGAAAACATTCGGTTTACCCTAACCATTACTTCCGATTTGTCATTATATCCCAGTGATTGAGGCGATAGGGCATCGGTTAAATCGCTGAAATTATCAAAAATGGCAATCCCTTTAACAATGCAATCCAAACTTTCACCCGTTGATGAATTGCGAATATTTAAAATATCGTGAATTTTAATTTTTTGAGTGTTTTTATCAAATACGTGAATCGCAATCTTACGCGAGCCGGTTTTAATCTTATTGAACGAAAATTCGTGAACGTTTATCGGATATTTCATCTTTTTTATTTACCTTTAATGGAAGCTGTTTACAAGCGAACCCGATAACATATACCACCCATCAATCATTACAAAAAATATAATCTTAAAAGGTAGTGATAAAACACTGGGAGGCAGCATCATCATACCCATTGACATTAAAACCGATGCAATTACCATGTCAATAATCAAAAACGGAATATAAATTAAAAAGCCTATTTCAAAAGCACGGCGAAGTTCGCTTATCATAAATGCGGGGATGCTTATTTTTAATGATGTTGATTTGATGTCTTTGGGTTTTTCTTTAGATAGGTCGGCAAACAGTTGAAGGTCTTTTTCTCTGGTGTTTTTAACCATAAATTCTTTCAAAGGGACGGATGCTTTTTCCAAACCTTCCATTATTTCAATTTTTTCATCGATAACAGGTTTAATGCCTTCATTCCATGATTTTTCCAAAGTGGGGGACATGATAAAAACAGTCATGAACAGAGCTAATGCGATAAGCACCATATTGGGTGGGGTGGCATTGGTCGCAAGGGCTGAACGCGTGATTGAAAAGACAATAATCAGACGAGTGAATGATGTCATCATTATCACGATTGACGGAGCAAGTGATAAAATTGTGATGAGGGCTAAAATGCTAAATATGCGTGCAGTCGCGCTTCCGCTTGATGCTTCGCCTAAATTGAGGCTGACGCTTTGGGCTAAAGCAGAATCGCTTAAAAGAATTAAAATAAAAAATATTGATATCGGTAAAAGCTTTTTGTGAAACATTTTACTTTTCTTTCTTTTGAGGCTGATTGATAATATTACTGCCGGAAGGGGTGAGCAGAATTAAAAATTCGGAATTGTCGCATTCCAATAAAACAACAGAATTTTTCATGTCAATTCGATGATGTTCTATAACTTTTATGCGTTTGTTTTGAGAAAAACAACGATTCAGGCGGCAGTTGAAGCCTTTTTGTTGACAAAATTTTATGAGCCAGAGTGTGATAAACATCAGCCCCAGAACAAAAACAAATGCAAAAAGTGTTTGCAGTATTTGAACCATGTTCATAGTTTAAAATCCGGATTTGTTAAAATATGATATGAGTATAATGTCTTTAGAGGGGATGAGTCAATTAAAAGCCTTGCCCTTGTTAATATTGTTTGTTAATCTTACGATTATGATACAGAAAAAAGAAATTATATCAGACGAACGAAAAACCGGAGATCTTAAAAATCTGGGCAATTTGTTGATGTCGCTAACCGGAAAAATGATCGGCAAAAAAGCTTTTGTTGAAGCAGATGTTATTGCTAATTGGAAAAATATTGCAGGTGAAGAGTTGAGTGCTTTTTCGGCACCTTTGAGAATCGATTTTAAAAAAGGTGAAAAAATAAACGGAACATTGTGGGTGGAAACAATTGGCGGAGCATTTGCTTTGGAAATGCAATCTAAAAGCAAAATGATTATTGAAAAGGTGAATGTGTTCTTCGGATATTCGGCGGTGGAAAATATTAAATTTGTGCAAAATCCGCAAATGATAACGGATGATTTTTATGATGTTCAAGTTGATGAAAAAATACTTGTAACAAATGAAGAAGAAAATTATATTAATGAACTGTGCAGGGGAATTAAAAACCCCGACTTAGAAAATGCCGTAAGAAGATTGGGTAAGGCATTTATTGTTAATAAGAAAAGTGATGGTGTATAATGTTTGAAAAGGTTTTGAAAAAGGTAAGCGCATTTGCTTCGTTGATGGTCGTTTGGATCGTTTGTTGCGGTTTTTATTTGTCGCTGAAAGGGTTTGAATATGATGGTAACGGAAGTTTTATTTTGAATTCAGCCATTGCTGCACAAAACGAAACTGAACTGACGGAAAATATTCCGTTGAACTTTGTGTTTCCACAAGATTATGTTTTAGGCGATAAAAAGGCTCCGGTTACAATTTATGAATATTCGTCATTCGGATGTTTCCATTGTGCGGAGTTTCATGAAAATGTTTTGCCGGAAATTAAAAAAGTGTATGTTGATAAGGGAAAAGTAAAGTTAATTTTTGTCCCGTTACCGGCAGATAAAAATTCTATGGATGCGGCGTTGTTGGCTGAGTGTGTGGGGAAAGACAGATATTTTGAATTTATTGATTTGTTGTTTAAAAAACAGCGCGATTGGACTTTGGCTTTTAATCCGTTGAAAAAATTAAAGCAATACGCCGGATTAAGCGGAATCGGTTCTGAAAATATGGAAAAATGTTTGAAAAATGATGAAGTTGCAACACGAATCCTAAGAGACAGGCAGGATGCAATATTAATGCTTAAAATTAAGGGGACCCCATCTTTTGTTGTTTCTTCAAAAAATGAAAGTGTTATGATTTCAGGAAATAAAAAATTTGAGGATTTTGCTCAGCTTATTGACGGACAAATCGCAAAAAGTGAAAAAAAATAAATATTCTTAAGAACTGATTAATAATTTTTGTTGTAGTCTTGGGGTTATGAAAAAGACTGATAATGACATCGATAAATTGGAGCAAAGAATTCAAGCCTTGAAACAAAGGGAGAATGAAGTTTGCGGCAAAAAAACAGAAACCGATAATCAAAGAGCAATGAGGATCGGTTTGCGAATCGGTGTTGAATTATTGTCTGCAGTTGTAGTGGGCGGAGCAATGGGTTATTTGTTGGATAATCTGTTTGCAACTAAGCCATGGTTTATGATTATAATGTTATTTTTTGGTGGCGCAGCCGGTATCTTGAATGTTTACCGTATGGCAAAGCAAGAAGATAGCTCTATGTAAGGAGAATTTGAAACAGTGGCAAATCCAATGGAACAATTTTTGATAAAGCCGATTATTCCGATTAAGGTTGGTGGTGTTGACATCTCTTTTACCAATTCGGCTTTGTTTATGTCTTTGGCAGTTTTGGTTTCTTTTGTTTTGTTTGCAGTCTGTTTGCGCAAAAGAACGTTGGTTCCGAATGCAGCTCAGTCGGTGCCTGAGAGTGTTTACGAGTTTGTGAACAGTTTGTTGAAAGAAAATGTCGGTGTTGAGGGATTGAAATATTTTCCGTTTGTTTTTACGGTGTTTTTGTTCGTGGCAATGGGTAATGTTTTGGGTTTGTTGCCTTATTCGTTTACCTTTACATCGCATTTGACTGCAGTTGGAAGTTTGTCTTTAATATCGTTGTTTTTTAACGTTTGTATCGGTATAAAAAAGAAAAAAATAGGGTGGTTGAGAACATTTTTGCCGAAGGGGATTCCTATGGCTTTGGCTCCGTTGATTATCCCTATTGAAATGATTTCTTTTGTATCAAAGCCTTTTAGTTTGACAGTTCGTTTGGTTGCAAATATGACTGTCGGACATATTATGCTCAAAATAATTGCCGGTTTTGTGGTTAGTTTGGGCTTGTTCGGAATTGTACCTGTGCTGTTTAACAGTGCAATTGTATGTTTCGAAATTTTTATTTCATTGTTGCAAGCTTTTATATATACGGTGTTGAGTTGTATATATTTAAGAGATGCAATTCATGAACATTAATATAATTGTGGTTAGTTTTTAAATTATAGGAAAGGATTAGAAAAATGGAACCTTTAGCTTATATTGGTGCAGGTATGTGTGCTTTGTCAATGATGGCTGCAGCATGGGGTGTGTCACAAGTTTGGACAACAATTATTTCAACTGTCGGTCGTAATCCGCAAGTTAAAAAAGATGTGGATATATACGGTTGGGCCGGATTTGCTGCCGTTGAAGCTATCGCTTTGTATGCTTTGGTTATCGCTTTTGTAATGTTGACCGGAAATTAATCTGTTGTAAATTTTCGGATGCCTTTCGAGACAGGAACCATAAAAAAATATGAAATTATGGTTCCTGTTGCGGAGGTGAAAGTGATGGTTTTTTAGTGGAGTGAGATATTATGCCTCAGTTAGATTTTAGTGTTTTCCCCTCGCAGTTTTTTTGGTTGGCGATAAACTTTTTCTTGATGTTGTTGATTTTCGGAAAGTTCGTTTTACCCAAAACCGCAGAGATGATTAATTTGCGCAAGCAAAAAATTGACGGAGATTTGGAAAAAGCTGCGGAAATTAAAAAACAGGTGGAAACAGCTTTGGAAAAATATAATAAAGCACTTAGTGATGCTAACTATAAGGCTGGGGTTTCTTTGCAAAAAACAAAAGATGAGTTAAACGAAACAATCAGATGTAAGCAAGCAGACTTGGAGGCTAAACTTCAGGCGGAAGTTAAGGCTTGTGAAGATAAAATTGAGGCTTCTAAAAAAAGAGCGTTGCAGAAAGTTGATGATATGGCTGCTGAAATGTCTGTAGAAATTTTGGGTAAATTGGGGTTTGCCGGAATTAAGGTGAAAGATGCTAAAAACGCACTCAGTGCTTTGAAAAAGGAAAGCTTATGAACGATAAAATGTCAAATAAAGAAATTATAGATGCAACACAAGATGCGGTGTTGAATGCTGCATCAAATGTTGTAAATGTGATAGAAAATACGGCTCATGAGTTGTCTGGCCACAATGAACCGTTTTATTTGTCTGCAGAGTTTTGGGTGGCAGTGGCTTTTGTTTTGGCTATTGCTGCGTTGATAAAGCCTGTCGGTAAGGTTTTGACCAAAGGTTTGAGAAAACGCAGTGATGCAATAGCAAAAAGAATTAGCGATGCCGTGACCTTGAAAGAAGATGCTCAAAAGTTGTTGGCTGAGTATGAGAAAAAATTCAGAGGCGCCAAAAAAGAAGCTGCAGCTATTTTGGCAAAATCTGAACGTGAAATAGAGATGATAAAAAAAGAAACCTTGCTTAAATTAGATGCTGAAATTGAGGCAAAAGAAAAAGAAGTGCGAGCAAGATTGCAAGCGGTTGAAGATGCTGCAAGCAAGGAAATTGTTGAAAAAACAGTTAATTTGTCAGTTGATATTATTAAAAAAGTTTTGAATGATAGTCTTAATGATAAGGTGTTGGATCAGCTGATTGATGTTTCAATTGAAAATATAAAGAAAAGCGCATAATAAAAAAAGCCTGTTTCAAAAAAAACAGGCTTTTTTATTTTGTTAATCAGCGGCTTTTTAATTTGTTCCAACCGCTTTTTTTAGGTTGATTGCTGTTTTGTTTTTGCCAATTTTTCAGGGGGCTGTTTTGTTGTTTTACCAGTTCTTTTTGTTCGTCAGTTTGAGGAACGCCTATGGGAAGAAGTTGTTGAAGCAAGGTAGGTGAAATGAATTCTACTTTGTTTTTTAACAAAGGATCAATGATTGCATCAATAATTTCTGCTGATGGTTTGGCGTTGAATGCCGATACTTTTCCGCCGTAGAAGAATGCTATAGCGTGGCATGGCGATGAAAGCAAAAGATCTGTGGAATCAACTCCGCGAACAAAACGAAGCATGATTTGCGGACGAATAACGCAGTTTTCGGTTTTGTTAAATGTCAGATTGTTGGCGGAAGATAAAAATTCCTTTTTAATAAGATTTTGTAAATCTTGGCTGATAATGCCACAAAAGCCGGCAATTGCCATTCCGTTTAAAGTATATCCTTCAAAGTTTTCGGGACGATTGGCTATTTGATAGCAGAAAATTTGTTCGGCATTGGCAATGTTTTGGGCCGCTGCATCGCCGATAGAGTTGTATATTTGCGGGATTATTCCTTTTATGAGTTTGGGCGTTTGTGATGTTTCTACGGCAATATTTTGTTTTTCGGTTTTAGTTTCGGCTGCCGAAGGGACGTTTTGTTCTTGAGCAAAGGCTGAAAAGGAAAATAAGATAAACGACATTACAATAAAAATATTGCGCAAAAGCATATTGAATCTCCGTCAAATGAAACAAATATCTTGTTTATGATATAATTATATTTTTTTGTTTCCAAGCATATAAAAAAAGATAATAACATAAAAAAACCTCTGTTATATATAACAGAGGTTGAAAAATGTTTTGAACAAAAACCGATTAACCCTGACGAGCTTTCAATTTAGGGTTCTTTTTGTTAATTACATATACACGGCCTTTGCGACGGACGATTTGGCAGTCCTTATCACGAACCTTTTTGCTTTTTAATGAACTGTAAATCTTCATTTCCTTATTCCTTTAATCATAAAAGTTGTGTGCAACCTATTATAAATAATTGTTAATGTCAAGAAGATATTTTTAATTCTTGGTGAAAAAAACAGTTATATTTTGATTTTTGAGTGTTTATTTGTTATTATAACTTGAAAATGTTGAGGAATAAAGATGAAAATACTTCTGTTTTTGATGATTTTGTTTGCGGCGACTCCGGCTAAAGCTCAGGTTGATTATATGGAAGAAGCGAGGACTTTGGGGATTGTTGCCGGACAAGGATTGGCTTGCGGTTCGGCAAAGTATGATACATTTGAACTCTTAGCTCGTGCAATTATTTTGACTAAATCACCTAATGCCAGATTGCAAAGTGAGGCTTTGAAAGCTTTTACGGAAGAAAAGGCCAATATTTTTGTTGTGAAGCAGCTTGATAAGTTTGCAGGATGCGCCGAAATTGTGGAAAGATTTAACGGACAGGATATTTTTAAAACAACACTTTATGCCGACGGAACCTTAAAAATGCCCGACGGACAGATTATTACACCACGCGAACCTTATGATGCAACAAAAATTTATGACAAAAAGTTGAATGTGCAAAAAAGAGCTGCCGCTATATATAATAAAGACACATCAAAAACAAAAAAAATAAAATTTGAAGATGCATACTTAACCGACGGAAAGCGCACTAAGCCATCCAAATCAGCAATAGGAAAACAAAAGATTATAAGTGCGCCAAGGGTGGTCAGCCAAAGCAAATAAGATAAAAAAAGATTGCTTTTGATTAAACTTGCCTTTATATTCGGGGCAAGTTTAATTTTTTTTTTGGAGAGATGTAAAATGGCTTCAGTCCAGTATGTTTTTGTAATGCAGAATCTAACTAAAGTATTTCCGGGTGGAAAAGAGCTGTTTAAGGGAATTACTTTATCGTTTTTGCCGGGGGCTAAAATCGGTGTTTTGGGTGTGAATGGTGCCGGTAAATCTACACTATTAAAAATAATGGCCGGAGTTGATAAAGAATTTAATGGTGAAGCTTGGGCTGCCGAGGGAGTTAAGGTTGGCTATTTGGAACAAGAGCCAAAACTCGATCCTGATAAAAATGTTATGGAAAATATTATGGACGGGCTCGGTGAAACCAGAGATTTGCTGAAAGAGTTTGAAGAAGTGTCCATGAAGTTTGCAGAGCCGATGACTGATGATGAAATGAATGCATTGATTGAACGTCAGGCAGAATTGCAGGAAAAAATAGATGCTTGCAACGGTTGGGATTTGGAAAGAACTATTGAAATAGCTATGGATGCTTTGCGTTGTCCGGATGCCGAGTCCGATGTTACAAAGCTTTCAGGTGGTGAAAAAAGACGTGTGGCTTTGTGTCGCTTGTTGTTGCAACAACCTGATATGTTACTCCTTGATGAACCTACTAACCATTTGGATGCCGAATCGGTTGCTTGGCTTGAAAGACACCTTAAAGATTATAAAGGAACGGTGGTGATGGTTACTCACGACCGCAATTTCTTGGATAATGTTACTGGTTGGATTTTGGAATTGGACAGAGGACAAGGAATTCCTTATGAAGGCAATTATTCTTCATGGCTTGAACAAAAACAAAAACGTCTTGAACAAGAGGCCAGAGAAGAAACTGCGCGTCAGAGAGTTTTGGCTAATGAGTTGGAATGGATTCAAAAGAATCCGAAAGCACGTCAGGCAAAATCTAAGGCTCGTATTAATGCTTATGACGAACTATTGTCGCAATCGGTTAAGGATAAGATTACTACCGCAAATATCCATATCCCGATGACAGAACGTTTGGGCGATTTGGTAATCGAGGCTAAAAATATTTCTAAGGCTTACGGAAACAGAGTTTTGATTGATGATTTGTCGTTCAAAATTCCCAAAGGGGCTATTGTGGGAATTATCGGGCCAAATGGTGCCGGTAAGACAACCTTGTTTAGAATGATTACCGGTCAAGAACAGCCCGATTCAGGCGAGATTCGCTTGGGAGATACCGTTGATCTGGGTTATGTTGATCAATCGCGCGATGAGCTTAATCCTGATAAAAATGTTTGGGAAGAAATTTCTGACGGACTTGATATGATTAAACTCGGTAAGGGTGAAGTTCCTTCACGTGCATATGTCGGTCAATTTAATTTCAAAGGCGGAGATCAACAGAAAAAAGTGGGGCAACTTTCCGGTGGTGAACGTAATCGTGTTCATTTGGCAAAAATGCTCAAAAAAGGCGCTAATGTTATCTTGCTTGACGAACCTACAAATGATTTGGACGTTGATACTCTTCGTTCATTGGAAGAAGGTATTATGGCATATCCCGGTTGTGTTTTGGTTACATCACACGATCGTTGGTTCTTAGATCGTTTGGCTACTCACATTCTTGCATACGAAGATGACGGTCATGTGGAATGGTTTGAAGGAAACTTCGAAGAATATGAAAAGGACAAAGTTCGTCGTCTCGGTGAAGAGGCTCTTCGTCCGCATAGGAGTAAGCATAAGACTCTTACTCGCCAGTAAAAAGTTTGTATAACGGGCAGCTAATCGCAAAAATGCGAAAGGCTGAAAATTCATGTAGGTCTATCTACATTAAAATTTTCAGCCTTCTTTTTTTGCTTCTATCAGCCTCGTTCTCCAAACTTTTTAAGCTTGTATAACGGACAGCTAATACAGAATTTGCGGGTAAGCAAAATGCTCATGTAGTTTTATCTACACTAAAATTTTTTTCGCTTTGAAAATGGCGCTATAAATTCTTTTCTCCAAACTTTTTTAAAAAGTTCGTATAACGGGTTACTAATACAGAAATAGCAGCATGACGAAATGCTCATTTACTTCTATGTAAACTCCGCTTTCGTCAGCTTAATTTCTTATTATTAACCTCGTTCTCCAAACTTTTGGGGAATTGAAGCGGGTTACTAATACAGAATTTGCGGGTAAGCAAAATTTATTTTGATAAAAGATATTTTTTGTTAACCTTAAATTAAGCAATTATGTTTTAGTATGGTATAAGGAGGATAGGAGTTTATCCGTTTTATGTAACGAAAGTATGAGGAAACACAGTTGTGTTGCAAGGATTGAGACATAGGCTTTGTAAGCATTTAGGGTCTTTGCGAGGAGGAATCGCATATGGTTTTTGTGTCTCGAATCGTTTTACCCCCCCCCTACATTTCTAAGGCTTTGCGCCGAAAGCGAGGTGAGCTGTGAATAGCATCACATTAACCGCCTCAATGAGAACGAATTTAGCGTCGCTTAAAACAATCGCGACACAGATGAACAAGACCCAAAACATTCTCTCAACCGGCAAGAAAGTAAACTCAGCGATTGATAATGCATCGAGCTATTATCAAGCACGTGCCTTGACCAACCGCGCGGCAGACCTGAGCGCACTTCTTGACAGTATGGGACAAGGAATTCAAACAATCCAAGCCGCAACCGAAGGCTTAACAAGTGCCACAACTTTTCTTGAGCAAGCAACCGCAGTAGCTAATCAGGCTTTGAGTGAGAAAGTGGGCAAAACATATAAAGAATATATAGATGAAGGTTACAAAGAGATAACTTCAGCGATGAGTGCTGATGAAATTGAAGCATTGTTAGTTGATGACGCTAAGGTTATTTTGAAAGACAACATTACTTTAAGCGAAGGTTTAGAGATAACCGCTAAAAACGTAACGATTTACGGTAACGGCAAGACATTAACAGTTAATGCTGATGATACCGCCGCGATTACTGTTAAAGGCAAAGAAAACAGTGCAAATATCAGCGATTTGAAAATCGTAGGCAACGGCACGAACACTTATGGTATTAAAGCCACCGAAAGCGGAACAATCACCATCGATAGCTTAGACAATGTAAGCTCATATTACTACCGTAATGGGGACTTTTTTAACGGTAAAGAATACACCCAAGCGATATACGACCAACTCTCTGATACCGGTAGTGTAAGTGGCACGGCAACCGAATATGCTATGAATTACAAAGCTGATGGAGTTGCCGATAATGATGCTGATTTTGGTAAGGGGCAATGGTATATCGGTGCCATTGGTGAATGGACCGACCTTTATGGTTATGATTATGAGATAATGTCACCAGATGCTAAAACATATAATAAAATAAAAGAAAGTTTTGATGCTCTTGGATCAGATGCTGAGGCTCTTAACTTAGACTGGCATTATACTTCTTCAGAACGAAGTGCTGATGGTGAATGGGTGTTGAGTATTCATACAGGTGATGCAACAGCCGGAAATAAAGATTTGGAGAGACGTGTAAGGTGTTTTAATGAGGTAAATTATACCATTATTGATGGAAACTCACCTCAAGTAGGCGATATTATGTATTCGGATAAAACGTGGTCTTCAGCCGATGATTATGATAAAATGAAAGCAGATGGAAAAATAGCGGTTGGTGTAGTGTTTGATAATGATAATACAAAAAATACAGTAAAAATAGTTGCATTACAAACATCTAACCCAATTGCTTTTGGAGGAAAAGGGGTTGATTTTGAAAACGTTCCCTCAGGATTTTATTCGTTAGATGGATTAAAAAATACCGGTGAGATAATAGTAACGCATGAAGAATCCGCCGGCAGTGCTGCAAACGGTAGTTTGAAAGAGCAATATGGCTCGATAATGAATGAGTTTGATAAGCTGATTAATGATACATCATATCAAGGGGTGAACCTTCTTAAAGGGGCGGATTTGACACTTACATTTAACGAAAGTCGCTCTAATAAATTTACGGTTTCAGGTCGCGATATGAGTGCTGAAAACTTAGGGCTTATCACTCGCGATTGGACAAACAAAGCCGATGTTGAAACCTCAATCAAAGAGCTTACATCGGCGGTTGATGCAATACGCGAATTTCAAACCGAACTCGGTAATAATTACAGTATTATCCAGACAAGGCAAAACTTCACGGAAGCTTTAACCGATGTTTTGGAAACCGGTGCGGATAATTTGGTGCTTGCTGATATGAACGAGGCTTCGGCTGAATATCTGATGCTGCAAACTCGCCAACAATTAGCGACCAATTCACTTTCTCTTGCAGCACAGTCGGCACAATCAATTTTGAGTTTGTTTTAAAAAACTCGTATAACGGCTCATCTAAAGCCAAAATTTCAAATAATCGGCTCGGTCATGTAGGTTTATATTTAAACTGTCATCGCTTGAGCGAACAAAGAGAGCGAAATCAGCGATCTTCGAATTTTTAAAATACATCGAAGATGCCTAATTTCACTCAGGTATTTCATACCTTCGTTCAAGGCATGAAATTTAAGGGAGCGTGTTTGAATTACGAACCTCAAGGCATGACATTTTTATGATTTAAAACGGGTCTGGGCGTGTGTAAAGTGTTTTGCAAAGATAAAATAGCTTACGCGTATGCGTTATTATCTTATTCTTAAATTTTTGTAGTAGCTTGTTTGAGCCATGCTTTTTCATCTTCATTCAAATATGGCGAGATTGTATTGAAAACTTTGTCATGGTAGTTGTTTAACCAACAAATTTCTTTTTCGGTGAGCATGTTTTTTTCTACAAGATTCAAATCTATCGGCGCTAATGACAATGGTTCCAGACCTAAAAATATTGTTTCGTTGCTGATTTGTATATTGAAAACAAGAGCTAAATTTTCTATGCGAATTCCGTATTGCCCTTCAAGGTAGTATCCGGGTTCAATAGATGTTATCATGCCACTTTGCAATGGTGTAAGATTTTTTTGTGATAATGAATGAGGACCTTCGTGAACACCAAGAAAATGACCGACACCATGACCTGTGCCGTGAGCATATTCCATGCCATGTTGCCAAAGCGAAGCTCGTGATATAGTGTCAAGAGATTGTCCGGATGTGTTTTGAGGAAACATACTCAAAGCTACTGCTATGTGAGCTTTTAAGACTGCGGTAAAGTCGTGTTTGTGTTCGGGTAGCGGTGTGCCGACGGCAATTGTGCGAGTGATGTCGGTGGTTCCGTTATAGTATTGTGCGCCGCTATCTAATAAAAGCAGTGAACCTGACGACAGTTTGAGGTTGGTTTGTTCATTGGGTTGGTAGTGGACAATTGCTCCATTGGCTCCAAAGCCTGCAATGGTGGCAAAACTTTCGGAATGAAAGTTGGGTTGTTGGCTGCGAAATTCATGTAGTTGGTCAACAATTTTTAATTCATCGCAATCTTGCCAATTATTGCTTAGCCAGTATAAAAATTTGTTTAAGGCTATTCCGTCGTTGATATGTGCTTGGCGTATACCTGCGATTTCAATATTGTTTTTGATTGCCTTCCATTCGTTTATGGGATTGTTTTGATTTGAAATCCATATTTGTTTGTCTTTTAAGATTGTTTGCAGTTTTTTTGGGGTGCGGCCGTAATTCAGGCCTATTGTTTTTTTGCGATATGTTTCCAATTCATTTTCAAGTTTGGAAAAATCGTTGATAAATAAGCTCACTTCGCCTTCAGTCGAAACAAGGGCATAGGCTCGTAAAATCGGAGTATGAGGAATGAGGTTGGAACGTAGATTCATAAGCCATGAAACACAATCAGGTTCGCAAATTAAAAAAGCATCAAGTTTGTTTTCAGAACAAAATTTAGTAAGATATGAAATTTTTTCTTCTGAGGAAATACCTGAAAATTGTTCATCATGTTCAAATATTTCTCCTTGTTTTTCAGAAATTCGTGTTCCTAACAGATTTTCTTTGTCATCAATGAAAGTGTGATTTGATAAGGCTCTTTTCCAGTAGTCAACTTCGGAGATTGAGTGACACCATGCGGAATATAATATTTTTAAGTTGCCGGAGGTGTTGGCCTGAAGCCATGAACCAATGGAACTTTTGGTGCATACAACTTCAATTAGAGAAGAATCGGTTTGTTGGCGAGCTTGGATGTCATAACGGCTATCAACCAATAAGACGCATCGGTTTTGAAAAACAATTAAGTTGCCGGCAGAGCCTGTGAAGCCGGTGAGTTCCATAATCTTGTTTTCTTCAGGTAAAATATCACAATGAAGAAACATGTTGTTTCGGGTGATGATGTATGCATCAATGCCTTTTTTGATTAGTGTTTGTTGAAGTTCGGAAATTGTTGTCATGGCTTTAATTATTCCTTTTGCATAAGCGCAGCGCGCCAGTTGTCATGAGAATATAGTTTGATGAGTTTGAGGCCTTGTTTTTCATGGGCCGAAATAACATCGGAAACTTGGTTTTCGATAAATCCGGATAGTATACAATAGCCGCCATTCGCAAGGTGTGAACTCAAATCAGGAGCAAATTCCATTAGCGGATTGGCTAAGATGTTGCTTAGAATAAGTTGGTAGGGGGAGTGAGAATTGATATGTGTGTTTCGGTAGCCATCGCTATGGAGTGCAGTGATTTGTTCGGAAAGGTTGTTTGTAGCGGCATTATTTTGTGTAACTACAACGGACTCTTCGTCAATGTCGCCGGCAAAAATTTTGGAATTTGGCCAAAGCTTGCCCGCACAAAGTGACAAGATTCCGGATCCGGTGCCGATATCTAAGATGTTGTCGGGCAAAAAGTTTTGGTGATATAATTCGGAAATGGCATTAATGCAACATTGAGTGGTTTGATGATTGGAGCCAAACGCCGTGGCGGCATATATTTGAAGCAAAATTTTGTTTGTTTGAGGCGGAATATTTTGGTGAATGCCATAAATGCAGAAATCGGCAATCTCAAAAGAATCAAATTTTATGGTATAGTCTTTTAGCCAGTTTTCGCTGGTAAGCTTGCTGATTTTGTATTCGGGAAGAGTGACCGACATTTGTAAGGACGCAGCAATCATTTCTTCTTCATTGAATTTGCCGCTTTGGTAGCCGACATATTCATCTTGTCCGTCATCGGAATAGTTTTGGGCGGTTACTTCAAAATAAGAATCGAGAAACTCTAAAAAAAGTTTGTCGGGTTCGTTTTTAGGGAAAAAACTTATTTGCCAACAGGTCGATGTCATGTTTTTTTATTTATCCTATATCTGATATAAAGTTATTTACTAAATGAAGTTTATGATATAATAATTAATAATAGATTTATATAAATGACTTTTTAGCTAAAGAGAAAAAGATTATGAAAAATAAAATTGTATTGCCTTTGGTTGTTTTAATGTTGAGCGGCTGCTTAAATGCCGGTGATTATGATTTGTTGCCTTTCAGAAAAAATGTGATAAGTGCTATTAACGGGTATCATATTTATGATGTTGATAAAGAAGAAAGAATGGTCGGAACCGAAAAAATTAATGAAAAACAATATCAACTTAATAAGTCAATTACGGTGAAAAAAGGTGAGGCAATTTTAAGTGATAAAAATTATGACAGAAGTGTATTCAGAAAAATTGTTTTTAATGCAAATAATGACGGAGTGATTAATAATGCGGCATATCCGCAAAAAATTAAGGCTAATGAAAAATTGAATGTTGTCGGAAGTATTAATATGGATGGCAAAAAATATTATTTGCTGGCTAGTGACATTGATGATTATGTGTTTTTGTTTGATGATAACGGCGATGTTTATAATAAAGCCGGACAGATTAAGAACGGCAGTTTGATTGTTTTGGAAGAAGATTTATTTGTTTATCCGAAAAATTTGAAAATAAGACCTGTTGCAAAAATGCGTGATGAAGTAAGTAATGTGAGAAATGGTTATGAAGTGAAATATGACGGAGTGAAGTTCGGAAGAATTTGGTTCGATCATATTAATTATGACAGCAGGGCAAATAATCAGGGGCATATTGAAAAATTGAGTTTCCCCAACCAACCAGGGTTGATTACAATTGACGGTAAGGGGTTGAGAATTTTGAATGCTAATGATGAAGCGCTTACATTTATGGTTTTGAAAGATTAATTTTGTTGATTTGTTGAGAAAAAAAGCCCTGTTTTCTTCAAACAGGGTTTTTGTTTACCATTTATTTATATGTTTGCAGTATTCAGATATCGGAAAATTATAATTTTGCGAAAGTTGAAAGAATGATTGATGAAGAAATTGTTTATATAAAAGGTAAACCGCAAAAGTTGGTGGTGTTTCTTCATGGTTATCAGGATCGGGCGGAGCATATTGCTCGAAAAACCGAACTCTTACAAAAGCTTGATAATGTGGCTATACATATTCCACAAGCCCCGTTTGAAAATGAGATTGATAAAGATAAAAAACAATG
Organism: Alphaproteobacteria bacterium; assembly: GCA_045615365.1. GTDB lineage: Bacteria > Pseudomonadota > Alphaproteobacteria > RF32 > CAG-239 > CAZU01. Next base: position 73,834 of record JAZLEQ010000003.1, read on the forward strand.
GTTTTCAATTCATAAATTTGATCCGAATGATCGCAGACGGTCTGATGCTATTTCGTGGGATGAGTTCGTGGAATGTTATAACAAAATGACGGTCGGTTTAGTTGAAGCAAATCGCTGTATTTTGGAATATGCGGATAAAACATTGAACAAATATGGTTTGGGATATGAAGATTTGTTCTTGTGCGGTTTTTCACAAGGTGCTATGTGTGCTATTTATACGGGGTTGATGTGTCCGTATAAAATTGCCGGAATTATCAGCTTCAGCGGAATTTTGGCAGCAAACGGGTATTTGGAAAAGCATAATGTGAACTCTCCTGATTGTTTGTTGTTGCACGGAAATAAAGATGATAAAATAAAAATTAAAGCATTAGATTTTACTGCAGAAAATATGAAAAATTTGGGATGTTCGGTTGAAACTTATGAAATAAAAGACAGTGCTCACCAAATTTCAATTGAGGCAGTGGAAAAAGCTTGCAGATTTATTGAAAAAAGAAGCTAAAAAAACAAATGAGGCATGTATATTCCCCCGTTCTCAACCGCGCGGTTGAGACTGGCATCGAGTTTGAATTTTGAGTTGGAGCCAAGTGTGCGTTCGAAAATTTGTTCGTAATTGCCAAAGGTATAGATGTATTGTTTAGCCCAATCGGGATGAAGATTGAGTTTGTTCCATGTGCGCGGATCAACACCTAGAAGGCGTTGAATGTTTGGGCTTTGGCTTAGAGAAAACGAATCGATGTTGTGTGAGTTTATGGTGTATGATTCAGCTAAACGCAGAGCATTGAAAATCCATTGAAATGTTATGTTTAGCAAATTGTTGTTGCCGGCTGTATAGGCTTTTACGGGGATGTAGGCTATTTCTTCGGGAAGTATATCTATTTCTTCAGAGGTTTTTATTTCTTTGATTACGCCTTTAAGAAATGTTTCATCAGCGGTTATGAGTTCACAGCGGTTTATGAAAAATGTTTCCTTAAGTTTGAACAATGATGGGACATCCATGATTTTGAAGTTTAAGGCGTTTTTTTGATTGTATTCAATCAGCGAGCTTTTGGTTATGCTGTCGGATACAACGCATATTTTTGAGTCTTTGAAGTCGCGCATGGAAGTTGCTTTGGTTTTGGAGCGTGAAGCAAACATTTGGCGGTCGTAGTATAGCGTGGTGACGGGGGTTATGTTTTGGGACAATTCTTCGGAAGAGGATAAAACTTGGTGGCCGAGCATGATGTCGATAAGGCCGGTGTTGAGTGTTTGACCGATGTTTTGTTTGGATACGGGGACTAATTTGAAAAGTTCGGAATTGTTGAAAACTGCTTGTGAAAGAGCTCTGCAGATATCGGCATCAAAACCTTGCCATACATCTTCTTCGCGGTAGGCTAAATAGGGATATTCTTTGCTTATGCCGCAGACAACAAAACCACGATCTTTTATGGCTTGAATAGCTGAATTTGTTTGTGCTGCGGCCGAGTTTGCGAATATAATGCAACCGAATATAAAAAATATAAATTTTAGACTCATTTTGTTAACCATTTTGTGTTATTATGTATTATGAAGATGTGTAATCAATTATAGGGCACTATTTTATGAAAAGTAATATATTTTTTCGAGTTATTATAGGGGTGATGATGATTTTTATTGCAAAATCGGTCGGTGCTCAAGATTTGACTGAAGATGAGGCTTTGGAGTTTGCAAACAGTAAGGGAAGAGAAATATTGATGATTTTTCAAGAAAACGATCTTGAAAAACGATATACCCAACTTGATGAAATGTTGAGAAAATATATTGATATTGATTATGTAAGCAAATTTGTGGTCGGTAAATATTGGCGGGAAATGACACCGGATCAGAAAAAAGAATATAAGAAGATTTTTGTTGATTACAGTTTGGCGTATTATAAAACTTTGCCGCTTGAATATGCACAAAATTTTATTTATAAGGTGGCTTCGGCCTATTCCGATCCTGAGAATAAATTTGTTAATGTCTTGGTTAATTTGATTATTACAAGTATTGAAAATCCACAAGAGATTGGACTAACGTTCAGATTGCATAAGGTTAACGGCGAAATTAAAGCTGTTGATGTTAAAGTGGCTGAGAGCAGTTTGTTGCTTTCTTACAGAAGCAGTTTTTATAAGCAAATAGCTCAAAATGATGGTGAGATAGATTGGTTTTTAGAAGATTTAAAGGATATGACGCAATCTATGCAGGCAAGTTTGGAGCAAAATGTTTTTAATCAGCAAAATTCCCTTGAATTTGAGGAAAAAACAGAATAATCTAACGCAATGTTTGCAAAATTTTACAAGGTTTTTTATCTATGAGTAATGTTAAAGTCAGATTTGCTCCCAGCCCGACAGGATGGATGCATATTGGGAATACACGAACGGCTGTATTTAATTGGTTGTTGGCAAAGAAACTCGGTGGAGAGTTTATGTTGAGAATCGATGATACGGATGTGGCGCGTTCAAAAAAAGAATATGAAGATGCAATAAGAGAAATTTTAACTTGGTTGGGGTTGAATTGGAGTGAGGAAGCAAGACAATCGGCCCGAATCGCAAGGTATGATGAAGTGGTGGACAAACTTAAAGCAGCGGGCAGAATTTATGCGTGTTATGAAACCGCCGAAGAGCTTGAAGTTATGCGTAAAAAACTTATGGCTCAGGGTAGACCTCCGATTTATGATAGAGGAGCATTGAAACTTACAAGTGAAGATGTGGCAAAATATGAAGCTGAAGGAAGAAAACCTCATTATCGCTTTAAATTGGTTGACGGCGCGATTGAGTGGAATGATTTAATTCGTGGCAAAATTCATTATGATGCTGCAAATTTAGCAGATCCAGTTATTATCAGAGAAGATGGCAGTTACCTTTATCATTTGCCGTCGGTAATTGATGATGTGGATTTCGGTATTACTCATATTGTTCGTGGTGAAGACCATGTTACAAATACTGCTGCACAAATTCAAATGTTTGAAGCTTTGGGTGGAAAAGTGCCGGAATTTGCTCATTTGCCGCTATTAACCGGAAAAGAAGGTAAGCTTTCTAAAAGACTCGGTTCGCTCGGAGTTCGTGAGCTCAGAGCTGAAGGCGTTGAAAATATGGCGATTTGTTCGTTCTTGGCAAAACTCGGAACTTCGGAAGCAATAGAGCCATTTTTTGATTTGGAAACTTTGGCGAAGTCGTTGGATTTTGCTAAACTCGGTCGTTCTCAGCCTAAGTTCGATGAGCAGGAATTGAAGTTGTTTAATTCTAAGTTTGTCAGACAATTGCCGTATGAAGATGTTAAGAACCGAATCGATGTTAGTGAAGATTTTTGGAATGCGGTTAAGGGTAATTTGGATACGGTTTGCGAGGCTGAAAAATGGCATGCTGTTTGTGTGGATGTTATTGAACCGCAAGTTGAAGATTTGGATCTGACATCAAAAGCAGCTGAATTGTTGCCGCCTGAACCTTGGGATGAAAATACTTATGGTATATGGATGAATTCGGTTAAGGAAAATACAAATAAAAAAGGTAAAGAATTGTTCCATCCTATCAGAAAAGCTTTGACTGCCCAAGACAGTGGTCCGGAATTAAAAATTTTGTTGCCTTTCATCGGTAGAGCAAAAGCATTTGCCAGATTGAAAGGTGAAAAAGCGTAAATCTTGTATATGGGAAAATGTTATGTTTTTATTTAATACTCTGAAAAAAGGTAAAGAAGAATTTGTACCGATAGACGAAAATAATGTCCGTATGTATGTTTGCGGGCCGACAGTTTATGATAGGGCTCATTTGGGTAATGCTAAAACAGCGGTAGCTTTTGATGTTTTGTATAGAGTGTTGTGTAATAAATATGGCAAAGATAAAGTTACATATGTTTCGAATATTACCGATGTTGATGATAAGATTTTGAATAAACACAAAGAAACAGGGAAGTCTATCAGAGAAATTACCGAACAGACTTATCAGTGGTATATTGATGATATGGCAAAACTTAATGTTTTGTCCCCTAATCATCGTCCGAGAGCAACCGAATATATCAATGAGATGATTGAAATGGTTGAGCTTTTGCTGAAAGAAGGGCATGCTTATGAAGCTGAAGGTCATGTGTTGTTTGATGTTGATTCAATGAAAAGTTACGGCTTTTTATCGGGACGTTCGATGAAAGAGATGTTGGCAGGTGCCAGAATTGAAGTAGCTGATTATAAAAAGAATCCGGCGGACTTTGTTTTGTGGAAACCATCAGATGCTGATCAACCGGGGTGGAACAGTCCTTGGGGGTATGGCAGACCGGGGTGGCATTTGGAGTGTTCGGCAATGAGTTCAAAGTTGTTGGGCAATTCATTTGATATTCATGGCGGTGGTGCCGATTTAATATTCCCTCACCACGAAAATGAGTGTGCGCAGTCGTTATGTGCTCATCCGGGAGAAACTTATGCTCGTTATTGGGTGCATGGCGGAATGTTGATGGTTGATGGCGTTAAAATGAGCAAGTCATTGGGGAATTTTTATACCATTGATCAAGTGTTGGAAAAAGCTCCTGCTGCGGCTTTGCGTTTGTTGTTCTTGTCTACTCATTATCACCAACCGTTTAACTTCACTTTTGAAGGTTTGGATTTGGCTAAACAAAATTTGGATAAATTTTACAATGCTCTTTTGAAGGTTAATGATGTTGCCTTGAGTGAAGATGTGGCTGATGAGAGAGTTGTGAGCGCCTTGGAAGATGATTTGAATACACCTTTGGCTTTGAGTTTTATTCATGAATTGGTGAATAATTTGAATAAGGCAGAGGAAGTTTCTGAACAATCAAAATGGAAGACTATATTGTTGAAATCGGCTGATTTGTTGGGAATTTTGTGGCAGAATCCGGAGGAATGGTTTAAGGGGGATGAAGGTGATGCCGAAGAGATAGAGGCTTTGATTGTAAAACGTGCGGAAGCTAAGAAAAACAAAGATTATGCTTTGGCTGACAAGATAAGAAATGACCTGAAAGAAAAAGGAATCTTGTTGGAAGATGGGCCGCAAGGAACAACTTGGAAAAGAATGTAGGAAAAAAGAAAAAACGAAAGCAGCAGTCGGCCACTTTCGTTTTTTTATTAGTTTTTATAATGCTGAGGATTGGTGGCCTTCATAAGATTGTTGGCAAATGATTTTTTTGCCGCATAAGTCATAAATAAAGGTTCTTCCATTTTCAGCGCTCCCAAAGTTTCTTCCAAAGCTTCAAAGCTTTGATATATTTTGCTCATGAGAGCCAAATTATCGCTAACAACATCATATATAAAAGTCTCATTACGTTTATTCATAATTTTCTCCTTTCTGATTTTGTTTTTTTATGAAAATAATGTAAAGGAAAAAATTGAAGTTTTAAATGCAGTAAAATTATTACTTTGAGTCGGAAAATTACGACATATAAAGTTTTAGGAATGTCCGTATTTGTTACTGAAATTGTTGAGGTTTATGCCGATGGATGATAAGGCCAAAGACCATTTGTCATCGTCGGTTTGACTGAAAATAAGTTTTGGGGAAATGTCGGCAATCAGCCAACGGTTGTTTAGGATTTCTTCTTCAAGTTGGTTGGGACGCCAACCGGCATAGCCCAGTGCAACGATAAGTTCGTTCGGACCGGTGCCGGAGATGATGTCTTGCAGAATGTCAAACGACGAAGATATGGCGACTCCCTTGCTGACGGAAAGAGTATTGGACTTGATGTAGTCGTCGGAATGGATTATGAAACCTTTGTTTTTTTCCATGGGACCGCCATTATACAAATCTATGGCCGGAAGAATTTTTTTGGTGTTGAATGGAAGTTCTCGGGCGATGTCGGCAAAGGAAAATTCTTTGATACGATGATTGATTATAAAGCCCATGGCTCCATCGGAGTTGTGTGAACAGATGTAAACTACGGCTTTGGCAAAATCGTCAGACATTTCGGGTGTTGAGATTAGGCATTTTCCGGTTAAGTTGCTGATATCTATTTTATTTGTCATTTTATTAATATTTAACTTTATATATACGATATATCCGTATAATAATATAGTGTATATAAATGAAAAAATCAATTTGTCGGTGAGAAATTTATGAAAAAATTTATCTTTTTGCAAATTTTGTTGAGTTTTTTGATGGTGGTAATGCCTGTTGCGGCTGCCGATAATAATTTGATGATAAGAGATTTTCAGAAAAAATCGGGAATCACCGAGGAAGATTTTGAATTGTTGGCAATAGGGAAGGTTTATGTTGAAGATGTTAAAAAATATCATGAAAAATTAGCCGGTGACGATATTGAAAAAGATTTTTCTCAATCAATCATTGAAGATAATCCGCATATGGGGCAAGAACAGACTGAAGCTTGGCAGCGTTATGTTAGAAACGGTGTTAAGTGGTATAGGGGGTATTTGGATATTAAAAACAAAATTACGGATTTTTTACTCAGTTATGATGTGCCGTTGATTTTGAATGATGATGAATATGAGATGGGGGAAGCTGAAGAATATGTGCCTACGGAAAAACCAATGGTTGTTCATGATTTTAAGAAAATAGTGGCATATTCCAACAAAGAAAAAGACCAAAAAGCAGCGCTGGAAAAATTGGCAAAAGATGCAGAGGTGAAGTCTCCGGCTAAAATTTTGGCGGAATATAAAAAAGCAATATTGACGAGAAATTGGAAAAAAATTTTCGGATTTGATGATGATGCCTTGGGATTTGATAATGAAAAATTAAAAAACGGCAGCGATTTACGAAATGAGAATCTGCGAGCGATAATATTAACCAAAAATTTCGGTTTTAATGATGAGGAATTTATTGAATGGTTGGTTGTGTTGGAAACTGACAAAGATGCCTTTGTTTTATATGACGATTATAAAGAATATGAGGGAATTAAAGTCGGACTGAGCGGAATTGAAAATTTGGAAAATGTAACATACGGATTCAATATGCCAAATGAAATTCCCGTGAGTGAAAACGATACTGTTATCGGTTGGGGACACCAGTTTCCTATATATTTTAAAGGTAAAATCGTTGACAAAAATAAGGCGGTTAAAATTAATGTTGTCTTGACTGCAGATGTGTGTATTAAAAATGGTTGCAAGAGAGTTAGGGTTAATCCGAAAACGGAATTGGCATATTCAAAAACAGTAAGTTCATCAGCATACGGAACGTATATTGATATGATATCTGTGAATATTCCCGACGAAAAAAATAAAAAGTATTTTGAGTTTGGAGATGCAGTTTGGGAAAATAACGATAACCAGAGGTATGTTCGCTTGGAAATTGAAACGGAAAAGCCTGAATTGTTAAAGATTATTTCTATCGGTGAAGGACGAAAAAAACTGGGAAGGGCCTTGTTGAGTATTGTTGACGGAAAAGTAGTGGCCAGATTTAAGTGGAAAGATGATGATTTTTCTCCGGTGGGAAAAACATTTGTGTTTTGGGTGCAAGGTTGTGAAAATCGACAATATTTCCATGCGGCAAAAATAAAAAATCTGCCTTTGTCCGATACGCAAAGCGGAAGATTTACTTTGGGAATTTTGGGGCTTGCGTTGATGGGGGGATTCTTGCTTAATTTAATGCCTTGTGTTTTTCCCGTGTTGTTTTTGAAATTGTTGGCTTTTACAAAATTCGGCGGTTTGAATTTGATACAAATTAGGCGTAATTTTATGTTTAATTCAATAGGGATATTGTCTTCGTTCGCGGTTATGGCTGTAATATTGGCCGGATTGAAAGCCGGCGGCGCCCTTTTGGGGTGGGGAATGCAATTTCAGAACGTTTATTTTTTGGGGATTATTATCTGGGTGGTCTTTTTGTTTTTGTTGATGGTTTCCGGGTTGGTAAGATTTTCCGATAATAAAATCAGTGAGAAGATTTTGAAAAATAGAAAAGGTGCTTGTTTTGAATTTTTGAGCGGGGTCTTTTTGGTTGTGCTTTCAACTCCTTGCATGGCTCCTTATTTGGGAACTGCTTTCGGGGTTGCATTAGCCGGAAGTGTGGGAGAAATTTTGATTACGGTTATGACTGTCGGGTTCGGACTCGCAATTCCTTATGTTGTGATTGCTTTAATGCCGCAAGTGGCTCATGCAATGCCACGCCCCGGACGTTGGATGAATACAATAAATTATTTGATGAAATTATTGCTGGCATTAACACTTGTTTGGCTGATTGGCGTTTTGGTTGCTCAAACATCTAATGCGCAGATTGGGTGTTGGATTGTTTATTTGGCGATTGCATTCGTTTTGTTGTTCGGAACCGATGCTTTTAAAAAAGAAGTTGATAAACAGAATGATCGTAAAAAGGTTCAAAACTTAAAAAAATTTGCAAATCTTTTCGCTGCATTTGTATTGGCGATTTTGGTCGTTGTCAGTTTGGTTAATGCTAAAAAAGATTATGAAAAACATATGCAATATGTTAAACAAACAACAGTCAGTGAAATTGATATGTTTGAGATTAAAAAGAATTTAGCCTTGGGAAAAAAGGTTTTGGTGAAGGTCGGTGCTGATTGGTGTTTAACTTGTAAATTTAATGATGCCTTGGTTTTTGATACAAAATATATTGAGAAAATTGTTGAAAATGAAAAAGTGAAGGTGATTAATGTTGATTGGACCGATTATCAGGAAGATGTGTTGAAATTTATGCGAAAATTCGGAAGAGTCGGTTTGCCTTTTTATGTCTTGTTTTCAAATAATTATTCGGAGGGAATTGTGTTGGACGAGATGATTAAAGAATATGATTTGAAAAATATATTGGAATTATAAAAAAAATCTTGCACCGGAAAAAGCATTGTTGTATAAAATTCCTAAATTTTGAGTTATTTTAATGATTAAGGAGCTATAAAACAATGGCAGGACATTCCCAGTTTAAGAATATTATGTATCGTAAAGGCGCACAAGATGCCAAAAAGGCAAAGGTTTTTGCAAAGTTGGCAAGGGATATTACTTTGGCAGCAAAGTCAGGTATGCCTGAGCCTGATAAGAACCCTCGTCTGCGTTTGGCTATTGCAGCTGCCAGAGCCGAAAGTATGCCAAAAGATAATATTGAAAGAGCTATTGCTAAAGCAAGCCAAACCGCAGGCGGTGATGATTATGTTGCTACTCGTTATGAAGGGTTCGGACCGGGGAAGGTTGCGGTTATTGTGGAATGTTTGACCGATAATAAAAATCGCACAGCCAGTAATGTGAGAACAATCTTCGGAAAACGTGGCGGTGCAATGGGTGAATCAGGTTCGGTAGCTTTTAATTTTGAAAGAATCGGGTTTATTCAATATCCTTTGGCTGCTGCTGATAGTGATGCTATGTTTGAAGCAGCTTTGGAAGCAGGTGCAAATGATGTTGTCAGTGATGATGAACATCATGAAATTGAAACTTTGCCCGATGATTTGAATGCGGTTACCGAAGCTTTGGAAGCTAAATACGGGACTCCGTCGGCTTCACGTTTGGATTGGAAACCTATGGTGAAGACAGATGTTACGGATTTGGAAACAGCTCAGAAGTTTTTGGATTTTGTTGATGCGTTGGAAGATGACGATGATGTGCAGAAGGTTTATCATAATGCAGAAATTGCAGACGAAATCTTAGAAAAACTCGTATAACGGCTCATCTAAAGCCAAAATTTCAAATAGTCGGCTCGGTCATGTAGGTCTATCTACACTCACTCGCCGACTTTTTTATTTTGACTTTATTTGAACCATTCTCCGAGTTTTTTGAAAAAACTCGTATAACAGCTCATGGAATGTTACTTTTTGGTGGGCAAAAAAAAGTAAGCAAAAGTTTCTTGCTCTAATGAAGTCGTAAATTTAAACTGTTATGAGCTTAAAGCGAGGAATAAGTTAAATCAGCGTTGTTTTGATCGCTGCAAAGAGATGATGAGCGATGAAAGCGCTTGAGCTGCAGGAACATCACCCATTTTGCGGGCATTGTTTTTTAGAGCCAAAATTTTATCTGTTTGTTCTTTGCGCTGACGATTTTCCATTTGTTCAATCACATGGTCGGCTTTTTGATAGTAGTTGTTCAGCTTGCTTTGACTCCAAACTCTGTCACGATGTGCCAATATGGCAAGGACTGAATTAATCTTTGGAGAATGTTTGTCTGATTTTAAGACAATTCGTTTGTCGCGATCATAGATCGTTATGTTGTCAAAATAGCGTTCATCTTCAATTTGCTGAAGTGTTTTGAGCATTTGAGTGTAGGTTTCATCGTGTGCTTCGGGCGGAGAATAGCGAGCTATTTCGCCTTGATCTAATAAGTCTTCGTAGCGAGAATATATGGAAAGCTTGCTTTCATAGTAGTTCACCGATAAAACATTGATGTTAACCTTGTATCCTTGGTTGTGAAGGTTTTTGATGGTGTTGCAAATTTGGTTGGTTCGCATGGTGCCTTCAAAAATGATGTTGTTGCGGTTTTCAATGGCTTTGGCAAAAACCCTTTGAGTCCAATCGCGAACATCAACATCGGTAATTTCGGCCATTTGTTCGGGGTATTTAGCAAAGATTTCATTTACTTTGGGATGATAGTTGCGATATTCATCGCCGTTGATGATAAGGCAATCTTTAGCTTGGCCGCTTTCTTGCAGGTATTTTATTAAGGTGGATTTACCGGCGCCCGGTTGACCACCAAGAATAAATATTTCCGGATTTTCAAAGCTTTTGGCATCTTTGAAGACATCGTTCATTATATTTCCCAAAATTTCTTCATGTAATTCGGGGGATAATTTGTATTTTTCTTTCATTTTTTTTAGTTCCGATATTTATAATTATTTTGAACATAGAAGAAATATTTGTGTTTCTCAAATAACAATTTGTAGCAAAAATGTAATATTGTTGTTTTTTTAGAAGGAAAAAGAAAGTGGCTTTATTTGATTTTCATGTTCATAGTTGTTTTTCGGATGGTGTGTTAACTCCAAAAGAACTGATAAAACAAGCAGTTAGATGTGGTGTTGAGTATTTGGCGTTGACGGATCATGATAATACAAACGGTTTGGAAGAGGCTGCAGAGGAAGCAAAAAAAGCCGGAATAAAATTTATTAAAGGTGTGGAAATATCGTCAAGAGATGATGATTGTTCGGTAATTCATATGTTGGGATTCCATATAAAAGACAGAAAAAAATTGGAAAAGGTGGAAAAAGCAAACGCGGATTCGTTAAGAGAGAGAAACGGACGTATTCTCAATTATTTGCGTGATAATTGTAATATCGATATTAAAATAAGTGATTTGTATGATTATTTTAAGGGAAGTGTTGGAAAAGGTAATATAGCGATTTATATGAAGCAAAAAGGATATACTCAAACATATAAGGAAGCAGATGATTTGATGCGTCCATATAAAGCCGGCGGTTACGGGGTTGATGTTAAAGAAGCAATTAATGCAATTCATGAAGCAGGCGGTTTGGCTTTTTTGGCACATCCTCACAATTTGAAAAAAAATGATGAAGAATTGCTTAAAAAATTTGAAGAATTTAAGGATTATGGCCTTGACGGAGTTGAATGTTTTCACTCCAACCATAGTAAAGAGCAAACGGAATTATATTTGAAATATGCAAAAAAATTGGGATTGAAGATTAGTGGCGGAAGCGATTTTCACGGCGAGTTTAAGGCAGATGTGAAAATGGGATATGGAAAAGGCGATGTTCCTTTAATTCAAAACGAGTTTATATCAATAGAAGAATAAAATAACTGCCTAAAACTTAACATAGTTAATTGAATATTTAATATTTTTTGTTATTTTTAGGTTAATTTTATAATTGTAATAATCTTTAACAACAGGAAAAAATATATGGAAACGGAAGTTTTGCAAGAAGTTGCCGGTGGTAGTTCGATGTGGAGTTTGTTGTGGGCATCGGATATGGTTACCAAAGTTGTTTTATTGGGGTTGATTTTGGCTTCGGTTTGGTCGTGGGCGATTATTTTTGAAAAAATAGGAACATTGCGCCAAATGAAAAATAAGTCGGTGAAATTTGAAGAAAAATTTTGGTCTGGCGGTTCTTTGGAAAAATTGTATGATTCGCTCGGACGTCATCCTAATGAACCGATGGCTAATATGTTTATTGCCGCAATGAAAGAATGGAAAAGAACAAATATTTTAAAAACAAAAACTGATAGAGGATTAAGAGGCGTTTCTTTGCAACAACGAATTGAAAAAGCCATGATGGTTTCAATGGACAAAGATTTAGACAGCTTGGAAACTCGTTTGGGCTTTTTGGCATCAACCGGTTCGGTTGCTCCGTTGGTTGGTTTGTTCGGAACCGTTTGGGGAATTATCAACAGCTTTAATGCTATTGCAATAACTCAGAGCAATTCTCTTTCAGCGATGGCTCCGGGTATTGCCGAAGCTTTGTTTACAACCGCGTTCGGGTTGATTGCCGCAATTCCGGCGGTGGTTGCATATAATAAAATATCATCAGATTTGGACAGATATGCAAAACGTTTGGAAGCATTTATGTCTGAATTTTCAACAATATTATCGCGTGAAATTGATGATACGGCGGTTAGAGCCGAAATGGCCGGAGAATAATTATGTTGCCGATCAATAATGCCAGAAGATCTAACAGATATCGCTTAAATTCGGATATTAACATAACCAATTTAATGGATGTTATGATGGTTTTGTTGGTGGTGTTTATGGTGGCAGCACCGTTGATGACATCGGGTATTTCTTTGGAATTACCTAAGGTAGGCGGTAAAAACTTGGAAGGAGAAGATACATCCATTAATATCAGTGTGGATAAAGACGGGCGCTATTATATCGGGCAAACAGAATTTCCGGCTGATAAGGTTGTTGATAAGCTAAATGCAATAAAAAAACAAAATGAAGAGCTGACCGTTACAATATCGGGTGATAGCGGAGCCGAATATGGCAGAGTTATCGGTTTGATGGCTATATTAAAAGAAGCCGGATTTGAAAAAGTTGGCTTAAAAACCGAACCGAAAACAAATAACAGGAAAAAATAAGTAATATGAAGTCGGCATTGAAAAAATCCGTTGCATTGCACATAGCAGTTGTTTTGCTATGGGTGATTGATATGCCGATGTTTTGGTGGAACAGAACCCCAATGAGCCAAGTTCCGATTATTGTTGATTTGAAAGATGTGAAAATTTCGGAAATGACAAACCTTCCTCCCAAAGCCAAATTCGGTAAGGAAGATAAAGAGGCCAGCAAGGTTAAGCGCAAGGTTGAAAAAAAATATAACCAAAAAGAAAAGCCTAAACAACAAGAGAAAAAACAAGAAAAGAAAAAAGAAAACATAAAAAAAGAAGAGAAAAAAACTGAACCCAAAAAAGATTTTGTAGCGGACGAAAAAAAGAAAAAAGAAGAAAAAAAGGTAGAAAAAAAGAAACCTGAGAAAAAAGAGGCTAAAAAAACGGAACCTAAATCTGAGCCTAAGAAAGAAACAAAAAAGGATGAACCGGAGTTGGCTAATCCGCTGAAGAGCTTGTTGGCGAGTGTTGATGCTTTGGAAAAAGAAGCAAATAAAGCGGAAACAGCAACAATTAAAGAAGGTACAAAAGTTGCTAATATGGGAGTTGAAGGCGGAACGGTAGGATCATATTTCAGTGAACTTTCAATTTCGGAAATGGATGCTTTAGCCGGACAATTGCGTGCTTGTTGGAATTTGGATCCCGGAGCAATGGGAATTGAAGACATGGTGATTGAAATTACAGCTCAGCTTAATCAGGAAGGAAAAGTTTTGTCTGTAGAGATTGAAAATACGATGCGTTACAACTCTGACAGTCATTTCAGGTCAGTTGCTGATAGTGCAAAGCGTGCGGTTTATATTTGTGCTCCATATAAGATATTGTCGGAAAAATATGCTGAAAAATATGATGAATGGAAGGTTTTGCGTTTGCGGTTTAATCCGATTGATCAGTCTGTCAAATAAAAATACTTAATTGATGATAAAAAAAGCTTGATTTATAAATTGATATTATGTATTAGTTGTCAGGTAAGTTTGATAGGGGTATAGCTCAGTTGGTAGAGCATCGGTCTCCAAAACCGAGTGTCGCGAGTTCGAATCTTGCTGCCCCTGCCAATAAAAAAGGTCGCTTTTATAGCGGCCTTTTTTTATTGCGCAACATGGGGAAGCAAGGGGCGAACTCGCGAAGAAGCGAGTTTGAATACAAGCGCGAGGCAGACGAGAGTATGCCGTTTGGCGCAAGCCAACGACGCGCAGTATCGGCGAAGCCAATCGGCTGCCCCTGCCAATAAAAAAGGTCGCTTTTATAGCGGCCTTTTTTATGGTTTAAATAGGGGCATCCAATCAAGCTGCGCACCTAAAGTGCTTGCTTTCTTGGGCAAGATTAGTCCTGAGGCATCTAAGCTCAATGCGGTCGCTTTACAAAAGCTTCCTTTTTCGCTAAGATGTTCCACAGATGTTGCAGATAAAAACAACCGGAGCAACGGTTGTTTTTACTTAGCCATTGCTGCCCCTGCCAATAAAAAAGGTCGCTTTTATAGCGGCCTTTTGTTTTGATAATTATAAAAATATATACAATATTTGTCAGTTTGCGGCTTGTGATTATGAAGATTTGACAGAGGGTAAAAAATATGATATAATAGCTTTATCATAAAAAATTATTCTGTCCTTATTGTGTGTTTCATGGTTTTGCTGATAGCTTTACTTTGTTAATACTCATGTTATTTAAGGACACTTTTAATGTTTAACAGTAAAAAAAATCATGAAAAAATTAAACCAAAAGTTATTTATCACAGCAGTTATCGCATGTGTATTAGAGCTAGTTGCTATCGTTTATGTCGGTATGAATGAAATCGTTTTACCTACATGGGGAATAATTGGTATGGGAGTTCTTGCAGTTGTTGCATTACTATCATTAGTGTTATTCCTTATTCGTAAGTGTAACGGAGCTGACCAATGGGATAATCTGTAAAAAATGTTAACAAAGAACTATCTCGCAAGGGATAGTTCTATTTTTTATATCTAAACAATTCTACCTACACCTCCACTACCGAATAATTACCAGCGTAATATTTAACAATAGCGAAATTTCTTTTATTAAGGGCTGGAGGAACAAAAACAACCTCTAAATGTTGTTTTTGAACGACAGGCGAAGTTTTGTTAAGGTTTTGAGCCGGAGTAATCCGGTGATAAAAACTTTACAAAACAAGTGACCGAAGCAAGTTAGCGAGGAACGAGCTTACGAGCAAGATGGAATATTACAATCCAAGCCCAACCATTTTTTCGGTGCGTTGTTTTCTTAAAAATGTAAAGACAATCCTATTGTAAAACTATCTGAATATTTAGCATCACTATAATGGGAATAGTCAAAATATATTTCATTATTTGATGATACTTTATAACCAATATAAAAATTATATTTTTCATCAAAACCAATATTATTTTGTTTTGTATTAAAATATTTTTCATAAGAAGTGATAATTTTTATATTATCATTAATTTTTGAAATAGCACCAATTTGAGGAGAAATGTAAAAATTTGAAAATTTATCGTGATGATAGCCAATTTTAGGTAAAATATATATAGAAGTTGTTGAGATTTTTTTACTTATACCTAAACCAAACTCAAAAATAGGTTTTAATTCTGTTTCTTCATTGAATAAGTCATTTTCAAAACCTAAACGAAAATATTTAGAAAAACTATTTGTTGATGAATAATCAATAATCGATTTCATTTTTAATATATCAATTTTATCAATGGTCAGTTTTTTGTCCGTGTTATCATAATTGAAAGATAAATCAAACATCTTACTTTCTAAATCAGGAAAATAAGCATCTGAAATATCCCTAATATCTTGATAGACAGGACTAATATTCATGTTAGTAATATTATTAGATAAGTCTTGTGAAATTGACAATCTTGTCGGTTTGGGAGCATTGCCTATATAATTTAATCCAAATTTTTCTATTATATTTCTTTGTGTTTCTGTTGGTTCTATGCTTATGTCTGATATTTTGTTATCATTATGTAGTCTTTGAATATACTCAACAGGTGTAATAAACGGTTTTATTGAATCAATAGAAAAATCTTTGTTTGCAACTTTTAATATGTTAATCAATGCGGTGCTACAATTATGCGAAATTAAAGAATAATCTATATTTTTTTCTTTTAGTTCCCATAAATGTTTTTTTAATTTATCTTTTTCTTTATCGCTTAAGTTTAATTTAAATTCCCAAATTGAGCGATTTTCTTGATATAAATATTCTGCTGATTTATCTTTATATGATGATAAAACATAAGCTCCATCAATTCCGCCTATAATAATATCTGAATAAAACTTTAATGAGTTTGTATTTGAAAATGTTGCAAAATAACTAAATGCATGACTACGAGTATTACCGTCAATTCTCAAAAAAGTATGTCCCATCATAGAGCTTGGAACTATGTTGCTTTCAGCAGCAAAAGCTATATAAACATTTTCAAATACAACTTTTTCTATATATTTTTGATATTCCGAGCATTTAGGAGTTGGAAAATTACTTCTTGATAGATTTAATGATTGTAATATATATTCAAAACGAGCAGGATAACGACATATTGCATGATTATTATCTAGATTAGAAGTTTTTGAAAATTCTTCCAAAGTTGCTATAAATTCAGCTTCGGGATTATAATATCCTTTTGAAGATAAGAAAAAATCGCTATCTTTATTGATAACGCTTTTTTCTTTATCATAATGCAGTAAATTTTTCCAATCTGGTGATGTATAGATTTCTTTATCAATAGGATTATATGTTGCGTAAGCCTCGGTAGAAATAAAGACATTCACCAGATTGATAAAAAACAAACTACCTAGTAGGACAACTGTTTTTATGATATACAGGAACGACGATGCTATCATCATAATCCCACATTGCTCCAGTCATTGCATCTACTGTTGTTCCTGTTATTCCAAATATCCAAAAGAGAACATTGCCAAAAGTCCATAATTCTACTTTTTCAGATGCAACAGTGGTTGTTGGTCTATTGCATTTTGTCTCTTTTACAGTAATTGTAATAGGACGATTATCTTTCTTTACATTTACAACAGATGGAATAACAACCGTTTGTGTACCAGAGGCAGAAACAACATTTACTTCTGCTTCTTCACCAGTATTTGTCAACATGTTAATATCTTTGGTTTTGCCTTTTATAGCAGTAGCACAACCAGATAACATTGCTATTGACATAATTGTTAGTGCTAATTTTTTCATATGATTAAACTTCCCTTTTTTAATTGCAATTAAAAAGAAAACCACCTTTTTTAGGTGGTCGGAGAGTTCATCAATCATATTGCTTTAAATGATTCTTTTAGCCTTTAAAGTCAAAAAACTTCTGAACATACGCCAAAAGCTCCCCGACCAAAAGAGTTTGAAACTATTTTAATCGGGGATATATCTATTATTAGCCAAATAAACAGCTAACAATATGACGATGTTATATCCTAACACCGAAAGCAATAAGAGCCGATGAAAGCTCCGTACCACTTGGGTACTAAATACAAAGTAAATTTGTATTTGATAACGAGCTTAAATCTATTGTTTATAATAGTAAAGTAAAAAATATTTAGTTATTCAATTTATTTGGTCGATAAAAAATTAAATCTCAATCACCGAATAACTACCATTATAATACTTTACAATAGCGAAGTTTCTTCCATTAAGGGCTTGGAATATTACAATCCAAGCCCAACCATTTTTTCGGTGCGTTGTTTTCTGATTTGATTAAGATTATCTTCTTTTTCATCATTTAAAGCCGCTTTTTTTGACTCTGTTGAGTCTTTTTCTAATTCCGTGTGATATATTTGCTCCTTTTTCTTCTTTACAAATGTATTTATCATTACAACTTGTAATTTTTTATTTATAAAATTCTAAATCAGTTGTTTTATCCTTTTATTTATAAGAAGCTCAATCTTATCAATTATCGGAGAATATAAATCTTGAGTTTGTAATTCATTTTTTAGTTCGGAAACAACTTTCAATATTTTACTTGCCAAATCATTTATGATTTTTTCCATTACATTGGATTTTATTTCCAACTCTTTTGCCAGATTTAGAAAATGTTGTTTGGTTATTTTGTTTGGATTATATTCACCATCAACAGACATTGCCATATTAGCGGAAAGGGTTTCATATACACAAGTTGAAACCAAATCATACAATGGCGAAAGCTCATATTTACCGTTTTTATGAAGCAGTGAAAAATTCTTTCCATGAGCATCAGAATTGCCAATAATAAAATTAAATACTATTGTTTGCAAATATGTTATTAGAGCATCAGCTTTTTTTGCAAAATCAGCATTTCTAATCAGTTTATAGCATTGTTTTATACTTGCACCACCTTCTTTCTGATATTTTTTATCAGGCAACATCAGGGCTTGGCAAAAATCTTCCTGATGTATTCTTTCTAATCCTGAAACTTTTGAAATGTTGCTTTCTCTATCAAATCGTTTAACAATATAGGTTTTTACTCCGTTAAATTCTCTAATATCTGAATATGCTGAAGGTAAACCGATTTTATCAGCCAACCTCATGCAAAAGTTTTCATTATATATGATATCTTCAAAATATGGATTTTGAGGTTTGATTATATGAGTTGATATATATTCACCACAAGGCAAATAATAATTTTGGCTATCATCAGGTATTATGCGTAAAGCTATTTTTTGCTGAGCTCCTGCGAGAGATAAACGGATTTCTTCACCTGTAAGCAGAGGTATTTGAGCTTGATTTAATAAAACTTCCGATATTTTTTCTGCTGATATTGGTTTTAATTCACTCGTTTCTTCTTCTCTTGAAATACCTTCAGGATACAATTCAACAGCACCTGCACATTCTCCGCCGATTTCTTTTAATAGAGCAAAGGGGTTATTGCTTGATACCTGCTTATAACGAGCAACCGCATCTCTTATTCCTTCTTCCGGAAGCAAATTATTGAAAAAGCTGCGAGTTTCTTTATCTGAAAATGTTTCTTCTTGTAATGGTAAGTTTATAGATATTGGAGTTGTTATATCCGGTAGATACTTAAAGCTTAAGTGAGAGTTCTTTTCGGTTAACTTTCCAACTAATTTTCCGTAGAAATATACATCCAAGACCGGCATTTTAGTCCTCCATAACCAAATTAATACCTAATACATCTAAAACCAGTAGAACTTTACCTATTTGGCAAGTTTCCTTACCTGCTTCCAAGTCAACAATAAATCGCAACCCCACATTACAAAGTCCGGCTAATTGGGTTTGTGTTAAATTTTGTTTTTTTCTTTCATCTTTTATTTTAGATGCAATATCTTTAATGTTTTTAATTCTCATAATTTTACCTCTCGGTAAAATTATAAGGCAAATAAAATTAAAATCAAGCAATTTTTACCGATCGGTATATTTTTGTTTGTTTTATTTATTTAATTTGTTATTTTTTACCGAACAGGAAAATATACTAATTAGTTGATAAATACATATGAAGTTAAATAATTGCCTTTTACTTCATTAATCTGTAGATAAAATTCCTTCATTCACAGCAGTATTTGGTTTGGATATGTAGTGATATAATTTCAATGTTTATTTTCCTTATTTGTTTCGCACCTTAAAGGCACTCAGAGTATAGTTTCCCATACTCAAGTTCATAATAACACACAGTTAGTGAAAAATAAAGGGGAGTTTTTTGTTTGACAGTCGGTAAAATCTTTGGTATCGGTTAAGTGTATTTTTTGATTATTTGTTTTATATAACTTAAATTTTTTATATTTATGAATGATAACAAAAAGATTGCGAAGGAATTGTTTGGAACAATTATTCGTTCTTTTGCTTTGTCTCGGAAGCAAGTGATGTCATTGGTTGACGTTATTTTTTTTGAGATGAACGTAAAGGGAGATTTTCCTGAAGGTTTTGACGATGATAATAATGTTTTTCCTAATAATCGGAGGGGAAAATTATTGTGCGTTGATAAAAACTTGAAGGTTGTTGACGATAGTCGTAAGGCTCAGGCTGTTGTTGCTTTTTTTCAGGAAGAAGATATTTACGGAAAAGAAAATTTGGAAGGTCTGAATGTTTATGGAAAACTGGTTAATATTGCGTTTTTGCAGCCGATTGCCCATAATAAGTTATTCAGAGAACATAGTGAACTTGTTGAACAATGGAATGCAGAACACTATCCGGAATATCATTCTACTTTGATATCCGAAAGGTTTCATAAACTGGCAAAGAAATTTTGCTTAGATACGTTTAACGATTGTTGGACCAGAAGTTATGAAAGCGAAGGCTATCCGACGTATCGCAATTATCTTGTTAGTGCATCGTCTAAAAGATATGATGTATTTGAGACGGTAGTGCCGAATGTTTATGTTTCTTTGGTTATGACGGAGGATGATTTTCTCAAGATTAATCCGGATATTAATTGGGAAAACTATATCACGGAATGAGGTTGTTGGTGAATTGCATTAAAGGCTCAGTTGTTAAGAACTGAGCCTTTGGTTGTATTATAAGCTGTTAAGAATATTGTTTGTTTTTTATTAATGCCAGATGTTTGGTGGTAACATTGGTTATTTGGTTGCCGAGTTTTTTGAGGTCTTTATCACCCAGTTTTTTTAAGTTTATGCCGAGTTTGTGAAGGTTGGCAAATATGATATCGCCATCGGAATATATCGGTAGGTATGGGCGGTGGATGTCGGAAAATTCTTCCGGAAGTTCGCTCCCGTAAATTTGATTGTGCACTTTGCGTCCCATGGTGCCGGAATTTAGAAGAACTGTTTTGAAATAGTCTTCGTAAGAGTATGGACGATTTGGATCTTTTTGACTTACTAAAGTTGCCACAACGTAAGGGCGTTGTTCTTCGGTATAGGTTTGGATATATGAATTTAATACAGATTTATAAAGGGGATCTTTTTTATCTTTCTTTTCAACAAAAAGGTCTAATTTATTGAAAACATTATCAGGAGAAACGTTTTCCATTAACAAGGCAAAAATGTCGGCACGTTTGGTTGGGGAAATGTTTGACCAATCATGACGGATGTTTTCTAATTCTTCTTCGTCAATGTAAGATGGTTCTTCTTTGCCGGATTCTTGGTCGTAGATACCAACAGTTTGAAAAGAAGGCATACTGTTATCGGTTAAAAATTTTAGTGTTTCTAAGGCTTGTTTGGGATTAAGCAGGCATTCGGATATGAGGATTTCTGCACGAATTTGTTCAATTTCATAAGAATTGCGTTTGGCAAAGTTTTGTAAAACAGACATGCATTTATCGCCAACTTCAAGGCTTTTTGCTATTGCTTTAATAAGAGGAATGACGTCAGCATTGTGAATGGCGGAATCGTAATTTTTAACCTCCTCTTCAATCTGTTGAGCATAAGAATCCGAGGAATTGTCTTTACCATAGCAATTCTGAAGCCCTAAAGCAAAAGCAGAGAAAATTTTTTGACGATTTTCAGGTGATTGAAAACGATGATTAACCGCAAGATATTGTTTAGCAAATTCATATTTTTGTTCTATATTTTGCATTTTATCAAACTTATTTATTAAAATTTTTTCCAGTTTGAAGATTTCGGGAAATAAGTTTGGGTCGTCCTTAGGGATGTATCGCATAATGTTGTTTTTGATTAAGATGCTATGACAAAAAAGTTGGATTTCTTCATTGTTATGCAGTTCGGGAACATCTTTTATTTTTTGATATAAATCTTGAAAAAGATTTAGGTCACAAAGGTTGGAATCAAGGTTTAGGATTGCATTTTTGGCGCTTATATCGAGTTTTTCGTTTTTCAGCAATGCTTTCAGTTTTTTTGTGTTTTGTTTATATTCTTTAGTGTGTTTTCCGTTTTTATATTCTTTTTTGTGTTTTATGTTTTCATATATTCCGATATCTGATGATAGAATGCATGCCTGAATGGGGCTGTTTTTGATGTTGGAGAGCATAAATTCTGTGTAGTATTCTTTGAAGTTGTTTGCAGAAGGAATGTTTAGCCTAAAAGGAGTTAAGCCTTTTGATGTTTGTTTGAGGCGAGAGATTGTTCGTCGGTTTATTATCCTTCTGATTTTTTTATGCGGATGCTCGTCTTTGTTAATTATATCGGTATCAGAATATATGTTCCATTCTCGGTCGTCATAATTGTAGCCGGCGCGATTGCATAATATCAGCCCATAGTTGTCGGCAAAAATCTCCTCTTCTTTGTGAGCTGCAGAAACTGATTTTGTGCGTTTGAAAATGCTGTGTGAAAGTTCATGGGCAATAATCTGAGCGACTGCGTCTTCGCTATGTCGGCTAACTCTTTCAAGGTATTTGAGGCCAAACATTATGGTGTTACTTTCGTAGTTGATGAAGGCGTTGTCGGTGTATTTTTTGTCATTAGTAAGGCAAATTGCAAAATTTTCTCCGCGTAAAATATCACTCTGATCTTGTAATTTGTGCATTATTTCAGTCAGGTAGTCGATTAATTCTTGAAATTCGGGGTTAGGATTTTGCATATCTTGGCTTTCGGTAATTGTAATCTGGTTAAATAGTAGCATTTTTATAGAAAAGTGTAAAGCAAAAAGGCTTAAAATGAGGTTCGCGAAATAAAAAAATATTAAAATTGTGTAAAGATTTGCTTGACATGTCAGAATAAAAACATTTATATATCACATAAATCAACAGCTCGGCTTTTGAGATAATTTGCTTTTGGCTAAAGGGCGATTTTTTTCGGAGTCGATTATGAATTTTTTAATTAAGTTTTTAAGGAAAAGTTATGGCAAAAGTTAATCCAATACAGTTTTTCCGTCAGGTTAAACAAGAAGTTAAAAAAGTTACTTGGCCGACAAAAAAAGAAGTTAATCAGAGTTTGGTAATGGTTATTGTTTTGGTGGCTATTGCTTCTACGTTCTTCTTCTTTGTTGATCAGGTTTTGGGTTGGATTGTTAAAACTGTGTTTTCGCTTGGAGTGTAAAATAAAATGAGTGCTAAGTGGTATGTTGTTAATGTTCATTCGGGATGTGAGAAAAAAGTTGCTCAAAATATCAATGAACAAGTTGCTTTGAAAAAATGGGAAGATCGTATTTTGGAAATTATGATCCCGACAGAGGAAGTTGTGGAAGTTAAAAAAGGTGCGAAAGTTACAAGTGAACGTAAATTCTTCCCCGGTTATATTTTGGTTAAGATGGTGATGTCGGATGAAGCATGGCACTTGATTAAAAATAATCCGAATGTCAGTGGGTTTTTGGGTGCTCGTAATAAGCCGTATCCTATTACCGAAGCCGAAGCTCAACGAATTATTACTCAAATGCAGGAAGGTGTTGAACGTCCGCGTGAGATCGTTAATTTTGAAATCGGTGAGCAAGTTAGAGTTTGCGACGGTCCGTTTGCTTCATTTGTGGGTGTGGTTGAAGAGGTTGATACCGAAAAGTCAAGATTGAAAGTTTCGGTTATGATCTTTGGTCGTTCTACTCCGGTTGAACTTGAGTATTCACAAGTTGAAAAAATATAACAGTTTGAACGCCGTTTGTTGATGCAGGCGGCGCTTTTTTTTGTTTTATTTTAATTAATTATTTATGTGTTTGGAGGACTGAATATGTTTAAGAATTTGGCAAATGAATTTAAAAAATTTGCAATGCGCGGTAATGTTATTGATATGGCTGTCGGTATTATTATCGGGGCTGCATTCGGAAAAATAGTAGATTCCTTGGTTAAAGATGTGATTATGCCGCCGATCGGTTTGCTTTTGGGAAAAGTTGATTTTACAAATTTGTTTGTGGTTCTTAAAGATGGTGCGACTCCGGCTCCGTATAATTCTCTGTCGGCAGCTCAAGAGGCCGGTGCCGTTACCATGAATTTAGGTCTTTTTGCAAATGCAATTATCAGCTTTTTGATTGTGGCTTTCGCTGTGTTTATCTTGATTAAGGCTATTAATGAATTGCAAGCAAAAATGGATAAGAAAGAAGAAAAAATGATTGAAAAAACAACTAAAAATTGTCCGTATTGCTGTTCGGAAGTTCCTTTGAAGGCTGTTCGTTGCCCTCATTGCACTTCGGAATTGAAAGAAGAAAAAACAAAATAAGATTTTGTTTGTAGTAAAGAAAAACATCAGGAAATTTTCGTTTCCTGATGTTTTTGTATGGATTTAATTTTATATCACATAGCTTGATATAAAGTTTTTTACTTCATCCTCTTGGGGAGCGGAGATTATTAAATTTGAATGACGCAACAATTTTAGTTTTTGATGCTTCATTTTATAATCCGCACTTGAAAAATTTTTGGGTTCTATTTTCCAAGTTTCCTTAAGGTATAGAATATCATGAAGATATTCTTTTAGTATTTTACGCACCTCAAAATTTAAGTAGGAATATATCCTTTCATTTTCTGTTGGCGGAAGCTCTTTTCTTAACAGGCGGTCAATCTCTTCCTGCCAAAACATGCTTCTGCTATCAAAAATATCAAGCTCTTCTTTCTTTATTGCTTTGGGGTTTTCCATGTAGTGAGGAAATCCTGTGATTGCGAATTGCAGATAACTGAAGGGAACACTTTCATCAACATGTCTGGTAAAAATTTTGTCGGCAATTGCAAAGAGTTTGAGCATCAGATGAACTTTTTTTACTTCATAAGGTTTATCCTCATTGGCATAAAAATGAAGTTTTAAATATCCCCTCATTAAAGTTGGCAGCATATCTATCAGTCCTTCAATATCTTGCGATAGAAAATTTTGACTGTAGTAGCTGAGCTTGTTTTTTAATTTTTCATCATATGCTTCTTTTATTGCTTTTTTACGCAAAATTTTTGTGAACATTTCTTTTTGATTTTCTGAAATGTTTGTTTCAGTCAGTTCAAAAAGTTTGGTGTCATCAATTTGAGCATAAAAAATCTGACCGCAAAATCTTTTTACAAACAATGTTTGTTTCTTCCATGGCCACCATTTTTTTGGCGGTTGATTTAGAGTGCAATAAGATGCCGGAATAAAAATAAATTCGTTTGCATCTTCAGGAGTTACCATCCATATATTTTCGATTTTTTCAATTTTGCTGATTGTAACTCGTTGTTCATGAACAAAGTCTAAATAATTCATATATATATAATTTTAATAGTTAGTTTCTTGAGAGGGAAACTAAATTCTTTTTTTGTTTTAGTCAAGATATTAAATTACTACTCGTTTTTGTTTTTTTGCCAGCCGAAAGAAGCTCGTGACCAGAGGCGCGAATCGTTGCCGTTAGGATATGCGATTATTCCTCCGACAGTCGGTGATTTGCAGCCGGTAGTATTCGGATAGGAAAAAGGTTCTTTGGTGATTAGGCATTTTGCCATGTCGGCAAAAATACGAGCTTCCATGTATTGACCATTGTAACCGTAGGTGTCGGATGAAACTATGGTGGCATTTTCTTGTTTGATATTGGCAAAAACAGCTTCGTGTTCCGGCAGAACTTTTGTTTTTCCGCCAATGAGGTCTTTGAAATCTTGCAATATTACCGGATTATGCCAACCGCCGCCAAAAGTTAGGAAAAATTTGGGCTTTTTGAGGTTTTGCGGAATGTATTGCATGTTAAAAACAAAAGCATAGGCACTAAAAAATTCGGCGGTGCGAATTCGATTATAAAATGAAACAGAACTATCTGTCAGTTCGGGCAAAATTTTATACCATGCGGGATCGGATGATTTGGGAGGTGGTTTTAAGAGGAAATTGTTTCCTTTTTTGTCGCAACAGGAATGTTCGAACATTTTTCTTAACAAATCGTAATTAATGTTGCCTTGTTTGCCGAATTGTCCGTTGAAGTCACAATCTGAATTTTGTTCGGTGCGAGCTAAGTAATCGGGGAAATGGTTGAACGGGCCTGTGTCCCAACCGAATACTTTAATTTCGTTTTTTTCATCGGTTGAAATTACTGCCAAGTTACCTGTATTGCCGCCATTGCAGAAAACAACCGGAAAGATATCTTTTTGTGTGAGGTCTTGGGCAATGTGTTTGTTGTGAATGGGGGCAAGAGGAGCTCCTTCGCCACCGTTCATAATGTCGTCGGAACGAAAATCATAGGCAACTTTTATGCCGGTTTGGTCTGCAAGCATTTGTCCTGAACCTATTTGAAGGGTATGGGGTAGAGAAGATGTTATTGAAGGGGGATAATGAGCGCAAGTTTGTCCATGAAAACCGATTATTTCAATATCTTGGAAGGAAAGCTTCGCTTTTTGAAGAGTTTGTAAAACAGTTTGAGCTACAATTTTTATGTAGTAATCATGGAGTTTTAAAAAATCGTCGCTATTTTGAGAATATATTTTTTGGATATTGCCGCCGTTTTTTTGGAGTTTTTCTTTAAGTTGACGAAAGCCGTTGGCAATTTCAGTAGGAATCGGCAGCGAATGACCGCAGATATCAAAAATGCGATTATCCGTAAACTCGGTTATGATGACATCAATGGCATCAAGAGAATTTCCGGTCATTATTCCGATGGTTTTCATTGGTGTTTCCTTCTTTAGGCTGTTATAAAGGCTGATTTACCTACATTTTCAATTTCGTTATCAGAAATGCCGAGTTTTTTGGCAATGGCAAATGCAAAATCGGCAGCCTTACCCATGCCCTTGGCGGTTATTATTAATCCATCGGTTTCGGTGTTGTTTCCCGTAAATTTGAAGTTTGGAGTTCGGGATAGTTGTTCGCATTTCGGATAACCGGTAAGTTTTTTATCTTGCGCTATTCCCGAATCGCGAAGGACTATCGGAGCGGCACAAATGGCTGCGCATATCTTGTTGGCTTTATATGTTTGTTGCAGCAGGTGGTTGACCTCTCTAGAATCGCGCAGATTGATGCTTCCGGGCAGACCTCCGGGGAGTATTAGTGCGTCAAAGTCGTTAACTGAAACTTCGGAGATGAGTTTGTCTGCCATGATGTAAAAATCGTGTGTTCCGCGAACTTTTAATGAATTAAGACCGACTAATACAATATTGACGTTTAAGCGTTTTAAGACATCGGCAGTTACAATAGCTTCGCTTTCCTCAAAGCCATCGGCTAATATCAGGCATGCGGTTTTATTGTTCATTTTTTATCTCCTTTTTTTCTTTTTGAGCTTCGGCTTCAGCTTCAGCTTCTGCTTCTTTTTCTTTGTAACGATATAAGTTTGAAAGAAATTGTTTTTCAATACTTTTATAACGTTTTGAAAGCCAATTTGAATGATATAAGAAAAATATTATTGCACCGGTTAAAAGGTATGTGATTAAAAAGTTTTTGGTGAGCAAATGATTTATCACGACAATAATGAATATGACAATGATTGCTAATCGTAAAATGGTGCACAAAATCAGTGGTAAGCGGTTAGTCAGGCGCTTGTTCCAGAGAGTTAGGTATATTCTTGCTAAATCGCTATTTACGGTAAGTAAACCTTGCAAAAATGGTGACATTACGGTTAGCGTTATGATGGTGCCTACGAATCCACTGAATGTTGAAGATATTTTTGATGCAAGGAAAGGTTGCAGAATATAAAAAGACAGGTAAATTATTGCAACAATTATGGTTGAAGAAAGAGCCAGTTTAATAAAGTATTTTTTGAAAAGTTGTTTCCAAAGCTCTTCTTCGGCGTTGGTGTCTTTTTTTGAGGTGGTGTGAGTGCTTAAGTATTCTTTCCAACTTTGGGGAAACATTTTGTATATGCGTGAATAAAACGGTTTGGCAGATTTTATCATCAACGGGGTAGTAAAAGTGGTGATGACTGAAACGGCTACTATTGTCGGATATACAAAACCGTCCAAGACTCCGATTGCCATACCGGAAGCGGCAATAATGAAGGCAAATTCACCGACTTGAGCGAGTGAAAATCCGCTTAAAATTGATGTTTCCAAACGATTGCCCGAAAGCAGGAAACCTAAGGTTGAAAAGATGATTTTTCCGGTGATGACGACAAATGTAATGATTGTGATGGGAACAATGTATTCAATAAACATTTTGGGATCAACAAGCATTCCTACAGATGTAAAAAATACTGCGCCAAAAAGGTCTTTTATAGGTTTTATAGTATGTTGAATACGTTCGGCTTCATCAGTTTCTGCTAAAATGGATCCCATAATAAATGCACCTAAAGCTGATGAGAAGCCTACAGAGGTGGCAGTTAAAACCATGCCCAAACAAAGAGCTATTGATACAATCATAAGAAGTTCGTCGTTTAGGAGATGGATTATCTTTTTTAACATGGTAGGAACTAAATAGACCCCGATAATAAACCACAAAAGGAGGAAAAATATCAGGCGGCCGGCATTCATCAGCAGGTCTAATCCGCCGACATCTTTATTGATTGAAATTGTGGGGAGTAATACCAAAAGTAAAATCCCGACAACGTCTTCAACTATGAGAACTCCAAAAACTAAGTCGGTAAAACGTTGGTTTTTCAGTTCCATTTCTTCAAAGGCTTTAATGATAATTGTGGTGGATGACATGGATATCATACCTCCCAAGAACAAACTGTCGGTTGTGCTCCAACCTAAGCTTAAACCAACCTGATAACCGATTAAAAGCATGAATAAGATGTTGGCGCTTGCGGTTATGATGGCCGATTTTCCGACATTTACGATTTTTTTGAAGCTAAATTCCAAACCTAAGCTGAATAATAAAAATATTACACCAATGTCAGCCCAGATTTTTATGTTTTCAATATCGCCGGCTGTTGGAAAAAGAGCAACATGAGGACCAACAACAATTCCAACCAAAATGTAACCCAATACCACCGGTTGTTTTAGATATTTGAACAAGACGGTTATGATTCCTGCGCATATCATTATTAATGCCAGATCTGAAATTAAAGCAGGTAAGTGATTCATTGTAAATAAGCCTTTTGTTATTGAAAAATTTAAGCAATTTTACAATGAAATAATAAATAAATATTTAAATTAAATATTCATTTGTTGAGTTATTTTGTTGTTTTTAAATATTAAAAACGAAAATCGCGTTCGCCTTGGTTTATCAACTCAAGGCGTTCTTTGCAGATGCGACGAACTTTCTCGTTTGGAATTTGCTCCAATTCTTTGGCGATGAGTTTTTTACCGGTTTCTTTGGTCTTTTCGGAAGCATAATCCTGCAAGTATTCGTTTAAGGTCATTAGAGCATTTGGTAAGCAGCAGTTGTGTATTTGCATGTTTTTGCAAAGTGACATGAAACGATCGCCGGTGCGCCCTTCGCGGTAGCATGCTGTGCAAAAACTTGGAGTATAGCCAAGCTCCATAAGCCAATTTACGATCTCGTCAAGAGAACGATTATCAGAAATGTCAAATTGTGATGAATTTTCTTCTTTAGGCTCCGGTGAGGCATATCCGCCAACCGAGGTCTTACTTCCCCCCGATATTTGAGAAACACCAAGGTGGAGAACACGTTCACGTGATTTTTGGCTTTCGCGAGTGGAAACAATCATGCCTGTATAGGGAACTGAAATTCGGATGCAAGCCACAAGTTTGGCAAAAATGTCGTCGTTTATGGAATTAGAGAAAGTATTTACGTCAATATCGTCTGCCGGACAAATACGAGGAACGCTGATTGTGTGAGGGCCGACACCAAAAGAGGCCTCAAGATGTTCGGCATGCATAAGAAGACCGGTGAATTCGTAACGATAAGTTGAAAGGCCGAACAAAACTCCTAAACCAACGTCATCTATCCCTCCTTGCATGGCACGATCCATCGCTTCTGTGTGGTAGGCGTAGTTGTGTTTCGGACCTGTCGGATGAAGTTTTTCGTAGTTTTCTTTATCATATGTTTCTTGGAACAAAATATAGGTTCCGATACCGGCTTCGTGAAGCTTACGATAATTTTCAACGGTGGTGGCGGCAATATTGACATTAACCCTGCGGATGGCACCGTTTTTATGTTTGATTGAATATATTGTTTTGATTGATTCCAAAATATATTCAATCGGATTGTTAATTGGGTCTTCGCCGGCTTCTAAGGCAAGACGTTTATGCCCCATATCTTGCAGGGCGATAACTTCTTTTTTTATTTCTTCTTGGCTCATCTTTTTGCGGGTGATGTGTTTGTTTTTGGCATGGTATGGACAGTAAACACATCCGTTTACGCAATAATTTGAAAGGTATAGAGGGGCAAACAAGACAATGCGATTGCCATAGAAATCGTCTTTTATTTGTTCGGCAAGAGCAAATATTTCGGCATTTTTTTCAGGAATGTCGCAATCAAGTAAAACTGCTGCTTCGCGATGGCTCAATCCTTTGCGAAGACGTGCTTTGTTTAATATTTCGTCAATTAGGGCAATGTTATTTTTGTTGTCTGAAGCATATTGAAGGGTGCTTAAAATTTCTTCATGATTGATAAATTCTTCGGCTTTGGGCGATTTTACATCATACATCTTTTTTACCTTTCTTGAAAAAAACTGTTATATAATCTAATCCTTATTTTGCAAAATGATAATGTTTTTTTTGTTTGCGGTGCATAAAACTTATTGTAAAAATGCGGAAAATGGGCTATAAGTTCGGGTTAAGGGAGATATAGTATGAAAAAAGAACTTTTGGCTCCGGCCGGTGATATTGAAGCAGGTTATGCGGCACTTTACTATGGTGCTGATGCAGTTTATTTAGGATTAAAACAATTTTCGGCAAGGGCTACCGCAAATAATTTCAGTGAAGAAGAATTGGGAGAATTTACAACTTTTGCTCATCATCTTAAGCGAAAAGTTTTTGTTACTATAAATACTGTTCTGCAAGATGGTGAGATAAATGATTTGCTTAAAAATTTGGATATTTGCAAGAAGTGTGGTGTTGATGCGGTAATTATTCAGGATTTGGGAGTAGCACGTATTGTTAAAAAATACTATCCGGAAATAGAAATGCACGCGAGTACGCAAATGGCCGTGCATAACAAACATGGTGCAGAAGCCTTGAAAAAACTTGGATTTT
This sequence comes from Alphaproteobacteria bacterium, assembly GCA_045615365.1. GTDB lineage: Bacteria > Pseudomonadota > Alphaproteobacteria > RF32 > CAG-239 > CAZU01. The sequence goes on from JAZLEQ010000003.1 coordinate 104,553, forward strand.
CACGAGTTGTATTAGCAAGAGAATTAACTCTTTCCGAGATGAAAGAAATTGCCGAGATTCCTAATTTGGAATTAGAAGCGTTTGTTCATGGAGCACTTTGCTATTCGTATAGCGGAATATGTCAGTTTTCTTCGATGATGAAAGGACGTAGTTCAAACAGAGGAAAATGTTTGTATCCGTGCAGAGCAAAATTTGAAAAAAAAGAAAAAAGCGAACATCTTTTTTCAATGAAAGACATGGCATTGGAAGAAGATGTTTTGAAAATGCCTATCTATTCGCTTAAGATTGAAGGAAGAAAAAAAACGGCGCTTTATGTGGCTGCTGTTACGGATTATTATAGGAATATTTTGGATGGAAACGGTGCAATAAGAGAAAAGGCTCAAAATATTAAACAGATCTTTTCAAGACCATGGTGTAAGTTTCATTTTAAGGGGAAAGATAAGAACATAGTTGATAAGAAATTTGTCGGGCACAGAGGGTTGCTTATAGGGCAGGCGGAAGATGTTGACGGGCAAAAAATAATTTTAACCCCAAGTTTTGATATAGCTAAACATGATGGAATTCAAATTGATGTGGAGGGTTTTGAAAAACCATATGGCTTTTCGTTGCAAAAATTTAAGACCAAAGGCAAAAATCAATGGGAAGTTAAGGCCGGAGAAAAGGTTGAAATTATTTTGCCGACAAAAGTTGAAGGCTTGAAAAAAGGTGCTTTGGTTTATTTGGCATCGGCATCAAAAGTTAAGGGTGCATATGATTTTAAGAAACCAAAACCAAATGAATTTAAGTTGCGCCAAGGAATTGATGTTAAGGTTGAAATTTCAGCTAATGAAGTTGTGGCGCAAAGCGGCCAATTTAGAGTTGAGCTAAAGGGTGAATTTACACCGGCTAAAGACGTTGAAAAAATGAATGATGCAGTGAAAAAAGCATTTCAAAAAACAGGTGATACAAAGTTTGATTTGAAAGCATTGGAGATTGAAAATAAATCAAGCCTGTTTGTGCCGGTTTCGGTGCTTAACGATTTGCGTCGCAGGCTTTATGAAAAAATATATATTGTGCAAAAAGAGATAGTTCGCGAATCGATTGTTCCGAGAGAGCAAAATGGAACAATTAAGTGGATTATAAAGGTTGATGATACAAAGTATTTAAGTTGCTTAAGTTTGGAAAAATTTGCGGAAATTATTTTTTTAATCAATAAAGATACAAAATTTGAAGATATTTTAAAATTACCAAAAGATAAATTGCGAATTGCATTGCCGACGGTTTGTCGTTGTGCAAAGGAGTTGGAGCCGCTTATTTTTAAGTTGATTGATGCCGGTTATAGAAAATGGGAAATAGGCAATTATTGGGGACTTGGAGTTTTGCCGCTTAATAAAATTGATTTGAGTTTTGATAATATGATCTATATGTTTAATGCGGAAGCAACCCAAATGGCTAAAGAAATCGGAGCGTCAAGGATTTGTTTGGCGGTGGAAGATACTCTGTCTAATATGAAAAATATGGCAATGAAATCGGCCTTGCCGGTGGTTATGCCTGTTTATCAGGATGTGCCATTGTTTACATCAGCGGTTTGTATCAGAGAAAATTCGTGTAAAGATTGTTCGCGCCAAACGGAAGTTATAAATTTGGAGAGTGAAGGGCAAAAATATGTGGCAATTTCTAAAGATTGCCAAATTATGATGTTTGCAAATAAGCCTTTTTGTGTGGCAAAAGAAGCAAAAGATGTTAAAGCCGATTTTTATCGTATGGATTTTGTGAATAGGAAATATGAACCGGAAGATGTTTTGGCAATTTCCGAAAAGTTGATGAATTTTGAAGAAATGCCTGCATCAATCGGTGGTAATGTGAAAAGGCGTAATGAAAGCTTTTAAGAGAAAAACAAAAGTAGCGGAGATGTTGAAAGGTGATTGTTCAGCATTATACAGATATTTTAAAAAAAGTAACTGAATGAGCTTATTGTTTCTTAAATCCTTGAGCAACGAGGTATACTTCAGGAGATTCTTTGCGGCTGGCGGCCGGTTTGAAGTGGGTTACTTTTGTAAAGTTTTTCTTGGCATCGGATAAGAGATTACCTTCGGCGCCGCCTTGGAAAACTTTAGCAATAAAAATTCCGCCGTCGGCTAAAACCTCTTTTGCAAATTCATATGCTGCTTCAACCAGACCTATTGTCCTTAAGTGGTCGGTTTGTTGGTGGCCTGTAGTGTTTGCAGCCATGTCGCTCATGACGATATCGGCTTCGCAACCAAGCATTTGTTTGAGTTTGTCGGGGGCATCTTCAGAGGTGAAGTCTTGGCAAATCAGGTTTGCACCGCTGATAGGTTCGGTTTCTAAAATGTCAATTCCTACAACTTTTCCGGTTCCTTTGTTACGCATGACTGCAATTTGAGTCCATCCGCCTGGGGCGCAACCAAGGTCAACCACAACTTTGCCTTTACCGAGAAAGTGATATTTTTCATCCAGTTGTATAAGTTTAAAGGCTGCACGAGAACGATAACCCAATCTTTTGGCTTCGGCTACATAGGGATCGTTTAGTTGACGCAAAAGCCATTGATTAGATGATTTTGTTTTGTATTTTGCTGTTTTAACACGAACAGCTAAACCGTGACGCTTGCCTATTTCTTTGGCTGATTTGGTTAGTTTTGGCATTTTTTATCTCTTTCAATCAGTGAGGCAACAATTCCGTCTTTGGCACTTTTAAGTGATGCGGTAAGGCCATTTAGTTCGAGTTTGTCATAAATTGCCTTAAATAATACGCATGCAGCTATGAATATATATGAGCGTTTGTCGCCGACATACGGGTTTTGGGCAAGCTCCTCGCGTGAGCTTGTAAACAATTTGCTGATGGCTTCATCCATTTGTTGTTTGTTGATATATAATCCGTCTGCTTTTTCGCGGTCATATTTTTCGAATTTGTTGATTAGTGATGCTAAACGAAGCGGGGTTGACGAAGTGGCTACAAAGCTGATGTCATCATATTTTTTCAGTTCTGATTTTTGTAAAAATTCATCCATGTAACGGTATATTTCGTTTTTCAGTTTGTTGCCGTTTTCGGGGGTGTATTCAACCAAAGAAAAAGCTTCGGATGAATTTCTGGCGCCCCAAGGAATTGAAACAGAGTGGATTATTTTGGGTGCATCTTCGTTGGTTGCTAAGGTTACTTCCGTTGAAGCTCCGCCTAAATCGTAGATTACAACATATTTGCTTTTCCCTTTGACGTGTTCTACTGCGCCCTTAAGGTTTAGCATTGCCTCTTCAAGACCATCGATTATTTCCAGCGGAATGGCAAATTCTTCGTATATTTTTTTGATAAATTCGTTGCCGTTTTCGGCCATTCTGCAGGCAGCGGTGGTGATTGCACGCATATTTTCGGGTTTTACTTTATGTTTGTTTAATAAGTGGCGATATTCGCTGAAGCATTCTCTGCCACGCTTAAAAGCTTCTTCGGTAATGAGGTTGTTTTTGTGCATTCCTTCAGCCAAGCGAGTCGATATATTTTTTAGGCAAAGCTTTTTACCTTTTTCATCGCAGATTAGGAGTTTACAAGAATTAGAACCTAAATCAATACCGGCATAGCTTGTTTTGCTCATGGATTTTCCTTTTTGCTTTTATCGTTATTGTAGCGTTTAGATTTTTTCATGAAGGGATAGCGAGATTTAAACTTTTTCTTTTCTTTTTTCTCATTGCGTCCCTTGTGCATCATGTCAAGCAGGATGCCTTCTCTGATGCCTCGGTCGGCGATAGTGACTTCGGATATCGGCCAAAAAGATAATAATCCTTCAATTATGGCGCATCCGGCGATGGTGAGGTCGGCCTTTTGCATACCAATACATGCATGTTTTTTTCTGCCTTCATCTCCCATGCGTTTGATTTTGGCTATTGTTTTGTTGACGTCGTTTAGGCTAAGAGCCAGACCGTCTACGGCCGAACGATTATAACGTGAAAGATTAAGATGAATTGCGCCTAAAACGGTAACAGTTCCGGAAGTGCCGAGGACTTGAATTTCTTGATTGGCTATTGCTTCCGAAATATTATGTTTTTTTTCAAATTCGGCCAAAATTTTATGAGTGCGTTCTACAATTGTGTTGTAGGCGAGGTCGGTCATGTCATGTTCGGGGAAAGCCTCTGAAACGGTGACAACACCATATGGAAGCGATACGAAACCTTCGATTATGGCGCGACCTGAGTTGCTGATACGGGCGATTGATACTTCAGTTGAGCCGCCGCCGATATCAAATACTAAGGCTCTTTTAATGCGGCGATTGAGTAATGGCATGCAGCCCACTACAGCCAGACGAGATTCTTCTTGCGGAGATATTATTTCAATATTGAGGCCGGTTTCTTTACGCACAAGCTCAATGAAATATTTGCAGTTTTTAGCTCGGCGGCAAGCAGCCGTTGCCACATAGCGAGCTTTAACAATAGGTTTGTATTCTTCCAGAACACCGGCGCAAACTCTTAGTGCGTTGATTGTTCTTCTAATTGCGGTGTGAGAAAGTTCGTTGTCGTTGATGATGCCTTCACCCAAACGGGTTATTTTGGAAAATGTTTCAACAATTCGAAACGACGAAGGGGTCGGTGAGGCAATTACCAACCGACAAGAGTTTGTTCCTAAATCAATAGCGGCATAGTTGTCTGCCATTATTTCATTTTTGGCAGATATCACCGCATTTGTAGCTTTTTTATATTTCTCAGGCCACTTACGCATTAAATTTAAAACTTTTGTTTTTATAAAAAAATAAACTTGGTTGTAATATATTCCAAGTTTATTTTATTCTCAACAAATTTTTTTTAAAAAATTACATGTCTGCTCGCAGAGCTTCTCTTAAAGTGTCGATGCAGACCAACTCCTTATCGGCATTTTCATAGTGCCAATAGACCCAACCGTTACAAGCCGGTGCATTTTGGGCTGCTGCGCCAACCTGATGGATTGAACCTTCAGAGATTTCACTTTTTAAGGTTCCGTCGGAACGAACAACAGCACAATGTTTGCGACTTGCGTCATATAGGATGTCGCCGGGGGTTAAAAGTCCGCGTTCTACAACATTGCCGAAGGGAACGCGAGGCAGTTTTTTCTTGCATGCATATTCCAAGCACATTTCGTTTTTAACCGGTTCAATGGCTTCAATTCTTTCTTTGGCGCCGTTGATGTAGGTTATGTCTTTTTCAATTCCGATAAAATTGCGTCCGAGTTTGCGTGCAACCGCACCAGTTGTGCCGGTGCCGAAAAACGGGTCTAAAATTATATCACCTACTTTGGTTGAAGACATAATTACACGATAAAGCAATGCTTCCGGTTTTTGTGTGGGATGGAGTTTGTCGCCATTTTTGTCTTTTAGCCGTTCTTTACCCGTGCATAGCGGAATGTGCCAGTCGGAACGCATTTGTGTATCTTCATTCAGGGCTTTCATTGCTTCATAATTGAAGGTATACTTTGAATTTTGCAGTTTGGAAGCCCAAATTAAGGTTTCGTGTGCGTTGGTAAACCTTGTTCCTTTGAAATTTGGCATAGGGTTTACTTTGTCCCATATGATATCGTTTAATATCCAAAAGCCTAAATCTTGTAGAATTTTTCCAACTCTGAAAATATTATGATATGAGCCAATTACCCATAGCGCTCCATCGTCTTTAAGCACTCTGCGTGCTGCAAGCATCCATTCTTTGGTGTATTCGTCGTATGCTTCCATGCTTTCGAAGTTGTCCCAATCTTCATATACACCGCTGACATTGCTGTTATCGGGGCGCAAAAGGGCATCGCCGAGTTGCAAATTATACGGAGGATCGGCAAATATTAAGTCTACCGATTTTTCTTCCATTTGGTTCATTGTCTTAACGCAATCGTCACAAATAATTGTGTTAAGCAACTGACTGGTTTTGTATTTACTCATATTCTTCAATCGCAGAAGTTGTTAAAGCATCTATGCTAAGGAGTATGATTCAAATATGGTTATAAATTTATTAACAACCGCAATTAAAAAAATTAAAAAATAAAAAAATGTGTTTTTTCAAGACTTAAGCTGCATCTCTTGATAAGATTTCCTGAATCGGTTTATATGAAGTTCTATGAACTCCTTTAATTGCGCCAAACTCATTTAAGCCGTTGATGTGCAGTTTTGTGCCATAACCTGCATTTTTTTCAAATCCGTAGTTGGGGTATTGTTTGGCAAGTTCGCACATGAGGTGATCTCTATATACTTTGGCGACAATCGATGCGGCAGAAACGGAATATGACTTGGCATCGCCTTTGATTAAAGTTGTTGTTTGGCAGTTAAGGTTTTTTGGGGTTTGGTTGCCGTCAATAATAGCAAAGTCAGGTTGTTGTTTAAGATTTTCAACAGCTCGTTTCATGGCTAAAAAGGTGGCTTGAAGAATATTGTGTTCGTCAATTTCTTGGGCGCTTGCTTCGCCTATTCCAACCAGAAGTTTGCCGTTTTCTTTGGCTTGCATTATTTTTTCGAACAAAATTTCGCGTTTTTTAGCTGAAAGTTTTTTCGAATCGTCTAAGTTTTCGAGCAGGTAGGAATCGGCATTCCTATCCAAAAATACAACTGCACCGGCAACAACAGGACCTGCCCAAGGACCGCGACCTGCTTCATCAATGCCGGCAACTAAACCGTTAAGTTTGTCTTCAAATTCAAAAGAGGGCATCTTACCATTCCACTTTAATCAGATTATCGGTTATTTTGCATTTTCCGCCTAAGGGTAGGGTAGCTATCGGTGTGGTATGGCCAAAATCAATATTGGCGATTATTGGCAAGCCTTTTAATTGTGGAATGCTGTTTACAATAGCTTGAAGTTTTTCTTTTGCAATGCCGGAGCCTTTTTGAAAACGACCAATGAGAACTGCCTTAATATTGGCAAAATCATCGCGTTGGGCGAGAGCTTGAAATTGGCGCAAAAATACTTCATCATCAGCTTTTGAATAATTACAGTCTTCAATGGCTAAGATAGTATTCTCTTGCCATGTTCGTTGATAGCAGGTTCCGTTTAACAAAACATAGGTGCCTAAATTTCCGCCTTCTATGATTCCTTCGGCGTTTCCTTCTTGTAGAATCCACCAACCTTCATTTTTAATAAATTCTCTTTTTTCTTGGTCAATAAACCATAAATCATCACTCCATTCGTCAGATGCAGCAATATTGTCAGCTCCGTCAAACAATGTTTTTTCAAGGTGTTCAAGGGTGTATTCATTGCCTTTGAGCATTCCGATCGAACTATAGTGCGGACCATAGAAGGTGATTAATCCGGTTTTGCTTCTGATTGCGGTGTGAAGAGATGTAATATCTGAATAGCCACAAAAGATTTTGGGGTTTTGTTTGATAATGTCGTAGTCTAAAAACGGCAAAAGTTGATTGGAGTTAAATCCGCCTAATATGGTGAAGATTGCTTTTACGTTTTTGTCTTGAAAAGCTTCCATGATATCGGCGGCTCTTTTTTCAATTTCTGAGGAAATAAATATATCGCAATTTTCATCATTGGTATTTTGAGCAAAGCTAACCTTTAATCCCATTTTTTCAAAACGCTCTTTAGCAATTTGGCGGCAGTCTTGGCTGATTATTTTTAATGATGTAGCCGGAGCAATAACTCTTATTTCATCGCCCTTTTGTAACTTTTGGGGAATAATGTTTTGCATTGCAATATCCTTTCTGAATCTAAAGCTTTATTTGGTGGTAGAGTATAATATTTTTTTTATTTTTGCACCATATTTTTTTAGTATGTTAACCATAAATTCATCAAAGTTTTCTTATAATTACGGGAATTGATGTTTAATAAAAGAGAAGGTTTATGATGAAAAAAAGTATTTCGTTTTTCTTGGCTACTTATTTCGGGTTTGGTTATTCAAAAGTTGCTCCCGGCACGGTCGGTTCGTTAATGACAATTCCTCTGGCTTTTGCATTAGCCTATTTTTATGGGGTTTGGGGAATTGTTATCGGCGTTTTGGTATCTTTTGTGGTTGGTTTGTATGCAACAAATGAGGTATTAAAGCACACTCCGCACGATCCAGGGTTTGTGGTAATTGATGAAGTTGCAGGTCAGCTTTTGACATTTTGTGCGATAGCTCCTCATTTACAAGGCAATTCAGATGCGTGGTCGTTATATGTTTGCGGTTTTGTGTTGTTTAGAATATTTGATATTTTTAAACCGCAACCGGTTCGTTGGGCAGACAGTAAAATTACCAATGCATGGGGCGTTATGCTTGATGATATCATCGCCGGTGTTTATGCAATGTTGATATTGTATGTTGTTTATAGCTTCATGTAAAAAACTCGTCTAAAAGTTTTCTGACATCTTTAATCTGTCATGCGCTTTAAGAGAGCAGAAGCGAACGAAATAAGGCATCTTCGAGTTAGTTACTTATGTTACTTTTGTGCGAACAAACAGTCTCGGACTGGCGAACCAAAAGTCGCCGCTCCGATATTTTTTCTCTTATGTTCTTTTGTGTGCACAAAAGAACCAAAAAGCACCGCTCCGATATTGTCCTTTCTCGCTTTTTTGCTCAATATGTGCCCACCATGCCTATTGCGTTGCATGGTTCATCATTCTTT
>JAZLEQ010000004.1:0-45915 GCA_045615365.1 Alphaproteobacteria bacterium
GAATTTCTTAAATTATTGAGATAGTTTAATAATGAATATTTTAGGAGCTACGCCATGATAATAAGAAAGTTTATAAAGGAAGATTTATCTCAAGTTTTAGAATTATGTCGTGAAGTTAGACAACACCATATTGATATTTTAGATGGATATTTCACTGAACAAAATGATGAATTTGAGCAACTTGGTTTTTTACAATCTATTGAAAATGATAATACAATAGCTTTAGTTGCAACAGATAATGATAAAATTTGCGGATATATATTAGCTGAAAAAAAGTTTTCTCCATATTTAGAAGAACCCAATGTAGTTCATATTGCTAATTTAGGTGTAAAAAAAGAAATTAGAGGGCAAGGCATTGGAAAGAAATTAATGGACGCACTTTTGCAAAAATGTGAAGAAGATAAAATTGATGAAATAAGGTTAGGAGTATTTAATAAAAATATTTCAGCCTACAAATTTTATGAACAATATGGTTTTAAGCCTTTTGAACAACGAATGAACTTAAGAATAAACAAGAAATAAAACCACAATGTAATCGTTTATCGCCTCCCTAATCACACCTTGTGACACCTAATGAATTGGTGCGGCATTTTGGTTTAAAATTTCGCTCATATTATTTATCTATTGATGAAGACTTTCTTTAAAAAACAGTTCAGATTTTTTCAACAAGTTTGCCGCACCTTCTTTGTTGATTTTTCGAACTATCATATCCTCATCGCTATACCCGTTTCGTAAACTTAGTATGGTATCTTCCTCATGTTCAAATTCATCAGCATAATATTTAATAGCTTTTGCCGAAACATATTGTCGTCGTAATAGATAAATATGCTGATATTTACTCAAATCTGAATTATTTTCTTTCTCTTGTAAAACTCTATCTTGGAATAAAAGAATATAGGGATTAAAAGGAGCAAACACTTTATCATATTCCTTGAGATAAAATTCAGCAAATATATGTGTCCAAGTGTCAGTATATATAATCAAAGAATTTTCTGGAATTTTTTTGTGAAATTCTGTTATATAATTTTTGATTCCTTTATCGTTAGCAATTGTGTAATACTTCATGTAACCTAATACATAAGTCACAGATAATATGCACCAAAATATTTTGCGAAAATCTTTGAAATGTTGCAAAGCTATAGATGCTCCGATGTATAACAAGCCCATAATAACAATTAAAAATCTGCTACATAATGTTGGTCGTATATAAACAGAAATGAGAAAAGTTGTTATTACCAGACCCCAAAAAATGATAATAATATTCTTAACAATTGTCGTGTTTTTACCCTTCTTTTTATCAATCATATATTCCCAGATCAATATCCAACTAAATGCCCCTAAGAAATAAAACAAGCACTCTAGAATTGGTTCACCCAGATTGCGTAGTTGGAAAAAGGCTCCGTAAATTGCCATATCTCGTTGCAGCGCTTGTGGAAACCACGTTTTTTTCATATTGTTATACTGTTGTAAGAAAGCAAAAATCCATGGCAAATAAAGCAAAGAAATAATAAAGCCGAGGCCTAATAAAAGCGCCATTTTTTTATATTCTTTTTTTAACAAAAATTGCAAGAAAACAATACCCCAGATAATAGCTAAAGCAATGCAGCAAAAATAGTGCGTATACAATCCTGCAACCGAGAAAAGTGCAAAAAACAACCAATCGCTCTTTTTGTTATCAAAGAGGATAAGTTGCGAGTATATAAAGGTTCCGCTTATAATATAAACTGCAAGAGGATACATCCTGACATTTACACTGAGCCATAATGCCGATGGCATGAAAAATACGCAAATAATATAAAACAGAGAGGTATTTTCACCCAACAAACGCTTTAGTGGAAAAACTCCAAGTAGTGCGGTTAATACAAAAATACTTAATGTAGCAACACGAAGCGGAAAAACATTATGTATGTCTCCACCGAGTTGGAAAAGACGGTAAACAATATGATATAAAGGAGGGTGTCCATCTTCAATGGAAATGAGCTTGAACATTTCTTTCCACGGATAGCTAAACAACAACATGGCTGCTTGCTCATCGTGAGTTGCATTATACGAATTCATAAATGGAACATACAATGCAACACCGAAAAAAATTAACAAAAAGCATTTTTTATAGTAAGAAATTCCAAGTAAGTTGTTTATTATTTCGTAGATATTTTCCAAATTGCGTTTCCAAAATTGGATAAAATAATTCATTTAGTCTTCTCCAAGTAATTTTTTAATTTTATTACGACTGAATGCCAATATGATTACGCCAAACAACACTTCCGTAAAAATTGAGGCGCTCATTTTTGATTTTCCTCTAACCCTATCGGAAAAACATATAGGATATTCTTTAATTTTAGCCTTCAAAAGTTCTGCTCTGAATTTAACTTCAGCATGAAAAAGATAACCTGAAGAAATTAATGTTTTTAAATTAACTGCACGCAATAACTCAGGTCTATAGCAATTCATACCGCCGGACAAATCGTGTATTTTGGAAAAAAACATTATTCGTTCGTAAAGATTACCATAATATGAAATAAATTTTCGTTTCCAATTCCAGTTTTTGATACTACTTCCTTTGACATATCTTGAACCGATGACAAGGTCGCAGTTTTTTATCATGTCAAACATCGGATTAAGAGCTGTCAAATCATGAGAAAAATCTGCATCAAATTCCATACAGGCGTCATAACCTTTTTTCAATGCCCAATTATAAGCATCAATATATCCTGAAGCAACACCTAACTTTTTTGGGCGGTGAATAGCAAACAATTTACCATCATACTTTCCTTCGGCGATCAATTCATCAACTACTTTACCGGTTCCGTCAGGAGAATTATCATCTACAATCAAAATATGAGCATCATTAACTTCATGATTAACAGCAGCAATAATTTCACGAATATTTTCTATTTCATTGTAGGTTAAAATAATTACGAGTTTCTTCATGTATAAACACCAAAAATCTAAGAGCATTTTTTTTGTTTCTATGTTGTGTATACATATTATTTTTTAAATTATCGTTAATATTTTTTTTAGTTTGCTATATGTTGGTGCCGATTTTTTGAAAGAGTTATTTTAATTGACATATTGCATAAAGGTGTATATAAGACATATGTTCAAAAAAAAGAAAATTCTATGGTCGGAGCAAAGTTCAATATGGCGAAAATTTCAGTGATTATACCTGTTTTTAATTCAGAACGAACAATCAAGGAATGTCTTCATTCTGTTTGTCGTCAATCCTATAAAAATCTGGAAATTATAGTTGTTTATTTGGAAAGTAATGATAATACTTTGGAAGAAATTAAATCTGTGAATGATGAACGTATAAAAATAGTCTTTCAAAAAGATCTTACCGGCCCCGGAGGAGCAAGAAATATAGGAATTGAACACGCAAGCGGTGAGTGGTTAGGTTTTGTTGAGGCAGATGATGTTATTTCACAAGACTTTTACGAAAAACTCATGCAGCAAACTGCAAACAATGATGCCGAAATAATCTGCGGCGAAATTATGCTTCACGGAAAAAAATGGGAAAAATACAAATCCGATGCCATTCATGAGGGGTTTAAGAATAAATATAATTTAATAAGGAGCGGAGCATCATTCAATAAAATATTAAAAACCGATTTTGTTAAAGCACATAATATAAAATTTGCGGAAAAAATACGTTGGGAGGATAATATATTCATATTCAAGGCATTTTATTTCGCGAAAGCAATAAGGACAACGCCATCGGCCATATACTACTATCAACCGACCGAAGGCACTGAAGAATACAAAAACAAGCTGAGGTCTCACGTTTTGCCTGCAACCACGGATATCATAATCTTTGCAAAAGAAGAGGGGCTTTCAGCTTCTCAAACCCGAATTTTACAAAAAAAAGTGTTGCAATCTTTCGCAAAGCCATATATAACAGACCGCAATATATACTTGAAAATGCTTGAAATTATGGACTATCCTTTGTTTTTACGTCGTTTACATTGGAATAAACGCTTGAACATGTGGAAGAAACAACTTAAACAAAAAATATTAGGGAGAAGGTAGTAATATGTCTAAAAAAGTTTTAATAACCGGTATCACGGGAATGGTTGGTTCTCATCTTGCTGATTTCTTAATGAAAGAAACTGATTGGGAGATTTACGGAATGTGCCGTTGGAGATCTCCATTGGATAACATCAGCCACTTGATTGAGAATATCAATACCAAGAAGCGTGTTCATTTGGTATATGGTGATTTGCGTGACACTATGTCAATTGACAATGTTGTTAAAGAGGTTGTTCCCGACTATGTTTTTCATTTGGCTGCGCAAAGCTATCCTAAAACAAGTTTTGATGCTCCGCTTGACACGCTCGATACCAACGTTCAAGGGACGGCTCGCGTGTTGGAAGCTCTTAAGAAATATGCGCCTAAAGCTATTATTCATGTTTGCGCTTCTTCAGAAGTTTTCGGCCGAGTTAAGAAAGAAAAATTGGAAGAAATGGGTGGTATAATCAACGAAGAATGCACTTTCCATCCGGCTTCTCCGTATGCAATTTCAAAAGTCGGCACAGACTTAATCGGACGCTACTATGCCGAAGCATTTGGTATGACGGTTATGACAACCCGTATGTTCACACATACAGGTCCTCGCCGTGGTGATGTATTTGCCGAAAGCACATTTGCAAAACAAATTGCAATGATAGAACAAGGATTAATTCCTCCTGTAATTAAAGTTGGAAATCTCGATTCGCTTCGCACATTTGCAGATGTTCGTGACGCTGTTCGCGCATATTATATGTTGGTAACCGTAAATCCTGTCGGCGGACAGTATTACAATATCGGCGGAGCCTACACATGCAAGGTTGGTGAGATGTTGAACTTCCTGATATCGCTCTCACCCATGAAGGATCAAATCAAAATTGAAGTTGATCCTGAACGTTTACGTCCGATTGATGCTGATTTACAAATTCCTGATACTCGCAAGTTTGAGAAGCACACAGGTTGGAAGCCTCAAATTTCATTTGAACAAACCATGACAGATTTGTTGGACTACTGGAGAGCTCGCGTTTCTAAAGGCGAGAAGTTTTTACAACGATAATAAACGAGGTATAAAATGAATTTTGAAATAATAAAGTCATTAAAAGAAATTTCCGATAATTTCAACAAGTTAACGGAAAAATCTGATGTTATTGCTGCAATTTCCAATGTGTGGATTGAAGCTTTGGCTAACGGAAATAAGGTTATTTTTTGCGGTAACGGCGGCTCTGCAGCCGATTCTCAACATTTGTCTGCAGAATTGATGGGACGATATAAGTTTGATCGCAATCCCATGCCGGCACTAAGTTTAACCACCGATACTTCTGCCTTAACGGCAATCGGTAACGACTACGGATACGAATGTGTATTTTCGCGTCCTCTTAAGGGAATAGGTAAAAAGGGCGATGTTTTGGTCGGTATTTCAACTTCCGGCAATTCCAAAAACATAATTTCGGCTTTTGAAGTTGCGAAAGAAATGGGAATTAAAACCATTGCTTTTACAGGCGAAAAAGGCGGAAAGATGAAGGAAATTGCCGATCTTTGTTTAAATGTTCCATCAAACACAACCAATAATATTCAAGAAATGCATATTGCCAGTGGTCACATCATTTGCGGAATTGTGGAAGCACACTTTTTTGCTGATAAAGTTGAAAAGGCTGCATAAATGATAATCACCAGATCTCCATACAGAATTTCATTTTTTGGCGGAGGGACTGATTATTACACGTGGTATGAAGAACATGGAGGTGATGTTCTTTCTACCAGTATTAATCATTATAACTATATCAGTTGTCGCTATCTTCCGCCGTTTCATGCCGAATATAAAAATCGTATTTCATGGAAAATTTTAGAATATCCTGAAAAAGTTGAAGATATTCAGCACAATGCGGTTCGTGAAGCATTAAAACATTATAATATAACTCAAGGAGTTGAAATCAGTAATCAGTGTGATTTACCTGCTCGTTCGGGTTTAGGTTCGAGTTCTTGTTTCTGTGCCGGATTAATTCAATCCATATACGCTCTTAAAGGCGAGATGATAACCAAATACGGACTTGCCAAAGAGACGATTCGTTTAGAAAGAGAAATCCTTAAAGAAAATGGCGGTATCCAAGATCAAATTGCGGCCGTTTACGGAGGGCTTAATCATATCCACATCAATCCAAACGGTTCGTTTTCGGTTAATCCGATTGTTATGAGCGAAGAGCGCAAAAACAAATTCAACGACCACCTAATGTTGTTTTTCACCGGCATTTCTCGCACATCATCGGATATTGCCGAAAAACAGGTTAAAACCGCAAAAGACAAAACCGCACAGTTAACCAGAATGCAAGAGATGGTTAGCGAAGCTTGTCATATTCTTACCTCTGAAAGCGAAGATTTGGATAATTTTGGTCGCATGTTACACGAAACATGGATGCTTAAACGTTCGCTAACCGATAAAATCAGCAATTCGTTGATTGATGAGATTTATCAGACAGGAATGGATAACGGAGCTATAGGCGGTAAGATATTAGGAGCCGGTGGTGGCGGATTTATTTTGTTTTATGCGCCACCGGAGAGGCAACATGATATCAAGAAGTCCTTGCGCAATTTGATTCATGTTCCGTTTAAGTTTGATGATCAAGGGTGTCAAATACTTTATTATTCACCCAAGACATATCATCCCTCGACATATGAAAAGCGCGACTATATTCACATGCAAAATCAAGAACAGGAGATTAAACTGAAGCCATGAATATTGTAATTTTGGCAGGTGGGTTTGGCACGCGTCTGCAATCCGTTGTCAAAGATGTTCCTAAACCCATGGCCGACATTAATGGCACACCGTTTCTAGAGCTTTTAATGCGTGAGGTTTTGTTTTGTGACCCGGAGCGCATAGTTCTATGTGTGTCATACATGAAGGACATTATAAAAAAACATTTTGGCGACAATTTTCTCGGTGTCCCCGTTGTATATTCTGAAGAAGACGAACCTCTCGGCACGGGCGGAGCGATAAAGCAGGCGTTTGACCTGTTCGATTTGGACGAAGCTGTTGTTTTAAATGGCGATACCTATGTTCAAACGGACTACGCCGACTTTATCCGCAAAAGCGAAAACGAAAAACTGGCTGTTGTTTTAAAACAGGTTGACAACGCCAACCGTTATGGTCGAGTTCGGGTTGAAAACGGTAGGATAATTTCTTTCAGCGAAAAAAGTGCTGAAACTGAAGCAGGATTAATTAATGCCGGCATTTATAAAGTTCGCAAAGATTTATTTTCTGCAGATTTGCCGAAGAAATTTTCGTTTGAAAAGGAATTATTAGAACCCGAAATCAGCAATCTTAAACCGCTATATGTTCAGGCAGACGACTATTTTATAGATATAGGTATACCGGAGAGTTATGCTCAGGCGCAAAGGGAATTGAAGCAGGTGATTTATGGTAAGCCTTTGAATAAAGCATTATTTTTAGATCGTGATGGTGTCATCAACATTGACAAACATCATGTTTATAAGGTTGAAGATTGCGAGTTTGTTGATGGAATATTTGATCTTTGTCGTGATTATAAAAACAAAGGCTATGAGATAGTCGTTGTAACCAATCAGGCAGGAATCGCCAAAGGAAAATATAGCGAAGCAGACTATTTCAAATTCAGAGACTATGTTCATGCCGAGTTTAAAAGACAAGGCTGTCCGATTACGGCTGAATATTATTGTCCATATCATATTGAAGGGCAGGGACAATACCGAAAATCATCATATTATCGCAAGCCAAATCCGGGGATGATTTTGCGAGCAGCGAAAGATTTGAATGCGGATCTTGGCAAGTCGGTTTTAATCGGGGATAAAGAAAGCGATATTGAAGCCGGAAAAAGAGCCGGCGTGGGGAAAACAATACAATTTATTAGTGAACACTGTGGCTATGATACAATAAAGAGTAGTTCAGATATTGTTTGTTTAGGTGAAAATAAAGTTTAATTAGAAGGTTATGGAATATGAGTAAAATTAAATTTGCGATTGTTGATACTTGGCCATGGGGGGTAAAAAATGCAGAAAGTGAAGTTATTAATCGTATAAAAGTTGCAGTGAAAAATATAGGGGCTGAACTGTTTTGCATAACAAAAGAAGGGTTTATTGTTAATAATGAGTTTCAAAAAACAAATGAAAAAATAGATACTTCAAGTTTAGACTTTATTATCTCTATGCATTATGAAGACATAAAGCTTTTGGATGCATTTCATTATCATACTCTTTGGAATCCTCCTAAGATAATTTTGCAGTATCCCTTATATCATTTATATAGTAAAAACATAGCTTCTCATGATGATTTTCTAATTTATGACGAAGGCGGAATGAGCGACCATTTGAAAACAGTGTTATCATCTCATCCACGAGATTTATCAGAAGCTTCGTCCCTAACTGCATCATTTTCTAAGAGTGCAGCAATTCAACCTGAAATTTCTGAAAATCCAGTTTTGTTTTATTGTGGAATAAATTGGGAAAGATTTATTGGTGCATCAGCGCGTCATGGGGGGGTGTTTGCTTTGCTGGATAAGCAAAACGACGTTAATTTGTATGGTCCTGAACATTCTTGGGACGGTTATGAGCGTTATCAGGGGGCCATTCCCTTCGACGGCACATCTTTAATCAAAGAAATCCATAAATGTGGTGTTGTTTTAGCTCTTTCTTCTGACTATCACTACCATGCAGGTGCTGCGACCAATCGTGTTTACGAAGCATGCGCCGGAGGAGCTGTTATAATATCTGATACAAACAGTTACATCATGAAACATTTTGGAGATTCGGTTCTTTATATCGATTTTGATAAAAAACATCCTGAAAACATGTTTAATCAAATTAAAAAGCATATGGATTGGATCAAACAAAATCCTAATGAGGCATTAAAGAAAGCCCAGAAAGCACAACAAATTTTTTTGGAAAAATTTTCTTTGGAAACACAATTAAAAAAGATTATATCTAACCATGAACAAAGAAAAAATGTTGTATCCAAGTCCCTATATGCTCAAAATAAAAATGCTGAAACTTTAGTCATTTTGTTTTTAGATACAGATAAATTTACTGATAATGAAAAAGTAATTTTGGAAAATCAAATTAAAAACATAGAAATTCAAAAAGATTCTAAAGTTATATTGGCAATTTGCTGTGATAAAAAGATTATTTCGGAAGTGAACACAATAATTAGTTGTTCATCAATTGACATTCGTGTTTTCCCATTTGAAATTTTTGATAATTTTTCAAATAAGCAGTTGGCTCGCGGACAAATGTTCAGAGATGTTGTAAATACCATTTCTCATCAATATTTAATGTTGCTTGATGGATCGGAAACAATGTTTTCAACTCACATCACAACATTAATGCGCACATTAGAGAATAATCCTAATCATATAGCAGCATATTCAAGCAATTTTTTGGATGCATCTGACAATATGCGTTACCCTCAACTACGGGAGCCTATTCATAAAGGCGATTTTTACAATTGCTACTATCCTTCATTTTATCCTCATGTAGCAGGTATGTTTTTAATGCGTTCGGAAGTTGCAAAATTTTTACCTGTTGAGGCCGACAGATATCTTGATAAATGTTTGCCAAATGCCTTATTAAATTTGGCAATTTTCAAATATGATCTTAAATTCAAACACTCACAACAAATAACTGTTGGTAAAATTCAAGATATAAATATTGATTATCCAAAAGTTATGGATACGACTTATGAAATAAATCTTGTGCAAGGTCTTGTCCGGGAAGAGTATGAGGAGTGGTTGGCATCATGCCCTGACACCACATCATCATCGTTGTCAAATGAATTATTGTTTAGCGAATTTGATATACACATGTTTAAGGTATTACGTCGTCAATTCAGAAGAAGAACCAAGCTTGTCATTCTTTTAAACTATATTCGATTATTGTTTGTATATAGCAAGAAAAAGCGTGCTAAAATATATAAAAAAATAGAAAAGATAAAAAAGGAATATAATGAGTGTGGGAGAAATGTTTCATAAAATGTCTAATCATGGGAATCATAGTATCAAAAGTAAATTAACAACAAAGTTAAGTGAGTTTATCTCGCAACAGATTAAAAAAAAATCAAAAAAAGTAAAACAAAATCTGATAAAATTTGTTTATTGCAACATAGAAAATCCGCAGATATATCGCAGCACTCTATTCAAAATGCCATCGATGTAGTTTTTGATGTCTATGTAGCAGCCAGTGCCAAATATTTAATTTACACAAATTCAAACATGTCAACGGCTGCAAGTTATATAAATCCTAATTTGAAAATGGTTTAGTGTAAAAAAGGAGAATCACAATGTATTTAATCATCGGCGCAAGCGGATATTTAGGGCGCTATTGTATAAAAAATATTTTGGATCATACATCCGAAAACATAGTTGCAACATATTCCGAGGAAAACAAACCTGTTTATGTAAATCCACGCTTGGAATGGCAAAAGCTTGATGTAACTGATGTTAAGGCTCTAAAAGAAATATCATCACGCATTGATGAAAATACCAAGATTATCTATCTTGCAGCGTTCCATCACCCCGACAAAGTTGAAGAAATGCCGGAGCTTGCTTGGCATATAAATATTATATCCTTGGCCAACGCAGTTAATTTGTTTAACAAGGCTAAATGTTTTTATTATACATCAACCGATACTGTTTATGGTGAAGGCTCCAAAGATAGAAAATTTATTGAGACAGATCCCTATGCACCAGTTAATCTCTATGGCAAACACAAAGCACTGGCCGAACAAATTTGTTTAACTAAAGGTTATAATGTTGTTCGTTTCCCGTTTATTTTCGGAAGTTCGCTTGTGGAAGGGCGCCCTCATTTCTTCGACAACATCAAGACCGACCTTGAATCCGGAAAAGAAGTGGAAATGTTTTCTGATTCATATCGTTCCACCTTAAGTTTTAACCAATGTGCATATTATCTTGTTGCCCTTATTGAAAAATTTGGTTCTTGTTTTGAAAAAGTTATTAATATCGCCGGAGACGATGTAATGAGTAAGTATGATGCAGCAATGGTTCTGGCCGAAAAATATGGGTTGGACAAATCTTTAATCAAGCCCATTTCTGTCACATCAGCCAATGGTATCTTCAAAGCCAAGCGAGCAGCCAGCGGAACATTGGATAACAGCAAATTAAAATCATTGCTTGATATTAAAGAAATTCATTTGGAGGTATAACATGCAAGATTTTCATGTCTTTGATAAATCGAATGAAGGAATTAAGGTTAAAACAAATATAAATTACGTAAAAAGATTGAATGACCGAGAATTGGGAGGATATTTTTCTTTAAACGATAATTTAATTATTAGAGACTTAAAAGAATGCGACTATTATATTAGTTTTCATTTTCTGCAAACTCGTTTTCTTAAATATGATGACTGGGCAGAGATTACTATTAAGAATAAACATGGTAATTTAATTGATAAAATAATTTTATCTCAAACCAATAAATATCCTCAACATACTTTTTTAGTAAAAAAAGAAAATATAGAAAATAATTCATTAGAGCTTATTATATCTCAAACACTATATTGCGATGATGCTCCGATACTTGCAGGTATAAGTTGGTCTGATAAGTTAGAAAAAGAACAGATATATAATTCAATTCCTATCGCTTTTCAAGGTTTTACTGGTTCTGGGGCAGGAGCATTGGGAGATATTTTTTCTGAATATAAAAATATAGATTTTGAACGGGATGCAGAACTTCGTTTTTTGGGTCGTTATAATCAACTTATAAATGAACTTAGTAATCATCCCGAGGCTTTAGAATGGAATGATGGCTGTTTAAAACATTTTATTAATCAAATGTATTTTTTTTATAATAAAAAGAATGTTCATGGATATGAAATTTCAAATATTTTTGATGACAACTTTTTGTTATCATGGAACAAATTTTTTGCAGAATTGGTGGGGGCAACAGAATATTTAGATAAAAAATTAGAGCAAGCCGATTTTCGTTTTCCTACAGAATATAGTGAAGAATACAAGAATGCACCATTTGTAAAAGATGGGAAAATTTTTTACTTTGTTTCAAAAGAAAAAATTGCTAGAATGAATAATATAGCCGCTAACGCATTAACTTTTTTGAATCAATTTAAAGGTAAAAAATTTAGGGCGTTAAATAATTTATGTTGTCGTCTTAGTTTTAAACAAATGCGTGAAGTGATTCAAAATACTAAAATTATAGCAGTGTGGCGTGACCCTCGTAGTCAATATAGTCAAGTTATCAACAGGGGAAAAGAAAATAATATACCGATAGAGTTCTCTGATGTTGAAACGTTTATTCAATATTTTAAAAATGAAATTACCCCATGGATTAATAGCAAAAATCCGAATGTGTTGGTAATTCGCTTCGAAGATTTGTGTTTAAATTATGAAAAAAATATACGTAAAATTGAAAAATTTGTTGGGTTGGAATCATTTGAACATGCTTTTCCAAAGATGTTTTTTAATCCTATTCATTCAATACCTAATGTTAATTATTGGAAAAAAGCAGACTGTTTGGAAGATATTAAAAAAATTCATAAAGCACTGCCTGAATATTGTTGTGATTTCAAAAAAAATAATTGGTTTAAGTATCAAATAATTCGCTTTTTATCTCATGTTGCACCTGTGCCAAGAAAGAAATATTTAAAAGAGATTATAAAGTTTTATAAAACAGATGTAAAATTTAATTCTAATATAATTGAAGAAAAAACAAAAACGACATAGATATTATACTGACAAGCCTGAATCAAATACAATATTACGTCAGTAATCTTAATAAAAGATTAGAAAGTATAGAAAAAGTTAAGAATAGCATAGAAACATATATATACGAAAAGATATTTGAAAATGATATAGAAAACGACGGAGTTAAGTTTAGTTTTAGTCTGAAAGCAAACAACAATTACATTTTTAAAGAGATATAAACATGTTAATAGAATTTATCAAACCCGATTTTGAATTTTCTGATGACCGCGGAGCACTCACACAGTTGGTGCATAGCGGTTGGAATCAAGTCAATTATATCACATCAGTTGCCGGAGCTTTTCGCGGCGACCACTACCATCTTCAAAACAAAGAAGCTTTTTTTGTAGTTTCCGGATCATTTAAGTTGCTGTTAAAACATAATCAAACCGGAGAAACCGCTGAATACGATATAAAAACCGGCGATTTTTTCATCATATATCCGAATGTAACTCACAGTTTTGATTACACTACCGACACAGCACTTATTTCATTATACGATCAAGGTGTAGAGCTTCCCGACGGAACAAAAGATATTTTAAGGTAGTAATCATAAAAAAAACAAAACCTCCTCTATAAACAGCCTATGCAATTAGACAGTTTATAGAGGCTTTTTTATTGGTGATCCCAGCGGGATTGGGCACTCCCGCTCATTATATTCGCGGGTCCTCCTCGCGTCGTAGGGCTCGCGCTTCGTTTTACTTGCGCTTGCCAACTATCCGCTCCGAACCGGCGGGCTCTTCACCACCACTGAAATACACATTAAAAAAAACTCCCATAAAGGGAGTTCTTTTTTAATGGTGATGCGACTAGGTCGCTCTTGCGGAAACATATACTTTATTTGATTATTCTCCAATATATGGCTTTATTACTTGATATAAAAGGCACATTGAATTTTTCTTCAATATCTTTTTCTAAATGAATAGTTGCAAAGTTTGTACATAAAACACAGATAGAATCAATATGACTATCTATCTGATTTTCTAATAATTCTAATAACTTAGTGTTACTAAAATTAATTAAATCTTCTTTGTTTTTAATATCTAGATGTATTTCTTTAGAAATCGAAATATCTGAATTTCGCATTGTTTGCGTAACAGTATTACCAATGCTTTTATTATATGGGGTTATAATTAATGGACGAGTTTTATTAATAAACTTTAAATAAGCAATTATAGATGAAAGGGGAAATAATAGATTCTCTGTATTTTTTGCAAAAATTTCAGCAGATGTGCATAAAACAGCTGATTTGTATAATTTGATTCTTTCCAGTTCTTTAAGGGTTGTAGGTATACTATCAACAAGCTCCTGTGTATACTTTTCTTCATTTAGACCATATGGAGTTTGAAATTTTAGACGAGCAAAATGAAATGATACATCTGATATTTCATCTTTGACTAATCTTGTATATAGCTCTCTTTCAGCTACAATATTTGATGCTGGTATAAGAAAACCAATATGTTTCATTTTTTTCTACCTTTTATTTTAGAAACAATATTTAATAAGTCTTGGTTTAGGTGTTTTGTAATATGGTCAACTCCTTGCAAATTATCTTCATCTTTATTGCATAGAACAGTTTCCATACCATATCTTTTGGCCATTCTTAAATTTGCAGCTTGATCATCAAACATAATACAATTTTTACCAGAATCAGCATAGTCAGCAATTGCTATTTCATAGCCAATAGGATTAGATTTAGGTATGAAATTTGTTCGATTAATTCCAATAATGTCAGAAAATTCATCTCTAATTCCCATGATATACAAAGCTTTTTCGACATATATTTCATTTGCATTAGTTAAAATCACTTTTTTCTCTGGTATCGAGTGAAGCTGTTCTTTAAGTTTTTGATCTCTTTTTAATTCGCCTAGATCCAAGTTATAAGAATAATCTACAAATTCTTTGGGATCAATATTGTGTATTTGTTGTAATCCAACAACAGTTGAACCATATTCTAATCGGTATTTTCGACTTAATTCTCTAGCTTCCCTGTACGACAAATTAAACTTATCTTTAATAAATGTAGACATTCTATAAACTAACTGTTGAGGTAATGTCGTTGCTTCCGGATGATAAATTGTTTCATCAAAATCGAAAATTAAGCATTGCAAAGGCGGTTCACTTAGTTGTAATCTTGTTAAAATATTTTGAGGTATTTCTCTATCGTTTCTAATAATATCAATGGGGCATTCTTGTCTTGATGACAGAATTTGCTTATACAAATTTCTAATGCTTGTTATTTGTGCTAAATCCATATTTTTATCGTTTGCATCACCTCTTTTTTGTATTCGCTCATAAATAGCATCAGGAGATGCATCTAATAAAATAACTCGTCCTCCCCGTTTATTTAACATTTGTAGTAATTCTGAAAAATCTTGATCAGAAAGACGAGAATAACCTCGTTTTAATGGCCCATAAACCATTTCAGATATAAAAGAGCGATCTAAAACAATATTATCGCCATAATCTTTTGATAATATTCGTTGATATTTTTCTTTTATTGATAAGGTTGGATCATAATCAAAATGTAGAGATTTATACCCTCTATGAAGCAGTAAATTAGCTAAAGTTGTTTTACCAACACCATCACACCCCTCTAGTATAATAAAGTCATTCATCGTTGACATCCTTTTATCGCACTTAAAGGGATGCCTGCTTTTAAAAGAGGGCATTCATTGGGTTTCCGGTTATTACAGAAATGGCGTTTATAATTTATCATAACCAAATGAACCCACCATGTTAATGGCTTATCTTTAGGAAGTGTTATTTTTTTATCATACCCTAGTTTGTTTGCAATTTCTATCCAATCATGAGATTTAGTAAAAGCTTCTAATTGTTCTCTTACAGTTTCATGAGCAATTGCTGTTTTTCCAGTTTTATATCCCAAACAAGGAGCTAACATATCTTTCATGCCACTATCAACGGGCATAATTCCACAGTAATATCCTTTTGCATATAAAACACAGCACTGGCCAACTTTGTATGAAGCACCATCAACATTTTTTGCAATATCTGCAATCATTTCTAAATTAGGGATATTTTGAATATCTTGTGATTCTAGGCTGTTATCTATATATCGACTCATGCTCCTGACAAATTTTATTCTGGCATCTGGTAATCCCAGTGGTTTCAACATTATTCTTAAATCATCGTCTGAGGTTTCTTTTATCTCATCATAAGTATGTGTTAAAAAATTATTGATAGTATTAGTATAGCTTCCAAGCATTCGGAAAGAAACTCTTGTGCTTAATCCAGCTACAAGCATTTTCATTCTCCAATCTTTAACATCTTTAGGCCACCATGGATTATTGTCATGAGATTTTATGACAGCATCTTTCACCTCAGGTTGAGATGCCATAATTTCTATAGCTTTTATTTGTTCACTTTTACGCATTGCTAGTTTCCTTTTATAATCTCACCTTTTAATAACTTAGGATCAATAGTATCTAATATTTGTATATTATAAGTATCATAAGGAGTTAGTTTTTTATTTTCAATCATAACTTTTATAGAACATGTTCCTAAAGTTCTTAAGAAGGAATCTCCATTTTCAAAAACAACTTCTCTAAATCCTCTTAATTGTCGACCTTTGGGATAAACATATTTTTGCATTGGAATAACAAAATTTTGCATAATTTCATTTTTACATTTATTGTAATAATCCAAATCTTCTTTAATTTGAGAGGAAATGATCCCTTCTGCCGGTGTCATATAACGGTAGAATAATCTATGTGTTTGTAGGCGATTTTGATAAATTTTATTTAAAAATTCTATATTTATTTCATGAGTTTTTTCTGTTTGCCCTGGCAATCCATGCATTAAATTAATCCCTGGTAAAAATTTAGGGAAACCATTTTTACCAATTTCTGCGCCATATTCATTAATTATTTCTATAGCTTTTATTATTTTATCTGCCCTCCCATAGATATGTGTAGCTTTGCGCACATTATCGTCAAATGATTCTATTCCAAAAGGAGCAACATTACCATCAGTACAGTATTCTGTAATTAACTTAACAAATTCACGACCATGAGGTTCAACAACACTATTCATATTAACATTATCAATATGTAAAGTTTGAATATCGGTAGCAAATTCTCTTATACCTGAAAGTAATTCTTTTAATTTACTTATAGAATTATATTGATAATGGAAGAAGTTTGGTTGACGACCTAATCTAAAATGTCTTACACCACTTTGATAAAGAGCGCTTATCTGATTTATTATTGAATGAGGTTCTCTGTATGATGGACGGATATGACGTTTTGCTTCTATACAGTAGCTACATGTGGGTGTATTACAACCTGTTCCTGTCTCAATTTCAGCTAAAATAGGATAATTTAACTGTTCAATTATATGAATTGGTTGGCTTGATATCTTATCAAGTAAATCATAATTTGGTAATAAAAAATTATCAATGGCAGAATTTTCCAATACAAAACGATAAGTATTACCGATACATACAGTATCGATGATTTTAGCTAAATGAGAATTACGGTATGCTGAACAAATATTATTTTCAACGCCTAAAACATAGAAAAGTACTTTTTTTGCCTTAGTGTTCTTTAGAAAAGTATAAACTTCATCAATAGATGGCGGTTCACAAGAAAAATATTTATATTCAACAAAACACCCCATTACAATGTAAATTATTTCAGCATTTTTAATAATATCTATCGCCTGAGGGGCATTTTTAGTTTTATTTAAAATGCGGATATTGGTATTTTCTGTTTCTTTCTCGCCACTAGCAAACCTTAAATCATCAATAGTTAGATAAGAAAATGTTTCGTTCTTATAACTTAATGCTTGAGCTAAATGTATTTGATGGGTTCCTAAATAAGGACGAGCTCCATATCCAGATGGTTCATCAGTGTAGCAATCTAAAATAACTGTTTTATTATATTTTATCATGGTATTCCTTATAATATTTTAAAGCTTTTATAAATTCATTTTGTAAAAATGATGAAAAGTCAGGGTAATCAATTTGATTTTTTATGTACACGATTGGTATTTTTATGTTTTTGATATTAATAAAATTATCCTGTGAATAAAAAACATCATTTTTATAAACAGAGTTCATTGTTTTCTCAGAAACTAAATGGCCTCCATTTTTAGCTCTGTTAACATTACGTTTTTTTCTTATTTCTAGAGGCGCATCAATATTTATTATTAATGAGTGCTTAAGCAATGATGATGATATATTTTGGCATAAATAATTAAAAGATATAGGGTATACATCTTGATCATTTATATCAAAAAATTTATTATATTTAGGATCGCTGCCTCTAGAGAATTCAATAATTGTATATTCAGAACTTATTTGTTTTCCTAAAATTGTTAACACAATATTCCAAACAATAGGATTATCTATTAAATATCCACCTTTAGGATTGGGATGACTATAAAAACAAGGATCTTCTGAATCATAGTATGTATCTATGCCATTTTCTTTTGCAAATTCCCAAAAATGATGCAGTTTATTTTGATGTAATAGTTCATCCGCATTAAATATTTTATATAAAGGCACAGCATCATCTAATACAGAATACTCGGGGTGTAAACTGCAGATCATTTGGCTCATTGAAGACTTACCGCTGCAAGATGGTCCTATTAGAAATATTAAATTTGGTTTCATCTGTTTTATCCATGTTTTTTATAGTATTTTTTGCTTTGTTAATTTCTATAGATTTATCTAGTAAATGAATATTTCCAAAATCAGTAACGGAAATACTCGCCATTGCTAAAGCTTGATAAACGGCATCATTTAAATTACAACCATTAAAAGAAGATAAAAAACTTCCAAGAAATGTATCTCCAGCTCCAACTGTGCTAACAATATTATCCATTTTCATTGTTGGAAAGTATTTTTGTTTTTTTCCTTTTTGGTAACAAACACCATTTTTATCTGTTGTAAATATTGTTAAATTTTGAGGAAGTGTATCTATAATTCCATTTCTTTTCATAATTATAAATTCACTATCATTACAAAATAAAAAATCAGCCTTTTTTAGACAGGCTGATAATTCTGGTAGAAAATCTTTTATACTAGACCACATAACATCTAAAGAATAATATTGAGCATCAATATTATTAATGGCATCAATAAAAGGAACGCCTTTTCTGCAGGATACATGTAGATGGCTTGTGTGTAGGTGTTCTGGTATAATTATAGGTGTATAAGCATCATTTATTAATGAAATCCTATTATTTATTTCATCAATCTTGAAAGAGTTTGTTTTTGTTTCATATTTTTGTATATATTGTGTATCTATATTTAATTTATTCAATATATCCAAAGGAAAATCATATCCCACACTAGAGATTACAGATATTTCTTTATTGCTGAATAAATTTCCAGCAATAGCAGAATTCACGGAACTTCCTCCGATTACATTTTTTGTACCTTGATGGGCTATAATATGGTCAATTGACGAATTACCACAAAATATTATTTTATCTTTTATACTCATTTATATACCAATTAACAAATTTTTGGATGCTTCCATTGGCGCCAGCTTTACCATAATATTCAGAAACCTCTTGTTCTGAAAGTTCGCAAAGGTTTTTATTATATTCTTTCAAGTATATTATTTTCCATAACTCAGACCATGCAAAAGGAGATTGAATATCAACCTTTTCTTTTGATATTTCAAATTCTCCACCTTCTCGTTCAAATTGAAAAATATTACCATCTTTATTAATAAATGTTGCGACACTTATGAATTTAGCTGTCCTGTTTTCAATCCCATTCATTAATTTTAGAATACCATCAGCTCCTAATGTTTTCAGAACATATTTAGTATAAACACCAGGGAAGCCTTTTAATTCAAATACAGAAAATCCTCCATCCTCAACTAAAACCGGCTCTTTTAATTTTTCAAATGCTTTTAATGCTTTAAACTTTGAAACTTCATGAACTGTATCAAACTGAGGCTCCATGATGTCTAAGTTTTGAGCGCAAACAAGAACATCAATATTATTTGACTTCAAGCTATTTTCTAAAGATTTTACTTTTCCTTGATTAGAAGTTATAAAATTAATTTTATTCATCTACAATCTCCAGTAATACAGACATAATTGAATATTTTTCAATATCAGAATCTGAAAACCATTGCTTTATATTAGAATATGCAGAATTGTAATCCGATTCGCCAAGATCTTTCAAGGAAAATTTCCGTACTAATGAATTAAGATCTTTAGATGTTTCTATATTTTTAACCAAAAGAGGGAGTTTTTCATTGTTTTTATCTAACAAATAGAAATAATCACCTGTAGATAATCCAGCGCGCTTATCATCGCACAAATAAAACTTTACTTTTTTTGTGCCATTTTTAATTTTTTCGAATGTTTTGTCATCAACAACAGAAGAAAATTTATACATTAAATCTCCTAAAATTTTTGGGAATAGTATTATAAAAAAAATAAAAAATCAATATTTTTTCAGAAATTGACGAAAATTATTCTTTTTTGATATGTTTATGAGGAATAAATCCATCAATTTTATCCAAACAAATATTTTATTTTATGAAGATTGATTTTTTCAAATTTATCAGGATAAATTATAATACACAATTTTGCTGGATGAGTAATTTTGATTCTACTAATTTTTAATGTCCATAATATAATCTCTAATAATTCTTGCTCAGATATATCAATATATTCCTTCAATCTAGTTATTCCGGTTCCCAAGAGAGGAATATAAACTGTGTGACCAGAGTTTTTTGCATCAATTTCATCCCAAAAATTAAGTAAACATAAAATAAGGTCTGAAATATATAAATACGCTCTATTGTTATCATCAAAACGAGAAAAAGCAGTTAAAAGAAATTCTTCATGTTTATAAATGCTACCCAGTTTATATTTATTTTTTTTACCTCGTTTTCTTTTTTTATTAATCTCAACAATATTTTTTTTTAGATGATGATCGTGAGCCATAGTATAATTAAGTTTTTTTATATCATCATCACTTATTCGTTCCATTCTAAACCGAATAAAGCTCCCCAACAATGTGATAATCGAACTCCAAAAGGAATTAAAATCATCAAAAGCATCGGAGAAAAAGTTTTACGCTCAAGAAATCAAAAAACTTCGTGAGGAGCAAGATAAATTAAAAGAAAAACTCAATCATCTTTTTGATTTAAGGCTTGATGGAGAACTTGACAGAGAGTCATTTGATGTCAAACGCAATGAAATACAAGTTAAGATGAATCGTTTGAAAAACAAGGTGTCAGCACATGAGAAAGCAGATAACAGTTTTGATGAAACTATTTTAGGGTTATTAGATATTGCAACACAAGCAGGAAATATATTTGATAAATCCAATAATCTTGAACTTAAAAGATTATTGCTCAAATTTGTATTTGAAAGCCTTACTTTAACCGAGGGGAAATTAACTTATAAATTAAGATTTCCGTTTAATGAATTTTTAGATAATAAGATTTTGATGACACAAGCAACAAAATCACACGAACCGAACCAAACCCTTGTAAATCAATACTTACATGGAAATGATAACGAAAATCTACAAATTGGGTATTTGAAATCGCTCGAACTCGCTGAAAGCCAGAAAAACGTAAGGCTGGCAAAGAATTTTGCCACCCTTCTCCAAATTGGTGATCCCAGCGGGACTCGAACCCGCGTTACCGCCGTGAGAGGGCGGTGTCCTAGACCGCTAGACGATGGGACCCACATCATCTGAACACGCAATTTAATAATCTAAAATTTTCAAACATGCAAGCAATTTTTTTCAAAAAAAGCATCATATGTAAAACTACATCCAAGTTTCGGGTGTATTAAGCAGAAATATTTGGTTGAACCCACGTTGTTTTAACAGGCAATAAGCAATATAAGCCGTATATCCGGTTGTGCATGAAAGGGCCACTCGTTGTCTGCGTGGTATCTCATTCAAATTACTGCGTAAAGCGGGTAGGGGAATATTCATAACTCTTGCTTTTGTAAAATGTCTGAAACTCGATGGCATACAAACATTAAGCAAAATATCGTTTTCTGTCAGGTTTTCCAAAGTAATTGTTTTCAATTTTTCAAAAGCTATTTGTCTTGCTATTGTTCCCAAATTATTCAGTAAATCTTTGGCTTTTGCAAATTCCGGAAAATAAGCAACCGGCAAGTTGGCTAAGTCATCAATATTTCCATCCATACTCATAATACCGGCCACTGTATTTAGGCGTGAATTAACGCCACGTTTGCCAAATATCTGAAAACCCAAAATTTTTCCGTCATATCCGAACAAAAGTTTACAATTAATCGGCGAGGTATTTTTAGTATATAATTCACCGTTAGACTGAGCAAAATAAAGTTTGTGGTAGGCAATTTTTGCATCTTTCAATTCTTTTTCATTGCAACCGCAAAAACCGACAACATAATCAAAAAGTTTAACAATATAGTTTTTAAGCCCTGATTTGAACACCGTTTGCGGGTCTTGTAAATTGTCTGCTGCAGTTTTAGCAGAGCGAACCACTAAAGCTGCATCAGCAAGTCTCATCGGCATACCGTTGATTTTGTTTGCAATCTCAATATTTTCTCCGCAGGCAAAAATATCTTCAACCGAAGTCTGCATAAACTCATTCACTTTAATTCCGCCGCTTTCGCCAATTTCAATATTCGACATAATCGGTAGTTTAACAGTGCTTTTATTTCCCGTTGCCACAATCGCCATATCAAAATTAATAATCTCGCCGTTTGTAAGCAAAGCTTTATTCGGCAAAAACTCTTTAACAGATGTTTGAGTAAAGAAACTTAAACCTCTTGTTTCAAGTTTTTGTTTCACCATTTGAGCAAAATCTTCGTCCCAACCGCTGAGAATTTGCCTGTTATTTTCAACCACAATCACATTAGCATTTTGATTAACCAAAGCTTCCGCCGCTCTCAGACCGATATAACCTCCGCCCAGAACCAATACATTATTTGCCTCCAAGCCTTTAAAGAAATCTGAAATTCTTATTGCGGAAAGCAGGCTGTTTAAGCTGAATATATTGTCATTTAAGATTCCTTTAATATCGGGCCTTAGTTGCAAACTTCCTGTTGCGATAATGAGTTTATCATACGATATTGTCTTATTATCCGAGAGTAAAATTTCTTTTTTTTCGGGGTTTATTGTCAAAACCTCAGTATTTAATTTAACGTTTATTTGAAAAATTCGTTGCATTTGTGCAACGGTGGCTCCGACAATATCATCATATTCGCTAACTTTTCCGCTCAAAACATATGGCAACCCGCAAGTAGAAACCGCAAATTCGCCCGACTTTTCAATAATTGTAATTTCGGCATTTTCATCAATTCGTCTCAAGTGAGTAGCTGCCGACACTCCGGCACTACCGCCACCTATAATAACAACCTGCATTTTTTTCTCCTTTTGCTAGATGATATAATGATTTACTTGCTAATTTACATATGAACTTTCAGATATAAAAAACGCTTGACAATTTACAAAAAAGCTTCTATAAAACACACAAATTTTCTTATTAAAGGCTTGAAAATTTAACACACTCCAAGGAGTGCCGCCAGTCAGCGAGGGTTCGCACACTGGCGTGCAATAGTATGTAGGTATTGGAAAAAGGTATAATGTTTGAGGCATTAAGTGATAAATTAACCTCTGTTTTCAACAAAATCACCTCTCGCGGTGTTTTGTCTGAAGACGATATCAACACCGCAATGCGCGAGATTAGAGTCGCATTGTTGGAAGCCGATGTTTCGCTTCCGGTTGTTAAAGAATTTATTACTCATGTCAAGGAACAAGCCTTAGGCGAAAAGGTAGTTCGTTCAATCCAACCCGGTCAAATGGTTGTAAAGATTGTTCACGACGAACTATTAAAGCTTCTCGGTTCGGAAGATGTTGCCCTAAACCTCAATGCGCCGTCTCCTGTATGTGTGTTAATGGTTGGTCTTCAAGGTTCCGGTAAGACCACCACTTCGGCCAAAATTGCCAAGCGCCTGAGCGCCAAGCAAAGAAAAAAAGTATTATTGGTATCATTAGACATATATCGTCCTGCCGCGCAAGAGCAATTAGCTCAACTTGCCGGTCAAATCGGAGGCACATCATTGCCGATAATAAAGGGCGAAAAACCCGATGCAACAACCAAACGCGCCATCGAATTTGCCAAAAAAGGCGGTTTTGATGTCATCATCTTAGACTCTGCCGGTCGTCTTCACATTGACCAAGAACTTATGGATGAGGTAAAACAGGTTAAGAAAATTGCCAATCCGACAGAAGTTTTGTTGGTTGCAGATGCAATGATTGGTCAAGATGCATGCAACGTTGCCAAAGAGTTTAACGAACAAATAGGTATCACCGGTTTGGTTCTAACCAGAATAGACGGCTCTTCACGTGCCGGTGCAGCTCTTTCCATGAAGATGGTTGCCAATGTTCCGATTAAATTTTTAGGACTTGGCGAAAAATTAGATGAATTGGAGGAGTTTCACGCCGACAGATTAGCTGGTCGCATTTTGGGGCAGGGAGATGTTGTTTCGTTGGTTGAGAAAGCCATGGAAAATGTTGACAGAGAAGATGCGGAAAAGCTCGCTTCCAAAATGATGAAAGGTTCGTTCACTTTGGAAGATATGCTCTCTCAGCTCAAACAAATTCAAAAGATTGGCTCGCTCGGGGGAATAATGGGAATGTTACCGGGGTTGTCAAAGTTTTCGGCTCAAGTTGAGGCAGCAGGCGGCGACAAGCTTATTAAAAAACAAGAAGCAATCATTCTTTCTATGACCATCAAAGAAAGAAGAAACCCCGACATAATTAAGGCTTCACGCAAAAAACGCATTGCGGCCGGAGCCGGAGTAGAGGTTCATGAAGTAAACAAATTGCTCAAATCCTATGAGCAAATGTCTGCTATGATGAAGCAAATGGGCAAACTCGGCGGCATGTCAAAGCTGCTTGGTTCGTCACTATTAAAAAAATCTCCTTTCGGGGGTAACCCGTTTGGAGGGATGGGAGGTAAATTTCCTTTTTAATCAAGAAAAGGATTTTGCTAAAAAAACTAAAATAAAATTAAACGAAAGGAAAACAAATGTCAGTACGTATCAGACTGTCTCGTGGTGGTTCTAAAAAACGTCCGTTTTACAAGGTAGTTGCAGCCGATCAACGCGCTCCTCGTGATGGCAGATTCATTGAAAGATTGGGTTCATACAATCCAATGTTGCCCAAAGATCATGAAGAAAGATTCATCATTGATGTTGAAAGAGTAAAATACTGGTTGTCAAAAGGTGCTCAACCCACAGAAAGACTTGAAAAATTGTTGTCTAACTTGGGTTTGGTAAATGCTCCTGCTTTGCGTGAACAACCCAAGAAAGCTGCTCCTAAGGCCAAAGCTTTAGAACGCATCAAAGAAAAAGAAGAAAAAGCAAAAGCTGCTGCCGCTGCAGCTGCCGAAGCTGAAGCTTCTTCTGCTGAATAATTCTTGAAAATTATATTAGTTATTTAATAAGGTTTTAAACATTTATGAGTGAAGAAAAAGTTTGTTTAGGCGCGATTGTAGGCGTTCATGGCATAAGGGGCGAAGTTAAGGTCAAAAGTTTTTCCGATGACGAAAAAAACTTGGTTCGCTATGGCGACGTTTGCAACGAACACGGCGACAAAACTTTTTCCTTAAAGATTGTGGGGCATTCCAAAGACCTGCTGCGCGTAAGAATCAAGGGAGTTGACGACCGCAACACAGCGGAAACACTTGTTGGCACCGGTTTTTATGTAAAACGCAGCCTGTTGCCGGAACTAAAGGATGATGAATTTTATCATACCGACCTCATAGGCCTTAATGCTCAAAATAAAAACGGCGATATTTTAGGCAAAGTAAATGCTTTGTATAATTTTGGTGCCGGCGACATTTTAGAGATTAGACTTAATAACAATTCTTTGGAGATGGTTCCTTTCACAACGGCGTTTGTTCCGGAAATAAATGTTAAAAACGGCTATATTATTGTTGAGATGATGCAATTTGCCGCAGACGAGGAAGACGAAAATGAAGGTTAAAATTTTAACCGCATTTCCCGAACTTTTCCCCGGATTTTTAGGGGCTTCATTAACCGGCAAAGCATTAGATGAAGGCAAATGGTCAATAGAAGCAATAAATATACGCGACTATGCATTTGACAAACACGCATCAATAGACGACACACCGTCTGGTGGCGGAGCCGGAATGGTTATGAGGGCAGACGTTTTAGGCGCAGCACTTAAAGCCAACCATTTTTCTGGCAGGCTGATAAACATGTCGCCTCGCGGAATTCCGTTTAGTCAAAAGATGGCACACTCTCTAGCCAATGAGGATGAACTCACCATAATTTGTTCTCGTTTTGAAGGCATAGATGAACGTGTTTTGGAAGCATATGGCGCCGAAGATGTTTCAATAGGCGATTACATTCTGACCGGAGGCGAACAAGCAGCCATGATAATGCTTGATGCAGTAATCAGGCTCTTGCCTAATGTTTTGGGAAACCAGGAATCGATTTCAGAAGAAAGCTTTGAGAACGATTTATTGGAATATCCGCAATACACTCGTCCGGCAGAGTGGGAAGGTCGCAAAATACCCGATATTTTGCTTTCCGGCCATCATCAAAAAATAGCCGACTGGCGTCATCTTAAATCTGAAGAAATAACTAAAGAGCGCAGGCCGGACCTGTGGGAAAAATATCTTGCATCTAAAAAAGTTTAGGTGTAAAAACAAATCAACAAAATAATGGAAAAGGGTAAAACTATGAACATTATCGAAAACATTGAAAAAGAGCAAATGGAAAAATTGCTTGAAGGAAAAAATATTCCTGACTTTAAAGCCGGTGACACATTAAAAGTTCACACCAAAGTTAAGGAAGGCGAAAGAGAACGTATTCAAGTTTACGAAGGCGTTTGCATCGCTCGCAAGAACGACGGCTTAAACTCATCATTCACCGTTCGCAAAATTTCTTTTGGCGAAGGTGTAGAAAGAGTATTCCCGTTATATTCTCCGAATGTTGCCAAAATTGAAGTTTCTCGTATTGGTAAAGTTCGTCGTGCAAAATTATACTTCTTGCGTGCATTGCGCGGTCGTTCGGCTCGTATTGCCGACGATTTGTCAGCATCTTCAAAAAGCAAAGAAGAAGCAAAAAGCGAATAATCTCTTAAGCAAGATTAAAAGACATAAACCCCCGAAATCGGGGGTTTATTCATATAAACAAAACGGAGAGTTAAAAGGTCTCTCCGTTTTTAATTTTGAGAACAAGACAACAATCTACAATTTAGCAATCAGTTCCTGAGCGGAAAGTTTCAACTGTTCGCCGGTTGTCATATCTTTCAGAGTATAATTACCGCTTGAAGCTTCTTCTTCACCGATAATAATGAGGAAAGGCACACCTATTTTGTTGGCATATTCCATTTTCTTCTTAAATTTGCATTGCCGATACATCACATCCACGCAGATATCGGCAGCTCGCAATTCGCCGGCCAATTTAACTGCTTGTTGTTCAAATTCTGCTCCTTGAGTTATAATCAAAGCTTTGTTTGGTGTAAGCGCTTTAATCGGCAACAAATTATTTGCGCGCAACTGGTCAAATAGTCTGGTCAAACCGATAGATATTCCAACTCCCGGAAATTTCTTGTCCATAAACACCGAAGAAAGATTATCATATCTTCCGCCCGAACACACCGAACCGAATTGCGGATATTCATCAAAAAATGTCTCATAAACGGTTCCTGTATAATAATCCAAACCGCGAGTAATACTCAAATCAATCTGAATATTTTGCGCCGGCATTCCCAAATTTTGAGCTTGTTCAATAACTGTTTTAAGTTCTGCCAAACCGTTTACGAAATTATCGTTTTCAACTTTCAAATCTTCAAGTTTTGCTATAATTTCATTGTTTAATCCTTTGATTTTAATAAAATTAAGCAGGGCGATATTTTTTTCTTCCGGTAATCCCAAATCTTTTAACTCACCTAAGAAAGCCTCTTCCGGAATCTTTTTAATCTTGTCAACAAGGCGCAAAATATCAACAGTTTTGTCTGCAATATTCAAGCTCTCCAAAAATCCGCTCAAAAGTTTTCTGTTGTTAATATAAATCTTAAAATCGGGCAATTCCAATTTGCTGAAAATCGTATATATCACCGCCAAAACTTCCGCATCGTAAACGATATTAAGTTCGTCGCGATCAATAATATCGATATCACACTGATAAAATTCTCTGAAGCGACCTTTTTGCGGTCTTTCACCACGATAAACCTTGCCGATTTGATAACGTTTGAAGGGGAATGTTAAATCATTATTATAAAGCGCCACGTATTTTGCCAAAGGCACAGTGAGGTCAAAACGCATAGCAAGGTTTGTATCGCCTTTTTTGAATTCATAAATTTGTTTTTCGGTTTCTCCGCCCGATTTTGAGAGTAAAACATCAGCCAATTCCAAAACAGGAGTATCCAGGGGAGCAAAACCGAAAAGTTCATAGGTATGAGCAATGACAGACTTCATATGATTAAAAACTAATTGTTCCTGAGGCAAAAGTTCCATAAATCCCTGTAAAGTTCTTGCTGTCATTGATTTTCTCCAAAATAAAAAATTAAATTCGCCGATAAGTAAACGTCATTTTGGCGTTAATGTCAAGAAACTTGTGATATACACTAAAGTTTTTATTGTTTTATCCGGCAAATAAACTAATATCAAAAAAAATAATATCAATCAAAGGTTTTATCTGATGAAAAACATAGCAATTATAGGGCACATCGGAGCTTTATCTAAAAACATACTTGAACTTTTAGCCTTGCGCGGATATTCAAAAGAAAATGTTTCTGTTTTTGAAACAAAGGTTGCCGGCAACATAAAGATATCCTTTGGTGAAGAAGATATATCGGTAACTTCTTTGGAAGATGCCGATTTCACGAAGTTTGATGCAGCTGTTTTCACCGGTCATTCTCATGTTGCCGCCAAATATGCTCCCAAATTTGCTTTATCCGGAGTTAAAGTAATCAATACCACTTCGGCTTTTGATGGTGATGACAAAATACCTGTAATTGTCGGGGGAATAAACGACGAAGCAATCACTAAAGCTCAAAAAAACATAATAAACGTTCCAAATGCTCATATTGCAACTTTGCTGGGAGCTCTTGCCGGCATCCATAACAAATATCAAATCAAAACCCTGCGAGTTTCTTCTTATGTTGCCGCCGATTATGAAGGTCAAGACGGCATGAGCGAACTCTATAATCAAACTCGCAAAATTCTGATGAACGACACAGCATCATCAAACGGCTTGTTTAATAAAACCTTGGCTTTCAATGTCATTCCTCAAGTAGGATCATTCATAGGCGAAGAAACATTCAACGAATGGGCATACAATTCACAAATCAAACAAATTTTAGGAGGCAAAGTAAAAGTTCATGCCAACTGTGCTTTTGTTCCTGCCTTTGTGGGAGTAGGTCAGTTTGCCAACATAGAAACTCTAAATGAAATTGATGCAGGCATTGCCGCCGACGACATCAAAAAAGCCAAAGGTGTTTTGTTGCTTGATAAACAAGAAGACGGAGGTTATGTATCTTTAACCGACGTCCAAGGTGAAAGCAGTATTTTTGTAAGCCGCATACGTCAGGATATGACTGTTGAAAACGGCATAAGCTTGTGGGTGGCCGGCGATGTTTATAAAATTGCGGCACAAAACATTTTGGCAGTCCTAAAACAATTCATCAAACAAGGATAAACAATGAAGAAATTTTTTCTTACTTTAGCAATCACATTATTCTGCATCATTTTTTCAACAGGAGTTTCATCAGCCAAAACCGATTATTTGGGAACAGATTTGAGCTACAAAGAAATATCTTCAAAATTAAACAAAATTGAAGAAATGACCAAGGCTAAAAATGTTGATATTAGCGCGCTTGTATCCGAAGTTACCTATCTTAACGAAACCTCAATCAAAATTGATATCGCCCGCGGAAATATTGATGATGAAATAAAGTTGATTGAAAAGAGAATAGAAGCACTCGGAGTTGTTGATGAAAACTTACCGGAAGCCAAAGTAATTGCACAGAAACGTAAAGAGTTTAATTTGGAGCTTTCCGAAGAAAAAACACGCATATCCGAAATAGACATCTTGCAAACAAAAATTGAAGAATTAAACAAGCGCATTTTTGATATCCGCAACGAAGAATTATGGGGAAATCTCTTAAAATCCGAAACCTCAATCTTCATTCCTAAAACATTTCTAACCGTCAATCACGAACTTATCGCTTTTGGAATAGATATTATAAAATCGCCGTTTTTGTGGTATTCATCGCTTACTTCCTCTCAGCGTCAAGAAGCCAAAACCAACCTGATAACCGTATTTCTGATTATATCTTTCATTGCGGTTTTGGGCTACTTTTTACGTCGTTTTATCATCCGTAATTGGGGCTATGTTTCAGATATTGAATCGCCGCGATTGGTGCGTAAAATTATAGCAGCTTTGGCTGTTTGGTGCGGTTATGGTATCATCCCCACCGCCATAATCGGTTTTTGCTTATACTGGATTGTCAGCATAGGAGTTGTAAGTGGCAGCTTTTTTGGCAGTATTTTGGTTCAGGCCTTACACTATCTGCTATACATCATTATGGGGCGCGCATCATTTAGAGTAGTGTTTACTCCATATAACGAAAAATGGCGTTTGATAAACATGTCGACCGACAAAGCAAAACGCATAACTCGCGCCATCTATTTTACCATAGTTGTAGTTGGTGTTTGTTCCTATCTACAACATTTAGTAACCATAAACGACTACCCGCTAGAACTTCTATCCTACATTTTAGCAATTTCGGCTTCTTTGAAAGCATTGTGTGTTGCTTGGATAATCCATATTTATGTTGCGGGTGAACAAAATGATATGTTTGAGGAAGATTTGTCGGCTGTAAGTGATGAAGTTCTTGAAGAAAAAGAGGGTAAAACTTTCAAAATCGGAATGCTGGTAAGCTTATTCACCACCACAATCATAGTTCTTTCATTATTCGGCTATTCTCGTTTAGCATCTTTTGTTGTAAATCATTCTATTTTAACCGCCATCCTTATTGTTGCGTTTAACATTTTCCGCCGTTTTCTCTATGATTTGGTTCAACATGTTCTGCTCATGGGAGTATGGATAAAAACTTTTCGTATGCGTCGCATCTTTTTACGCAAAATAGATTTTTGGTTTGGAATCATTATAGAACCGTTGCTTTTGCTTTTGCTTGTCGGAGGGATACTTGTTCTTTGGGGAGTTCCGTTTGACGTTCTAAAAGCCAATGTCTATAAAGTTATTTCGGGTTTCACGGTTGGTGGCATTAAGATTTCACTCATATCCATTGTTTGGGGTGTTATAATATTTGCCTTGTGCATCTGGTTTATTAAAATGCTGCGCCACCGCATAGAATTCAAAATGTTGGAAAAAACCAACATAGATGCCGGCACCAAACATTCACTTGCCTCTGGTGTTGCCTATGTCGGCTATGTTGTAGCTGTCATTTTGGCCTTTGCCGTAATGGGAGGAAACTTAACCAACGTTGCATTGATTGCAGGTGCTTTATCAGTCGGTATCGGTTTGGGGTTGCAAGATGTTGTAAACAACTTTGTTTCGGGAATAATTATGTTGATTGAACGCCCGATTAAAGTTGGCGATTGGGTAATGATAAACAACGAGGAAGGCGAGGTTAAACAAATCAACATTCGTTCAACCGAAATTATGACCTTCAATCGCGCCAGCGTGATAATTCCCAATGCGCAAGTTCTTTCCAATTCCGTAACCAATCTGACGCACCAAAATAATTGGGCTCGTTACACAGTAAAAGTCAATGTGGCATATGGTAGCGACATTGAAT
Organism: Alphaproteobacteria bacterium; assembly: GCA_045615365.1. GTDB lineage: Bacteria > Pseudomonadota > Alphaproteobacteria > RF32 > CAG-239 > CAZU01. The sequence goes on from JAZLEQ010000004.1 coordinate 31,537, forward strand.
TGGTTAAAGAAATATTATTGGAATGTGCTTCATCAAATTCAAAAGTTGCCAAAAAGCCGGCACCTTATGTTTTGTTCCAAAACTTTGGCGATAACGGTCTTGAATTTGAGGTTCGTTTTTATGTAAACGACATATGGGACGGATGGACCTCTCCGAGTGAAGTTCGTTTTGCCATCAACCGACGTTTTAGGGAAGAAGGAATTGAAATACCGTTCCCGCAGATGGTAATTCACCATGGTGCACAAGTTGCCGACAAGACCGGAGCTCAGTTCTATGCAAAAAAGAAAGGAAGTAAAAAAAATGCTGATTAAGGACTTAAAAGACAAAAACATCATAATTTGGGGTATGGGCACTGAAGGTAATGCCGTAAAATCATATTTTGAGAAGCATACTATCGGCAACAACATTTATACCTATAACGATGCAGATGGGGTTGAAAAGCTGAATGAACTAGCATCCGTATCCGATGTAATTGTCCGTTCTCCGGGTGTCAGCATCTATAAGCCGGAATTAAAAAACTTAAAAGAGAAGGGGATAAAGATTACTTCAAGCTCCAATTTATTTTTGGCAGAAATGAAACAAAAAGGCACTAAAGTAATCGGCATCAGTGGCTCAAAAGGGAAGACTTTAAGTGCCAGTATGACATATCATATGATGAAACATTTAGGGCTTAAAGTGGCATTAGGGGGCAATATCGGCAAAGCTCTGATTGAGCTCATAGACGATGACTATGACTATGTTGTCGGCGAATTTTCAAGCTATCAGGCCTCTGATTTAGAATTTTCTCCCGATGTTGTAATGTTCACCAATTTGTTCTCCGTCCACACCGAATGGCACGGTGGGCACGAAGGCTATTGCCGCGACAAAATTCATCTTGCACATCAAGCAAAAGCTGCGGTGGTAAATGTCAACAATGCCGAACTGATGTCATATAGCAAAGCGCTGTCAAATCGTTTATTTTATGGCAATGAAGAAGGTTTTCATGCTAAGGATAAAGTTTTGTATTATAAAAATGAAGCAATTTGCAACATTGATAATCTGCAAATAAACGGGAATCACAACCTTGAAAACTTGGCCGGCGTTTTAACCGCTATGCAATATTTGGAATTGGATTGGCGTGAAGGTCTAAAGAGTTTACCCGCATTTGAACAAGTGGCTCATCGTTTGCAAGATATCGGCACAATCAACGGGGTTCGCTTTATCAACGATAGCATTTCTACCGCTCCCGAAGCAGCCATAAGTGCCATGAAGAGTTTTTCCGACAACATGGCTATCATCTCTGGAGGAACCATAAACCAACAAGACTATACCGAATATGCCAAATATATTGAAGCAAATCCCAAAGTTAAAGTTGCTGCAACCTTGTTTCAATGCGGTCCGCAAATCAGTGCAAGCATAAGGGAACACGTTAAGCGTAAAGATTTTGTCTTGATTGAAGCCGAAAACCTCAGTCAAACAGTAAAAGAAGTGTATAAAGAACTCAAGAAAGCCGGTGGAAGTTTGGTTTTGTTTTCACCAACAGCTCCAAGTTTCGGTTTTTATAAAAATTTCATGGAACGCGGAGCCGATTTCATCAATCAAGTAAATAATTTGGCAAAAGAAGAGGGTAATTCATGAAAACGATAGTCCATGTTTCCAACTTTAATCTCTTGCGTTTAAAGGGTTGTTTTCAGGTTGGAATGCCGATTAAAATTTCCAACGGCCTCACTCGTGCAGACTACTATGTTGCTAATTATCCCGATCGCGATTTGTGTCGCATGTTTGGCTTCGGCCACATGAATTTTTGGGCCAAAAGGAAAGTAAACGAACATTTAATAAAATATTGCCAAAGCCTAAAACCCGATGCATTAATTTTAGGTCATGCCGATACAATTAAAACTGAAACCATTTTGCAAATTCGCAAAATGTTTCCTGAGATGAAAGTGTTGCAATGGAGCTGCGATTGGATTGTTCCGGGCTATGCTGAACACAACATCAAAGTTTTGCACGATAAACTTCCTTGTGTTGATGTCAGTTTAATAACCACCGGCGACGAACAAATGCTCAAGCAGTTCAGCAAAGACGGCAAAAGAGTGGGCTATCTCCCCAATATTGCCGATTCATCAATAGAACTCGGCCGTGCTTTTGAAAACGAACAAAACATCTACGACACCATGCTCTTGGCCTCAACCGGCAAACGTCAATTTTGCGGGAAAGATACCGAAATTGAAGAAATAGTAGATAAAGCCATGTCTTTGATACCCGATATGAACTGGCTTTTAGCCGGCATAAAAGGGCACAAACTTTTAGGTGGCTTTGACTATATTCGAAAAATATCTTCATCTTCAATGGGCTTAAATTTGAGCCGTTTGAACGATATTAAGTATTATAGTTCCGACAGGATGGTTCATATCATGGCAAACGGCGGACTTGCATTTATTGATAGAAGAAGTGCTTTTTCCGAGCTTCTGGGCGAAGAATCAGCTGCTTTTTATACTGAGGAAGAAGAATTTTTTGACAAACTCAAATTCTACCATTCTCACCCCGAATCCCGAATGAAAATTGCCAAAAACGGTTGGGAAAAAGTCCACAAAGAGTTCAACGAAGTAACAATAGGGCGATACATAGCCGATATATTGTTCGGAAATGAAATAAAAGAATACAAAAATTGGCACATAATGTATTAAACTCTTGCCAAAGCAAAAAAACTATACTACAAGTTTGATTGCTTTCCGGTGCCGTAATAGCTCAGTTGGTAGAGCAACTGATTCGTAATCAGTAGGTCGGTGGTTCGAGTCCACTTTGCGGCACCAATCTTGACAACCTCCTAAATTTGATAGGAGGTTGAAGTTTTTTCTCATTGAAATAACTGGATTTTTCCCTTCCATAAAAAAGTTCGCAAAAACAATATTTAAAATTCGTCTTTTTTCTTCAATTTGCGAACTTTTGAAAATCTCATAAGAATTTTGACTGAAATTCAATACTTTATCAATAGCTCTCTCCACAGAAGTATCAGGAGCTTGCAATGATTGAATTTTATTTTGTAAGTCAATCTTTTGCATTTCATATTCTGCATTTTTGTTTCTGTAAATATCAGCAGAAATTGTTTCAGCAATCAATAAGTCTAAAAGTTTCTTCTGTTTTTGTTCAACATCAGACAATTCATTTTTGCTTTTTTCTAATTGATAACTTGTTCTTCCGTGAGTTATCTCATATTGTTTTTTCAAACGAGTTGCTAAGCTAGCCTTTAAATCATCATCAAAACTAATGGATAAAAGAGATTTATGAACTTCGTTCAGGATAATTTGCTCACTAACATTGGTGCAATGTTCACAATTTTTCAGTTCTGTATGTCTTAAATAAACATACTTACCTTTTTTAGTGTATGGAGAAAGTAAGCAACCACAATATTTGCAACGGACTAATCCTCTAAAAATATAGGGTTCTTTAGTATGTTTTGAAGTTCTTTTGAATTTTCCTGTTCTTATTTCTGTGCATTTGTCAAAAAGCTCTTTAGAAATAAGCTTCTCATAGATATGAGGAAAAAAAGTTTTATTGTAAAACATCACACCATAATAGAATGGATTTTGCAAAACACTTGCAAATTGTGATTTTGTCATTGGGTTTCCACTCTTACGATTTTTTAATCCCCATTGCTTAGATTTTTTAACCAATTCATCCATTGAGAATAGCCCAGTTGAGTATTCTTCAAACAATTTTTTAATTATAGGTCCTCTTTCAGGGTCAATAATAATTGTTTTTTTTCCTTTTTCATCTCTCACATTTAAATAACCAATAGGTGCAGGACCGGGAAGTAAACCTTCTTTGAGCATTCTCTCCTCAGACCTTCGGACATTATCACGAGTAGAATTAACAAACATATTAGCAGATAAGATTTGCATTTGCCACATTGCTAGGTCGGAACTCTTGAAATTTTTATCAATAACAAGTCCTTCTTTGAAGAAATGAAGAGCTAGTTTTTCTTTTTTTACAAGTTCCAAAAGCATTGGAAATTCATTAAAAGTTCGTTGAAGCCTATCAACAGTATCAACTACAAGAGCTGTTAATTTGGTCTGATGTTTGATATAATTAACAGCTTCATAAAATTTAGTTCTTTTTCCGTGGAAAGAACTTTCCACAAAAGTAAATTCTTTTGCAATCTCAAGTCCCTTGATTGAGCAATAGTTTCGTAATCTATCCAATTGAGCATCTAAAGAGAAACCATCTTCTTGCATTTCGGTGGACACACGAGCCAAAATAACAGCTTTCATATCCATTCTCCTAATTTACCTGTTTATGCATTTCAATTTCTAATAATATCAACAATAGTTGGAAAACATCATCTCCAACTTCGGTTAATTTTTTTGAGTTTTTATTTTGATAATTAAGGCAATTCATAGCACACCTTCAAATGAAAGTTGAAACTATAATTGCTATTTTTATGGATATGTAATTTAAGGGTTAGAGGATAAGACCACCTCATTGAATGACGAGATAATATATTAAAAGTTTTTAAAAGTCAAATTTTAGCAAAATTTTTTTATTAAGCAAAAACAGTATATTATTCTGATTTGAAAAAAATAAAAATTTTTCTGGCATTTTTAATAAATAAATTTAGCAGAATAATTTTGCATATAGAAAATCAAATATGATACTATAAGAATAAATGACATACCAATCACAGATTTCATAATCTGTGCCACAAAAACGGGGAAACAGGCTTTTTTATGAGCACCCTCAAGCAGGGAACAAACTGAAAACCTATGAAGACTTGCCCATTGGTGTAAGCACCGCAAAGTAACTCCTCCAAAGACGGTCGGCGGAATATAAATAGGACACGGCTGATGATGTCAGTTAGAAAAATGAGGCTCTGTCTGTGCTCCTTGACAACCTCGGCATTGTAGAATTTAGTTCTTGTTTGGATTTTACAATGTGCCAACCGAAAAAGCAGGTGGAAGGCTCATATTGGCGGTGTATGAGTTGTAAAGAAATTTACTATAACCAAAACAAGAAAGCAAACTCAACGAAAATGCTATATTTTTTTACCCTCGTAAGTTGGGTAAAAAGAGCAAATCTAACGAAAATACTGAAATACATTAATTAATCTAAAAAAATAAATTAAAAAAAATAAAACAAGCAATCTGTGATTGCGAAGTTTCTAGCTAAAACGAAACGTAGTGAGTTTTGGCTTAAGAATATGATAAATACATTTATCACAAATAAGGAAATAAATGAATAAATCAACAATGAATAACCAACTTAATTTAGTCATAGATGTAGCAAATAATTTAATCAAAGAAGGAAAAATAAATAGTTTTCGTGAATTTAGCAGCAAATATTTAAATAAATGCAGTAATTACCTTGGAACATTAGTTTACCAAAACAAATATCCAAGTATAGCATCTATTTTAACCTTATATCTTAAATTAAATCAGGAAAAACAGATGTCAAATTGGCAAAATAAACTGCTAGGTATATTAAAAAATTCTATTATTAAGGAGTAAAAATGAATGAGGGTAAAGATTATACAAGAAGAATTATAGATAATGCAGTAAGGGAAGATAGAAAAGATATCGGATATTTAGAAGATGAATTAGAATTAATTGATATAGATGATTTATCATATTTTTATGAAGATAGGAAAAATAACATATTCAATATTTTTTTGACAAGTAAGTCATATCATTTACTTCTTCAAATGTTAGATAGAGCCCTAATAAATCAAAATTTGAAAAATGGATATTCCTTAGCATCTGCGGTTGTTTGTAATTCAAATCTTCAACAATTTCAAAAAATCATTGTATTAAGGAAAATGCTAAATTTAGGTTTTAATATAAATTGGAGAGATAAAAATAAAGAAACAATTTTATATCAAAGTATTAGACGAAACCTAAAAGAAATTTCTATTTTTCTTTTAGAAAATCAAGCAAACCCCAATATTGGTAATGAGTTTAATGTTACACCTTTAATGATTGCTGGGTATAATGATATGATATACCTATCCTCATTACTAATTTATTATGGTGCTGATATAAATGCTAAAACAAAAATCAATAATTTGAGTATTAAAGATATCATAAGAGAATCAATAGGATTCAATGTAGAAAATTTAATGACTGAATTTAATGATTAGAGAATTTGTTTAATTGATAAAATTAAAGCCTCAAGATTAAACAACCTTGAGGCTTTTTTTACTATTTATGATGTCCTTCAGGGCAACAATGAGCACATCCATCAACATTCTTATAGCCTAACTTTTTAGCAACTTCTTTAGCTTGAGAAAAGTTTGATAAGTATCCAAGATACTCACGATTAAAAGGATGAGGCAAATAAGAACAGTTGTCTTTGTGAATTTCGTGCTCACCGGAAGGTTGAGCATTTTTGTTTAAATAAAAATGAAACATTTTATTTTCCTTTTTAATTAAATTATTAAAACCAATCAACACCATAAATCAGCTTAAAAATACTGAAAGGTGTTGACAACCAAAAAGGAAAATGCATAATCTGACCTTGTGAGAGGATTGTTGATTATGCAACTTTCCGTAAGAAAACGAATACTATACACAATATATGGTATTCGTTTTTCGCTAAGAATACTATATATAGCAAAACAAAGAGTCAATATCTTTATTAAAAATGTTTTACTTTTGTTCTGTATATTTTAGTTCTTAATAATATTTTATAAAAATAACGAATCTACATACTAGCTTCGTTCATTATAGTACTCTATATTAGGAACAAAAAAAGTGAAAAGAACAAAAAAAGAACGCACGTCTATTTAACTTGTTGTTTTTATTGGTTAAAATGTTTATGTCGCTGTGTATATGCTGTGTATAAAGTTCTTAATAAATCATAGTTTAGATTATTTTGTCATTTTATGTGGCAATTGTCTAACAATACTATTTAGGTAACCCTATATAAATCACTCATAAAGTTACTCAAAATCATCAGTGCAAAGCTAGACACTGTTTTCCCTTGTTTTTCCTGATTATACATTATGTATCCTAAATATACAAGCACTATGTAATCAGCCATTTGTTGACTTATTTTGGTGTTTGAAATTTGATTGTAAACAGCAATAATATCTCGAGATAACTGTCTGTTTATTTTATAATAAGGAAAAAAATCATTAATTCGTGGCATATTACCGGCATTGCCAAAATCTAAAATGCCTTGCAAAACATTATCTTTGGTTTCATCTAATATAATATTACTTCCACTCATATCGTTATGAGTAAAAACGACATCGTCACTAGCAATATTGCATTTAAAATTATCAATATTGATTTTATTGTTACTATATTTTAATAGCACCGACTTGCATAATTCATAGTTAAAATCAGCTTTATTGGTAAAATTCCAATTTTCTGCCATAGGATTTGCTATATCTGTTGGTATTGAATGTAATGCTACTAGCAATTCAGCAATATCTTTGGCTAGTAATTTTTTTTGACTTTCAGACAAATTGTCATAACAGGTATTATAACTTGTTTCCCCTCGTATGTTATCACAAATCTTGCCTTTTATAATTTTATGATAGGCAAATGGATATTCTGATGTTGAACAACAAACAACATTGGTTACCTTGTTTTTCCATTTATCAGGTAGCTTTGCTTGTAACAGTTCAGATGTTTTTACTTCTAGTTGTTGAGATTGCCAAATTATTTCAGCCTTTGGAAAACGCACTACATAGTCATTCACTCGATAAGCAAATGATTTTGAACCACCAACCAAACGAATAGGTTTCCCAATTAAATATGATAAATTAGATTTGGATAATATATTTTTTATAAATTCAATATCATCTGCGTTTTCTTGGGTTAAATATTTTAGCATTAATTTTCCTTTTTGATATATTTTGAGGGAATGTACCCATCTTTAAGGACAATAAGATAATGTCGAACCACCGCATAGAGCAAATCTTTTGATGCATCCACTTTTTCCCAAGTAAGTGGAGATAAATCAATTTCATCTACCTTAACTTGATAAAATTTTTCTTTTAAGCCTCCAGCATCAGAACCATTTTTACACCATATTGATTCAACTAGACCATCTTTAATTAACTCATCTAATTCAAATGAAAAAAGTTCTGTACCATCAACTATCTTTTTCAATATAGGGTCATTACCTTGCCATTTTATTTGTTCTGTTAAACAAGAAATAGCCCGAGAACGTCCATAAAATGTGCTATCCATCCACTTTAATATGTCTTCTTTATTTTCCGAACCGGCACGATGAGCATATGGTCTTAAATTTCTATCAATTTTAGAAATAGAGAATAATCCATCTCTCATTACTGTATTTTCTTTTGGTGCATAGTGATATAATTTCATAGTCTATGTCCTTTTAATGATTGCATAATATTAGAAAGCATATAATTTTTATTAATCTGTGTTTCCTTATAAATTTTTCTATATTCTTCAATTTGTGGAACGCTTTGTTTTGTAGTTTCTGTTAACATTTTATCCCTCAAAGTTTTAGCTCCTAATCTGTGGTAAAAATTATGCAATCTTTTACTTTCATCTCGTTGATGAATTCTTTGAGCCTCAACAAAATGATTAAATATTGTGCTATGAGGATGCTCTAAAGTTGTAGCTTGTTTTTCAACAGCATCTAAGAATTCTGCTTTATTATCGGGATGTTTAGTTCTTATATCTTTTAACATTTTAGCTGTTTCAAGAGAAGTAACCATATCTTCCTTTGAATAACCCATATTATCAATTTTTTCTTTAGTGTATTTATAAAGTTCTTGCCAATTTAACAATCCTTTTTTATTTAACAAATGTGCACATTTACCTTCTTTTATGTCTTTTATTATTTGTTTCGTCGCAGGATATTCAAAATAAGCCAATCCCAATCTTTCATTCATTAGGGCACCAGACATTGCGCTTGATTCGTTAAGCAAACGTTTTTCAACCATATCTATTATATTCTTATCGCCAGTTCTCATTGCTTGTAGCATCATATAACAAGTGGCAGCTGAGTTTGCCTGCATTTCTATAAAACATCTTTCATAATGAGAATCTTTTGATAAATTAGGATTTTTAGCTTTTTGAATTGCTTTAGCTTCATCTCTAGACAATCCTTTATACAATAATTCGTAGTGTTCTAATGTTGTCTTATCTGAATCTGATGATGTAAAATATTTTGCCTGTGCTCCGTGCATTAACTCGTGTATTTCGGTATAGACTGTATAAAAAGGGTCTGTTACTAAACCAAATGGTGTAATAGCTTCTTTTTTATTTTTATGCATTAATATAGAAAGCGGAGGTGCTTTTTGTTGTCCATATTTAGGATTTACAAAATAATTGTACCAAAACTCTCGTTTTTGTGGTTCAAATCCAAGTCTATCAAGCAAAGGAGTAATTTCTGCTGGTGTTTTCTTTAGGGCATCTTCACTCATTGAACCTTGATTAAATACATTTAGGTGGAAATTTTCATCATTTATACTTTGTGCACAATTTTGGATTTCTGAGCTTAAAAACGCCCTTACAGCATCTTCATAGGCTGGTTTAAACTCTCCTGTTGCAAGTAAATGTCTGATATCATTATCAACATCTTGTTCATCATATGGAAAATTAACAATATCAGAAAATGTAATCATTTTATTATTCCTTCGTTATATATTTCGGAGGAATAACACCACCTTTAATTACGATTATATAATAGGGAACATACGCAAAACGACGTCCTAATTCATCATTATATACACTCCAATCAATCGGCCTTACACTTATATCTTTATAATCATATAATTTTATCAAAAGTTCATCACACTCCCATTGTTCTTTCAATGTAGGACAATCTGCAACAGAAGGACTTATATATATTGCTTCTAATAAACCATCTTTATCTAATGCCTCTAAATCAATAGAATACATATCCGCATTATCAATAAAATCTTTTAACGACAAACTGTCGTTTGTCCATTTAACAGGTTCAGAAAACCCTCTTATTCCACGACTACGACCTTCAAAACAGTTTTCCATCCATTTTACAATTCCTTCGTGAGTTGTTTCATTTGAACGTTTAAAATAATATCTCAAATCAGCATTAGGATTGTTTGCAAAAGATAAAATTCCTTCTTCTAAAGCTGTATTAGGTTTTGCAATATAGTGATATAGTTTCATTGTTTACTTTCCTTTCGACAATCGTCTTCGTAACATAATTTGTTTTGCATCTTCAATTTGGCTTGCAGCTATTGCACGATGTTTTTCAGTAACCCGTCCGGTTATGCTATCTCCGGTTTTCCCCATATCATTTTCAGAAAAACTTCTATCTCTAAGACCTTGAGCCAGTTTTCTTTGCTTCATTTCTAAAGGATCGTGCTCTTTAGCTTGTATTCTTTGCCTTAAATCATGAATTTTTTGCTTAGTATCTTGTTCTAAATTTTCTGGCTCTTTTACTGATGATAGAGGATCATAATTTTGATTTAATAACCTTCCATATTGATCAAATTTATCTTCTATTTTATCCTCTACGTTGTTATCTCCTTCTTGTAGAAGCAAATCATCTAACTTTATGTTGTCCCAATCCATTGGTTCAGATATTTTAAACGCAAGGTTTTCACGCTTTCCGCCTTTATAAAGTTTTTCAATATTTTCAGGAGTTGGTTCAAAATATTTAGTTTCAGGCTTTCCAGCTTCTTTACCAACTAATCCACAATGTTCATAAAAACCAGCATTCCAAGTCACAGGAACTTCTATGCGTCCCTCACAACCTTGCTCAACGGACATTTCATACGCACGTTGTAATGCAGCTCTTCCATAACCGGCTCCTTGATAACCGAAAAGTCCTAAACCATCTATTGATAATACAGGTTTTAGTTGATTTGAGTTTTCTTCAAACCAAGAACTGGGGTATGACTGACGCGCATCATCTGAGGCTATTTTTTTCCGATGTATGGATATGTCTATGTTTCCAACTTTATGCTCATTATCAACCATATCATATGAATATATCTCTTGAGATAACAAGTCTTCAGAAACATAATCTCGCATCGTTTCTCGATTATAATTTTGTATATTCTGATTATGAAGTTTTTTAACATCATCAGCGGTTAGTGAAAAACCTTCTTCCACTAGCGCTACAGGATTTTCTGCTTCTAAAAGTCGTTTGCATGCTTCCATAGAAACAATGCCACAAACTTTTTCCTCACGACAGATTGGTTTTTCATTATATTTAGTATTAACAGTTATACCATAGCTACCCAAAAATGAACTGACCTTACCAAGAACTTCTGATATTTCCCCTGAATAGTCCAATTCTGGTTTATATGTTTCTTTATCTTTAGCTTTATTTTGTGCGTGTTGCTCTAAAATAACAGCATTATATGTTCCGTCATTGTTTTTATTCATACAAAATGCAACAGCATGAGATTCTTTGGGTGGATAAGTTAAATTTAGCGGACATACAATTTTTTCAGTTTCACAAACCACCGCATTCGCAAGAATAGGTGCCAACATAAGCATTTCACTATCTTTATTTATAAAAATTTCTCCTGTTACAACATTAGATTTCCCGTTTATTGAGTTTTGTATATATTCATACATATCTGTATATGATTCGGATAACAAAACTTCTTTAGTATCAACAAAAGCACAGTTATCATGGGTTTGGCATAATTGATTGGCTAAAAAAGCAGTATCCTGAAAATTATAACCAGTCTCAGGATATTCTTTAGATAAACTTGGTGCAACACTAAGATTATCTACACTTTGTTGATCTAACTCAAAAGGTTTTGCATTATCAACCATCAAATACACTCCATAAACTAAACCACCTTTTTATTAAGGTGGTCGGAGAGTTCGTAAATCACGTTCTATAAGATGATTCCTATGGTCTTTAAGACAAAAGCCTTTGGACATACACCACAGGCTCCCCGACCGTAATATCGTCGAGGATGAATGTGGCATATTAAGAAATACACCATTACGACATCATCCGTGCCGTATAGAACATAAGCTTACGACAGCTCTTTCGCACCTTTAAGGTACTCAGAGTATAGTTTCCCATACTCAAGTTTATAGTAACATATATTTTGTGAAAAATAAATTAAAAAATGATTTGAAAAGATAAAACCTAATCAGCAAGAATGCTCAAAGAAAATGGAAACCCACTAGAAGATTTATAAATCAACATAAAGATTAGAAAAATACTACATTAACTATCTTTTTTCAAATAACTGTAAACTGTTGGTCTAGTAATTTTGAACTGTTTTGCAATCCGAGAAATTGGCATTCCTTGATTATGCATATTATTTAATTCAGCAATTTGCTCACTACTTAGTTTGTTTTTTCCACCTTTGTATTTTCCTTTAGCTTTTGCTATTGCAATACCCTCTCTTTGTCTTTCTAATAGAATAGCCCTTTCAAGTTCTGCAACAGCTCCTAACATAACCATCATCATTTTTTGATAGGGGTCTTGCTTTTCATTTCCCTTAAAAGTCAGGTTTTCTTTATGAAAAATAATAGTAGCTCCTTTGGAGGTTATTTCTTCTACAAGATTCAATAAATCACGAGTGTTACGAGCTAAACGACTCATCTCGTGTATGTTAATGATATCGTTTGCCCTAATATTTGCCAGCATTGCTTGTAACTGAGGACGATTGGTATCTTTGCCACTAATTTTTTCTTCATACACTCTGTCACAAGTAACATCTTTTAGTTGTCGTTCTGTGTTTTGCTCAATTGAAGAGACTCGTATATAATTAAATATCATTGCCATACCTCTTAATGTAAAATCTATATTTAAGAATATATTTTACAACTGTAAAATCGTCAAGTAAAATAATTTAGATTTTACACTTTTGTAAATGTAAAAACAGGGTATGCTTGGGTTTGATAAACTTAGTTATTCATTTTCTCAAAATTAGAATTTTATAACAAATAAGTCCATATTTTTATAAAAAAACTTGCTGTTTTTAAAATTATATATTTTATTCTTGTATTATATTGTAATTAATTTTATTAATTTAGGGATTCACAAGTTAGTCATTTTTTGTTATAATGATTTCGTGGAGCTTAAAATGAAAAAACTAATAGGAATAGGAATATATTCAATACCTGAAGCTTCTCGTCTTACGAAAGTATCTAATGATACTATTTATCGATGGATTAGAGGATATGAATATGGTTCTCAAAATGGTAAAAGAAAGGTTTCTCCCATATGGGAAAGAGACATTCCTGAGTTTGATGGTGAAAATGCTATAAGTTTTTTAGATTTATTAGAAATCCGTTTTATAAATGCTTTTCGTAAGGCTGGGGTTAGCTGGAAATTTATTAGAGAAGCAGCACAAATGGCACAACAAGTATTTAATACTACCCATCCCTTTACCTCACAAAAATTTAGAACAGATGGAAAACATATATTTTCTAGCTTTAAAGAACAAAAACAAGAATTAATGCTTGATTTAAATAATGCTAATTATGCTCTTAAAAATATAATAGAACCATCGTTATATAAGGGCATTGAATTTGAAAGTAATCAAGCTGCAAGATGGTATCCTGACAAAAATAAAGATATTGTAATTGACCCAGAAAGAGCTTTTGGACGCCCCATTTTAAATGTTTCGGGTATCGCTACTGATGTATTATATTCAGCTTTTGAAACTGAAGGTGATGCAAAAGTTGTTGCTGATTGGTATGATGTAGATGTTTCCCTTGTGAAATCAGCGATTGAATACGAGAAGGGCTTAAGATTGTGAAATATCTGTTTGACAATAATATCTCCTATAAAATAGCTTATGCTACAAGAGAGCTATGCAATAGTAATAATTGTCAAGTTTTTCACTTAAAAGATTTATTTTCTCCCAATACAAAAGATGAAGAATGGTTAAATCAGTTAATTAATGAAGGTAACTGGGCCGTCATCAGTATCGATAGATTTAAAAAAAGTTCAATAGAAAAAGAAGCCTTAAATAGCCCTAAATTAATTTCATTTATCTTGAGTAATAGTTGGGCAAAACTTCCTTTTTGGGAACAATCTTATAGATTAATTCGTTGGATGCCTCAAATTATAAAACAAACTGAGCTAAATTCCTCTGGTGTTTTTGGAATTCCAATAAATTATGGGTCTGGTAAATTTGAACAAATAACTTCTAAATATAGAAAATAAAAATTTTAGCATATTGATATAGGCTTTGTATTTTTCTTCAATTGATGGATGGTAAATTTCTCATTTTTGTTTTACAAAATCTCTCATAGCTTCAATTAGTTCATCAAAATTGGTAGAGGGTCTTATTCTCCAATCTCCTAATTGGGAGTTGTTTTTTCTCAACCTTTTAGCTCTTACTATGGCTTTATCCTCATTACCATCAACCAGCATCAAAGCTACATCAAACTTTTTGTTAGTTTTTGCATTGTATTGAGGGAGATATGTTTTTAATTCTTTCTCCAAATC
>JAZLEQ010000005.1:0-19560 GCA_045615365.1 Alphaproteobacteria bacterium
CCGTTCAGCAGCATATATGCTACGCTATATAGCCAAAAACATTGTTGCGTCAGGCTTAGCCGACGAATGCACCATTCAAACATCTTATGCCATCGGTATATCCGAACCGTTATCTTTATTCATCAACACCCATAACACTGCAAAAGTTGACGAACAAAAACTCCTTAAAACAATTAAAGAAATATTTGATTTAACCCCCGCAGGTATAATCAAGCAATTAAACCTTCAAAAACCGATATATACACCGACTTCCGCATACGGACACTTTGGTCGCATTTCGGAAAATCCAGAATTTTTCACATGGGAAAAAACAGATAAAATTGAGGACTTAAAAAAATGCTTTTAACCGACAAACCCAAATTTTACGGCCGCAGACAAGGACGTAAAATCCGTAAAGCCAAAACAGGTTTACTGGAAAGATTTTTACCCGATGTTGCCATCACTGAACAAACCGAAATTTCCAAAGACATATTCGGTTGTAATGTATTTGATGTTTATTTGGAAATAGGCTTCGGTAACGGCGAACATATTGCGGACCAAGCTTTAAATAATCCGCAAATAGGCTTTATCGGAGCAGAGGTTTTCAAAAATGGTGTGGCCAATCTTCTCACACTCATCACCGGAATTAAAGAAAACGGAGAAATGCCCGAAAATATAAATCTCCTTCCCGAAAGAAAAGATAATATTCGTATATGGAATGACGATGTCAGAATTTTATTTTCTAAAATACCTGACGGTTTTTTAAGCAAAATATTTCTTCTGTTTCCTGATCCTTGGCCAAAAAAACGCCACGCACAACGCCGTTTTATTAATCCGAACAACCTAAAAGAAATTAATCGCATTCTGAAAAAAGGCGGAATTTTAAGGGTTGCAACAGATCACTCGGTATACAAAAGCTGGACACTTCGCACTCTCCACAATGACAAAAATTTTCGTTGGACCGCCACATGCAGTAACGATTGGCGCAATCCGCCTGCCGATTGGTATGAAACAAAATATCAACGTAAAGCAATCCGTGAAGGACGAAAACCTGTGTTTTTGGATTTTGAAAAACTTTAAATTATCAAAGAGGATTAATATGAAAATTTTGATTGGAATGAGTGGAGGGGTAGATTCTTCTGTAGCCGCATTACTGTTAAAAAATGCCGGACATGAAGTAATCGGCGCCACAATGACCATATGGGATAAAACAAATTCTTTCAAAAACCTTACAGGTAAAGGTTGTTTTTCCTTCAATCAAAAAGATATTGATCAGGCAAAATCTGTCTGTGAAACACTCAATATACCCCACCACATTATCGATTGCACCAAACAATTCAATGAGATTGTATTGCAAAACTTTCGCAATGAGTATTATGCGGGACGAACCCCCAACCCGTGTATTGTTTGCAATTCAAAAATAAAATTCAACGTTCTTCCTCAAGCGGCTCGCGAAAAAGGAATCAAGTTTGACAAATTTGCCACCGGACACTACGCTCAAATAACATATAATGAATCAAACAATATGTATCAAATTTTGCGCGGAACAGATGCCAACAAAGACCAATCATATTTTTTATACAGGCTCTCTCAAATACAACTATCGCAAATAATCATGCCCTTAGGAAACAAAACAAAATCAGAAATTCGTGAAATTGCAAAAAAAGCATCGCTCTGCGTGTCCGATAAAAGCGACAGTCAAGATTTTTACACAGGCCCCTTAAATGACATTCTTCAATTTTCTCCGCGAACAGGAAATTTCATAAACTCATCCGGTAAAGTTTTAGGAAAACATCAAGGTTATTGGAACTTCACCATAGGTCAAAGACGTGGATTGGGAATATCAGCCGAACGTCCTCTATACGTCAAATTCATCAACAAAGAAACGAACGAAATAACCCTAGGTTTTGCAGAAGAATGCCAACAAACAAATCTTATTGCCGATAATTGGGTTTGGCACATTCAGACTCCAACAACGCTTCTAAGATGTCAGGCACGCATTCGCTCTTCTCAAAAACTTTGCGATGTAGAAGTATCTCCTGCAAGCAATAACGGTTTTAATGTATGCTTCATGTCCCCGCAAAGCGCAATAACCCCGGGACAATCGGTTGTATTATATCATAATGAAATTCTTCTCGGCGGAGGAATAATTTGCTAAGCCAATGTCAAAATTATTGAAAAGAACAAGGGAACGGATAAATTATCATCAATTTCAATTTTGTCCTCATACAGTTCGGCCAAAGTTGCTACAAAACATGCCAACACACTGACTGCTGAAAAAGGATATATAGGCCAAAACAACACATTTATGACCACTGCCGAAATAAAAAATGCCAAAGAACCTTCCAATGTTTTATTTTTATTAATCTTAATCTTACCGAACGAACGACCAATAAGCGCAGAAAAACTGTCCGATATCAACATAACCGTTAAAGCTATTGCAGCAACTTCTTTTCCGAAAAAACACAAACATAATAACGCAGAGCACAAGACATATATTGCACCCGTAAACTGAAAATTTTCGCGATTCATTTCTTTATTACGCAAGGTTCTGAAAAACAAAACTCCAAAAGATTTTCGCGCCCACTGATATTTTTTAAAATTACCATATTCTAAAATAATATTCCCTACCAATATCACCATCAAAATCGGAACCAATACAATTTTCGGCATAAAATATATTGCAGCGGGGATCCAAAGCGAACTTAAATGAATTGCTTTTCTATACAGCTCTTTTCTTAATAACTTATCTTTACATAATTGCTTATAAATGAGGTTTGCATTTTGGATATTATAATCCCAATCCAACTGCCTTTTTATATCCCTCAACAGTCTCCTGTAGTCCGTCTTATTGTTTTTATAATTCCACATTTTCATTCCATTAGAAACAAACCTTCGCAAATAATATTAAAAAAACAAACAAGCAATCTCAAGCAAAAAAAATATTTATGTGGAAAAATTCTCAATTCAAACTATATAAACAACATACAACAAAGGAGGAAAATATGACCTACAATAAAAAGAAATACAATTTTGACGAACACGACTTTTCCATTCATCCGCTAAAGCAAATGAGAATCATTGATCTTGTCCCCGAACTTGATGATGAATGTGAATTTGAACGCAACATGTATAACTTCGGCGATGAAGAAGATACCCCCGATTCTGATCGCGCAACCGACTGCCGTTGTAAGAATAATTAAAGATCAAAGGTCTTCTTTATTATATAAATATTGACTTTGTGACATTGTTTTAATCAAATCAAACAAATGTTTTGCAGCCTTACGATTACTTATTTTATAATAAGCATGAACCAACTCCAATGTCTCCGCTTTTTTCATCGGATCAGCATTAAATTCTTCCTGATCTTCATGCAATTCCAATGCATCGGACGCATTTAAAAACATTCTCGGACTTTGATTAATAACAGTCTTATCCATATCTTCAAAGAAAAAATTTACGGGAGCCCCCAAAACAACGCTAAAATCCCATAATCTGCTTGCACTAACACGATTCAAACCTTTTTCATATTTTTGAACCTGCTGAAAAGTAAGTCCCAGCAAACCGGCCAATTTTTCCTGACTCATCCCAAGCAATGTTCTTCTCATTTTAATCCTTGCTCCAACATGAACATCTACCGGATTTGGAGCCCCTTGAGGAGTTCTGCCTCTTGCATTTTTCTGATTTTTATCTTTCATTGTAAAATCCTTAGTCATTTCAAACATCAACTTTTCACCTTTGCTTTAAACTTTATAAATCCTAAATAAATTAAAATCAAGCAAAACATCAACACTGTCAAATTACCAAAACGGGCATACCAAGTAAGCCCTTTCAATGGCTTACACAACTCCACATCAACAAAACCGGAATAGTTCAACGGCAAGACATACTCTTCTTTTCCATATGCGCTAATTAAACCGCTGATACCATTATTTGCTACTCTTACAACCTCAATACCTTCCTCAATGGCTCTTAATTTTGCTGTCACCCAATGCTGATATGGTCCGGCAGATTCTCCATACCAAGCATCATTGGTAACATTAATCAAAAAATCCGGACGATTTTTTCTGTCAACCACTTCTCCGGCAAATATTACTTCATAACAAATAATTCCGCCAAATGAAGGAAGTCCTTCCAACCTTATAATCTTAGGTCCTCCACCTTTTCCGAAATTTCCAATGGCATTAGCAATCGGCCGAATAACCTCCGGCAAATATTTTCTCAAAGGAATATACTCCCCAAAAGGAACTAAATGTGATTTATGATAATAATCAACAACTTCTCCGTTTGAATCAAATACTACCATTGAATTATGAGGTAAAAAAGTATTTTTTCGCCAAGCATATGTAACCATTCCGGCCACCAAATAGCTGCCTTTTTTCAAAATTGGTAACAAATCCTTCATCTTTTCTTTATCAATATCTAAGCTGTATGGAGATGCTGTTTCTCCCCAAACAATTATATCCGGATTTCTGGCTGCATTTGCTCCCGACAATTCAATATGCCTTTTAAAATTCTTCTCAACCTCACCTTTTTTCCATTTCATCACTTGCGGAATGCTTGGTTGCACAATTCTCAATATAGTTCCGTTTTTCTCATTATCGGAATTTTTCAAACGCAAATAACCGGAACCCCAAACAATAGAATTGCAAACCACGAAAACACTTAATAAAATTAATGCTTTTTTCTTATTTTTTTCAAACAACAAAAAACCGATTAAAGTATAATTAAATAAAGCAATCAATGAAAGCAAATAAACACCGCCGACTGATGCTGCTTGCACCATTTCATCGGAAAATGCCAAACTATAACCGAGCAAATTCCACGGAAAACCCGTTAAAAAGAAACTTCTTAACCATTCAAAAACAACCGTTAATGCAACAAAAACCACCCATTTTTGCCATGTTTTTTGTGCAAAAGAAGTAAACATTGCCGGCAACGCAAAAAACACCCCAAAGAAAGCACCCGAAGCAAAAAAAACAACCGGATACAACCACCCAAACTTTTCAGGTTCAATCAACAAAGCATTTCCCACCCAAATCAACCCAAAGGCAAAATGAGCAAACCCGAAACTGTATCCCAATAAAAACAATTCTTTTTTTCGTTCACACTTAAGCAGAAAATACATCAAAAAAGAAAAAGCAAAAAACAAAGCCCATACACCGAAAAACGGTGCAAATCCCAAAACACTAATTCCGCCCGATAAGAAGGCCAAAATATTTTTGTATTTAAGCATCAATTTCATTATAAGGGTCTTCAATATTCAGTCTTTTTAAAATTTCAATTTCAATATTTTCCATTTCGTCAGCCTCATCATCATCTTGATGATCATACCCGAATAAATGCAAAATACCATGCACCAATAAATGAGCAAAATGACTTTCAAGCAATATATTTTTTTCTTTTGCTTCTTTTTGCAACGTTTCCAACGCCACAATAATATCCCCCAACTCAATTTCATAATTTTCTGCCATCATTTCAGCAAAATATTCGTCATCAATATTGGCAAAAGACAAAACGTTTGTCGGTTTATCCTTTCCTCTGAATTGTGAATTCAAGGCTTGCACGCATTGATTATTGCTCAAAGACAAATTTATTATAATTTCTTTATCTATCCACCCATCGAATCCCAGATTATAATCTTTCAAATATTGCAAAGTTTGAGCACACACATCATTTGCCCAAACCTCACAATTACACAAAGAATCTTTCCAACGTTCATCATCAAAAATGATACATATCTGATTACTCATCGCCATATTCTTTTTTGCTTTTTTCTTCGTAAGCTTTAACAATTTTGGCCACCAAGCCATGACGAACCACATCAGCAGCCGAAAAACGAACCGAACCGATACCCGAAGTTCCGTTTAAAACATCCAATGCATCACGCAAACCTGAAATAACTCCTCTAGGCAAGTCCACTTGGCTCAAATCGCCATTTACCACCATCCGCGAATTTTCCCCCAAACGGGTCAAAAACATTTTCATTTGCATAGGAGTTGTATTTTGCGCTTCGTCCAAAATAACGAAAGCATTTGACAACGTCCTACCACGCATAAAAGCGAGTGGAGCAATTTCAATTTCACCCAAAGCAATCTTCTTATCAACTTGTTCAGCGGGCAACATTTCATACAATGCATCATAAAGCGGGCGCAAATACGGATCCACCTTGTCTTTCAAGTCCCCTGGCAAAAACCCGAGATTCTCACCGGCTTCAACGGCCGGACGCGATAAAATAATTTTATCAATAGTTCCTTCCAGCATCATTGAAACAGCTAAAGCAACCGCCAAATATGTCTTACCGGTTCCGGCAGGTCCCAATCCGAACACCAACTCATTTTGCATCATTGTCTGAATATATTCAGCTTGAGTTGCCGAGCGCGGATAAATATGACGTTTTTTGGTTTTCAACACAATATTACTCAAATCTTGAGCTGTTTGCGTATCAACATTATTATCACTCAACCTGACGGCAGCTTTAACCTCTTGTTCCCCGATTTCAATTCCTCGGCTCACTTTATTATACAACACGTCAATAGCTGTTTTAGCTTGTTCGATTGCGTTTTTTTCACCTTTAATGGTAATATTATTACCAAACGAACTAATTTCCACCCCCAAAACTTTTTCCAACAATTTCAAATTTTCGTCTTGAGGTCCAACCATTTGTTGTATCAATGTATTATTAAACAATTCAAAAGATATTTCAGCCATTTTTTACACCTTCACTATTTTTCCAGACAATGAGTTCATTGTAGCCTGTTCAATTTTAACTTCAACAATTTTATTTAAAAGATTTTTATCCGCTTCAGCATACAAATTTTGCATATACGGAGTTCTTCCCGTTAGCTGTCCGCTATGGCGTCCTTTTGTTTCAAACAACACCGGAACAATTTTACCAACCATTTCTTTATTAAACTTTAATTGGTAATCAAATAATTTATCCTGCAAGATTTGCAATCTTTCCTTTTTAACTTTTTCTTCCACCTGATTATCCATCAACGATGCCGGTGTTCCTGGTCTTCTTGAATATTTGAAAGAAAATGCTTGAATATATTTAACCCTATCCACCACATCTAAAGTTGCCTGAAAATCTTCATCAGTTTCGCCCGGAAAACCGACAATAAAGTCTGACGAAAAACCCAAATTCGGATTCGCTTGCTTCAACTTATCAATAATTTCCAAATATTGTTGTCTGTCATGTCTTCTGTTCATTGCCTTCAAAATAACATCCGAACCGGATTGTATCGGCAAATGCAAATAAGGCATCAACTTCTCAAGATTTTTATGACAATCGATCAATTCATCATTCACATCTGCAGGATAAGATGTTGTATATCTGATACGTTTCAATCCCTCAATATCATGCAGTTTATTAAGCAAATATGCCAAATTTCTTTCTTTACCGCTTTCATCTTCACCATGATAAGAATTAACATTTTGCCCTAAAAGATTAATTTCCAAAGTTCCGCCATCGACCAATTTTTTGGCCTCCGCAATCACCTCATTAACAGGACGCGAAGTTTCAACACCTCTGGTATACGGAACAACACAATATGTGCAAAAATTATTACACCCTTCCTGAATTGCCAAAAAAGAACACCCGCCCTGACTGCTATTTTCCGGCAAAAAATCAAATTTCGATTCGGCTGGGAATTCCGTATCAATAATCGGCTCTTCCGACTGCTTGCTGATTTTTGCCAACACTTCCGGCAACCTGTGATAAGTCAATGGTCCCAAGGCAAAATCAACATAATCGACTCTTTTGGCTATTTGCTCATCTTCTGCCTGAACCACACACCCAACAATTCCAATAACAGTTTTCTTACCTTCTTGCTCACGTTCTTGCTTAATCAGATAAAGTCTTCCCAAATCCGAAAAAAGCTTTTCTGTGGCTTTTTCTCTGATATGGCAGGTATTAAAAATAACCAAATCCGCTTGCTTCACCGAAGCAGCCTCTTCCATTCCCAAAGTTTGCAAAATTCCTGCGATTCTGTGTGAATCATACACATTCATCTGACAACCGAAAGTTTTTATATAGTATTTTTTCATTTTAAGCTTTCTCAACATCTCTTTTCATTTTTGCCAAGACTATAAGATTTTTTTGCATTTTTCAAGGCAATTATCCGTTTTTAATTGAACATTTACCATATTTTTGCTATAGTCTAAATAACAAACAAACATAAAATGGAGATACATAATGTCAAAAGATAATATAATAAACAACCTGAACTATATATCCGAACTCAGTGAAGAACAAAAAATCACTTTTTTAAAAGTATTGGTTGCCATAGCGCGAGCTGATAACAATTTTGATGATAAAGAAAAGCTTTTTATCAAAGATATTGCCATTATTTTCGGAATACCCAAAGATCGTTCGGAAGAAATTTTAGCCGAAATAAGTGATGACGACTTAATCAAAGAAGCATCTTTAATTACAAACCGAAAAGCAGCTCTCCACCTGATTAAAGAAGCCTGCGTATTGGCAAATTCCGATGGAGACTTAAATGACAGAGAAATCTTACTTATCGGTAAAATAGGTCAAGCCATGAATATTGAGTTCGAAAAAATTGAACAAATAAGCAAATGGGTAATAGACCGAATTATCTGGCTTGAAGAAGGCAAAATTATTTTTGAACAGGTATAATCAAAAAAAAGGAAACTCTGACCATGGAAAAAATGATTATCAACCTTCGCGACGTTAACATTCGCAACTCACAACAATTCAAAGAATACGTTGCATATAAAGAAGATCTTAAATTTGAAACAAACAACCGCCATTTTTTGCGTGTATATATGCCACCGGAAATAAAACAACAACACCTGGAAATTAGCGAAAACATCAGCAATATTTCCGTTCAACAACTTCAAAAGAAATCGGATGATCTTATTGCTCATCAGAAAAATGTCGATTCTACCAATGAACTTGTTGATCATATGTCATCCAAAAATGTCGGCAACTTCAATCATTTTAACTCATTGTGGACCCCCATAATTTGGCAAGCACGAGAAAATAACGAAAGCACAAAAGTAAAAATAGGCAATAATGTGATCAAAAGTGTTGATCTCGGTTTTATCATAGCCTCAAGCCTTCAACAACTGGACGCCGAGCAAGACCCCTTATCGGAATATTACGACTGGTGCTCTAAACAACAAAAGATTGAAGTTGATATCAACACAGGCGGCACCACCGAAAACGAAATTGCGGAAAGAAACGCATTCCTAGGCTTTTTAGACAACCGCGAAACAGAAATAAAACGAATTGTCCAACTTTATGCAGGCAGTGCTTTTAATACGAATTCCATATATCATGAAGTTGCTCAAGAAAAGCTCAAATTCTTGGTCTTCAAACTAAACGAATTGCGTAGACTGCGTGAACGCATGGCTGCTACCAAATCACATGCCGATAAAGAAAAAGAAACAAACAACACCGAAAATCAAAACAGTTTAAATATTACTTCAAACGCTTTTGCAGTAACAGGTGCGGTAGCAATCGGCGAGCAACTTTTGAACCAAAACGCAAACTACCTTCCGGAAATAGGAATTGGCGAATCGTTTCTTGAAATGCGTCCTAACACAAACTCCCCCAAAGAGGCAAAAGAAAAAATTCGCTCGGCAAAAGAACGTTATGAACAAACCATATCCATGCTTGCAGCCATGCGCAACGGTATGTCAAAAGATGAATGGTTACGCTCTCAAAACGAAAACCGAAACAGTAGTATCGAAAGCCAAATTCGTTCAAGGATCAACATGATTCGCGGTTGGGAAACTTCGCGTTATAATGAATATTCCAATGCATAATCTTTTGTTTGTAATTGACATGTTGCAAAACTTGCGTTATGCAAATAGATAATCTTTTGTATTAATTTTAGGAGATTTTTTATGGTTATCTTTGACCCTATATTAGAAATTTTAGCTTTAATCGTTGACATATACTTCAAAATTGTGGTTGTTCAAGTTGCTTTGCATTGGCTTGTTCACTTCAAAATTTTGGAACCCTCAAACAAATATGCCCAGAAGACTATTGAATTATTAAATAAAGCAACCGTCCCCGTATACGAAAAAATAAAAGCTAAAATTCCTACCACCTATTCAGGAATTGACTTTACCCCGTTTGGCGTATTGTTGGTTTTATTCTTCATCATCAGAGTAATCAACAGTCTCCGCATTTTGATAGCAGGTTAATTTGTTTTTTGAACAAACAACAAGCGGATACATTGTAAGAGTTAGGCTTAGTCCTAACTCTTCTTGTTGTAAGATAAATGGTATTTTTCAAACTCCTGACGGCAGTCAATATCTGAAAATAAACATTATAAGTGTTCCCGAGAAAGGCAGAGCTAATGCTGAACTCATCGCATTTTTATCAAAAAAACTGAAAATTGCCAAATCTCAAATCAGCATTATTTCCGGCGAACTTGACAGATACAAAAAAATCCTTATAACATCAACCGACAATTCATTATCGGAAACAATCCGAAAACTCAATCCGGAGAACGACCAATGATCTCACAAATAATCAACGGCAAAGAAATAGCAAACCAAGTAAAACAAGACTTGAAAACAAAAATTGAATCATCAACCAAAGAACCTGTTTTGGCGGTTATTCTTGTCGGCGACAATGAAGCCAGTAAAATCTATGTAAGGAACAAACAAAAAGCAGCCCAAGAAGTCGGAATTATTTGTGAAGTTATCGAATTTTCCGAAAGCATCGGCGAACAAGCTCTTCTTTCTTCGATTGACGAACTCAATTCCAATCCGGAAATAAACGGTATCATCGTCCAATTACCGCTCCCATCTCATATCGATTCTCTAAAAGTTCTTTCTCGCATTAACCCGCTTAAAGATGTTGACGGCTTCAATCCCGTAAATAGCGGCCTGCTATCCTACAACGATTCGTCTGCACTAATATCAGCCACACCCAAAGGCATTCTTCACCTTTTAAAATCATCAAACATTGAACTCAGAGGCAAACATGCAGTTGTAATCGGTCGTTCCAACATTGTGGGCAAACCGATGTCCCAACTTCTCCTAAACAACGACTGCACCGTAACCACCGCCCATTCTCACACTCAAAACTTGCATCAAATTGTTAAAATGGCCGATATCGTTATTGTAGCCTGCGGTTGCCCGAAATTAGTAAAAAAAGAATGGATAAAAAAAGACGCTGTTGTAATTGATGTCGGCATCAACCGTTTAGAAGGGAAGCTCTGCGGCGATGTTGATTTTGACGAAGTTAAAAACGAAGCATCATTCATCACTCCGGTCCCCGGCGGAGTTGGTCCGATGACTGTTGCCATGTTGCTTCAAAACACTTTTGAAGCTTCTTTGCGCCAACAAACCGCACCTTCTTGTTCTCATTCACAACATAAATGCTGTTGCCACTCTTAAAAAAACTCACATAAAGATTATATATCTTTCCAAACACCGATTTTTTTGGGGAGATATCAATCATGCACAACAACGTTATATTTATGCTAGACAACGACAAACCTTTCATGGAGCTATACACACGCATTCTGCAAAACAAAGGTTTCCAAGTTTTTGCAACCGACAACCTGTTTATCTTAATGAAATATGCTCAAACGGCACTTCCGCAATGGATATTTATTGATGAAAACTATACCCAAGGTCGCCCTGAAGAAATAATCAAAATAATCAACAAAGGTTTTGAGTTTGATTTCCCCAAATATACCCTTATGAACAATCATCACAAATATATTCACACCTCATCTTCCGACGGCATTGAGCGCATATACAAACCTCACATGCTTGAAAAAGTCATACAACTTTCAGAAAGTTGTTGCAATCAATATCAAATAAATTAGTATTTTGCAAGTAATGTAAAACTAATCTATTTAAGGACAACATAATGTTTGCACTTTTCAATCGCACGGTTCAAAAAACCTACGATATAATGCTCAACCTTTCAGCCAAACCCAATGCCCTCATCTTTTTATTCATTGTTGCTTTCGCTGAAAGTTCATTTTTTCCGATTCCGCCAGATATTATGTTGATTCCCATGATTTTAGCCACCCCCAACAAAGCATGGCGCATTGCCGGAGTTGCCACACTCGCCAGCGTTTTAGGCGGATGCTTTGGCTATGGCATCGGCATATTTGCCTTTGACCTCATCGCCAAACCGATTCTCGAATTCTACAACGCCATGCAACAATTTCACGAATTTGAAAAACTATATCATGAATATGGCGCATGGATTGTTTTCGGAGCCGGCATTACCCCGTTCCCCTACAAGATTATTACCATTGCCAGCGGCGTTGTTCACTTAGACATTATTGTCTTCACCATAGCCAGTGTGTTGGCAAGAGGAATGCGCTTTTTCTTGGTCGCTTGGCTATTAAAGAAATACGGCGCGCCGATGAAAATTTTCATTGAAAAACACCTTGGTATTTTATCTGTTTTGTTCTTAGTTTTACTCATCGGCGGATTTGCAATAATCAAATACCTTTAAAAAACAAAAACCCTTGCCGGACTAAAAAGTCGTGCAAGGGAAAATTTTTTATTTTTTTATTTTCTGCTGTCTGCCACATAAAACGGAGCCAACAGTTTTACCCGTTTTGTTTTCGGAACCGCAACTCCGGATGCAGTAAGGATACACTCCTCAATATCATCCTTAAACAAGAACTTAACTTTTTTCTCATTTAAGGTATCTGCTTTCACAACTTCTCCTCTCATCAAGTAACGTTTGCCTTTGTTAGCAAAAGTTCCATTTGAACGGAAAATAATTTTTGTTGCAAGCAAGCCCTCTATTTTTCCTTGAGAACCATTAAGATTCTTAAATGCCTCCATGAAATCGTAAGTAACTTCTTGTCCGACAACACCATCAGTGTAAATATACTGATACGCATAAGCTCTTGTTGTCAATTCCGGTTTTTGATTTTTCTTTTCCATACACATAATAGTTTTTAATTAAACTTAGATTATCACGACAAAGATATAATCATTAACTATTTTTTGTCAAGTTTTTTTATTATTTTTTAAAATCACCCAAACAATCTTCCGCCGTGAGCCACATCTCCTGCTGCTAAATCGCAAAGTTCGATACAAACAAGTCCTTCTTCCACTCCCAGATTTTCAACAGCAAATTTTGTCAAAACATCAGCCACCGCTTGTCTGCTCCTAAATCCGATTGATGCCAGCCTTATCCAAGCACCTTTTCTTTCTTTACTACCTGCAAAAGCCATTTTTTCGTTAAAATTTATTTCGGCACAAACATAACTCACCGGTTTGCCCAAAACATCTGCCACCACATTTGCAGCTTTTTCCACCAACTTCACATCATCACTTGTTCCGTTTGTCTTAATTGTCAAAAAAGGCATTTTCTTTTCTCCTTGATTCCAAATAAAAAAATAAGGCGCCTTTATTATCAAAACAAAAGCGCCCTTTTTAGGTTATCACTTACTCAACATCTTCGGCAACCACTTCCGGCTCTTCAACTGCAACTTCAGTTTCATCAAACTCCGGAATATTTTCACCCAAGATTTCGGTTCCTTCCTCTGCTTCCAACTCTTCTTCGTCATCAGCATCAGCTTCCAACTTAGTAACCGAAACAACTTTTTCATCTTCTGCCGTTCTAAACAGAATCACACCCTGAGTTTTTCTTCCTGCGATTCTAATATCTTCAACCGGC
The DNA here is from genome assembly GCA_045615365.1 of Alphaproteobacteria bacterium. Lineage (GTDB taxonomy): Bacteria > Pseudomonadota > Alphaproteobacteria > RF32 > CAG-239 > CAZU01. The sequence goes on from JAZLEQ010000005.1 coordinate 13,625, forward strand.
ATTCTGATTAATTTTCCTGCATCGGTAACCATCATAATTTGATTATCATCTTCAATCGGGAACGAACTTACAATTTCTTTGTTTCTTGCCGACATTTCCATATTGGCAATACCTTGTCCGCCGCGCCCCGTAACACGATATTCATAAGAAGACGAACGTTTACCGTAACCTGTTGTGGTAACCGAGAGAATAAATTGTTCTTTTTCTTTCATTGCCAAGAATTTTTCTTCATTCAATGTCACCAATTCAACTCCTGTTTCGGCAATATTCACATTGCAATTATCGCCTCTTTCAGCCTGAATTCGTTTCATTGCCGAAGCAATTCTCTGATATTCATCTCTTTCTTCCGATGTTGCATCACTATGGTTCAAGATCGACATTGAAACTACTTCATCATTTCCTGCCAACTTAATCCCTCTCACACCGGTAGAATTACGTCCGACAAACACCCTCACTTCCGTAACAGGGAAACGAATACACTTACCGCTTTTAGCTGCAAGCAAAACATCTTCGTCTTCATTACAGATTCTCACATTGATAAGCTTATCGCCATCATCAAGTTTCATGGCAATCTTACCGTTAGACTGAACATTAACAAAATCCATCAATGAGTTTCTGCGAACATTACCGCTTGCGGTTGCAAACATAATCGACAAATCTTTGCATTCTGCCTCATTTTCCGGCAATTTCATAATTGTTGTAATTGTTTCTCCTGCTTCCAAAGGCAACAAATTAATAAAAGGTTTTCCTTTAGACGTCGGCGATCCCAAAGGCAACTTATAAACCTTCATTTTATAAACAATACCCTTAGACGAGAAGAACAACACCGGAGTATGAGTGCTAGCCACAAACAAACGAGTAACAAAATCCTCATCTTTTGTTGCCATACCCGATTTTCCCTTACCGCCACGTTTTTGCGCCTTATACGCATTGAGCGGAACACGTTTAATATATCCGGCTTCAGTAACGGTAACAACCATTTCCTCGCGCTGAATTAACGATTCAATATCTGTATCATATTCAATATCTTCAATTTTTGTGCGTCTTGGATTTGCATATTCATCTTTAATAGCCACCAATTCATCACGCATAATTCCATAAAGTTTTTCACGCGAGCTCAAAATAGACAAACATTCTTTAATTTCCTCGCCGATTTCCACCAATTCTTCATGAATCTTATCTCTTTCCAAACCGGTCAATCTTTGCAATTTCAAATCAAGAATAGCTTTCGCTTGCGCTTCAGACAAACGATAAGTTCCGTTTTCAACCTTTCTGTCAGGCTCATCAATAAGTTTAACCAAAACTTCCACATCACCTGCCGGCCAAGCCTTTGCAAGCAATGCATCCTTAGCCTCTTGCGGGTTCGGCGCATTTCTGATTAACTCAATTACCGGATCAATATTTTCAACGGCAATAGCCAACCCCACCAAAGTATGAGCTCTATCACGCGCCTTATTAAGTTCAAAGATAGTTCTTCTTCTGATAACCTCTTCTCTAAACTCAATAAATGCTTTCACAATATCTTTCAGAGTCAACATAACCGGACGACCATTATGAATTGCGAGCATATTCATACCGAAGCTGGTTTGCAACGGAGTATATTTATAAAGTTGGTTCAAGACAACATCTGCCTGAAAGTCGCGTTTAATTTCAATAACCACGCGCACACCTTGTCTGTCAGATTCATCTCTGATTTCAGAAATTCCCTCAACTTTCTTTTCTTTAATAAGTTCGGCAATTCTTTGAATCATTGCAGCTTTATTAACCTGATAAGGAATCTCATGAACAATAATTGCTTCCTTATCCTTGTGCAATTCCTCAATAGTGCATTTTGCACGCATCATCACCGAGCCGCGACCTGTCAAATAAGCCGATTTTGCCCCCGAATAACCAAGGATCAAACCTCCTGTCGGGAAATCCGGTCCCGGAACGATTCTGATTAAATCTTCAATAGAGATATCCGGATTATCAATATATGCACAGCAAGCATCACAAACTTCGCCTAAATTATGCGGAGGAATATTTGTTGCCATACCGACGGCAATACCGTTTGTTCCGTTAACCAAAAGGTTAGGATAACGTGCCGGCAAAACAGTAGGCTCCTGCAAACTTTCGTCATAGTTTGGCATAAAATCAACGGTATCTTTATCAATATCATCAATCAATACATGAGCAACCTTAGCGAGTCTTGCTTCGGTATAACGCATTGCCGCAGCACTATCGCCATCCATAGAACCGAAGTTACCTTGTCCATCGATCAACGGCACACGCATTGAAAACGGCTGAGCCAAACGAACCATTGCATCATAAACCGAACTGTCACCATGCGGGTGATATTTACCCAAAACATCTCCGACGATGCGAGCCGATTTTCTAAACGGACGGTTATAATCATACCCGTTTTCATATGCCGAATAAATAATACGGCGATGCACCGGCTTCAAACCGTCACGCACATCAGGCAACGCACGCGAAACAATAACACTCATTGCATAATCAAGATACGAGCGACGCATTTCATCAGAAATTTCCACCGGCATAATATCTTGTTTATTCTCTATCAGATTATTTTCTTCCACTCTTAGATTTTCCTTCTATTACATCAAATTAAAAACTAAAAAAATCATATCAATTTTATCTCGTTTCAACCACTTTTTTTTCACATTTATCCCACAAAAAAACCCGTTTTTCCACTCCACGAGCAAAAAAACAGCCTTAAAATTGATTTTACCATTCAAAAAGTTAACATATCAGAACCCGTTTCTTCTCCAGCCTCATAAAAACCTCCTTAATTACGATTGTTAATAAAATCACTCATACATAGATTACAAACATTAATCAATGAATTAACTGTTTCATAACCCTATATATATAATTCATACAATGTTTTAATTTTTCGGATTATCTCATGTTATTTTATATTTTTATAGCCTTTTTAACTCCGTTTTTTTATGCTTTATCGGTAACAATCGAAAGTATGTTATCAAACCGTTGTTTTAAACATCAAACAACAATGCTCTTTTATGTATCATTAATGAACGTTGTTTTTCTTCCTCTGATTCTCATTTTCGGTTTTCCCGATATTCCTTCACAATACTGCATGCGGCTTTATCTTTTGCTTTATATTAATCATTCTCGGAGTTATTCTGGTAGTATAAAAAACAAAAAAAACGGCATAAATATATGCCGTTTTTTTTATAGGTTTTACTTTGCTTTATTCATTAAAATAGTTACGCAAATAGTCTTTCAAATCAGCAACATTAACCCTGATTTGTTCCATTGTATCTCTATCACGAATTGTAACTGATTCCGGCTGTTGTTCTATTGTTTCAAAGTCAACCGTCAAACAAAGCGGGGTTCCGATTTCATCATGGCGACGATATGCTTTTCCGATATTACCCGTATTTTCCAAAGCCACACGACCGATACCGAGTTTAAGCAAATTTTTCTTAATCTCATGGCATTTTGCCATAATCTGTTCATTATTCTTTTTCAAAGGAATAACTGCAACCTTAATCGGCGCCAAATGCTTTTTCAACTTCAAAACCACACGCGAATTACCCTCACCCAAATCTTCTTCGGTATAAGCCTCGGTCATCACAGCCAACACACCTCTGTCAACTCCCATTGAAGGCTCAATAACAAACGGCACAACCCATTTATTATTATCATCCATAATACACAATTTTTGAGTTGATTCTTTGTTTTCGTGGCAATGTGAACTGAGATTCATTTCATTTTGAGCTTTAGTGTGATTTCCCAAATCATAGTCTGTGCGATTAGCAATACCTTCCAATTCTTCCATTCCATGAGGAAAACGATATTCAATATCATAACAAGCTTTTGCATAATGCGCCAAATCTTCCTTCGGTGTTGTATAGATATTAATATTTTCTCTTTTTAATCCTTGTTCTTCCCACCATTTAATTCTGTTTTCTTTCCATTCTTCGTGCCATTTTTCATCTTCCCCGGGAGTCACAAAATATTCCAATTCAGCTTGTTCAAATTCTCTGACTCTGAAGATGAAGTTTCTGGGGGTAATTTCGTTTCTGAACGATTTTCCGATTTGAGCAATCCCGAATGGCAATTTTCTTGAAGTTGAATCAACCACATTTTTAAAATGAGTAAAAATAGCCTGAGCTGTTTCCGGACGCAAATAACCGAAAGAAGAACCGTCATCAACCGGACCGATTGCTGTCTTAAACATCAGATTAAACGGACGAGGCTCAGTCAAATCCGTAGACCCGCAATTAGGGCATTTACCGTCTGTAATATGGTCTGCTCTAAATCTTCCCTTACATTGTTTACAATCGGTCATCGGGTCAGAAAAAGTATCTTCATGCCCCGAATAATGCAAAACCTTTTGGTTGGTCAAAATAGCCGCGTCCAAACCTTCAACATCATCACGTTCATAAACCATCGAACGCCACCATGCAGCTTTAAGATTATTTTTCAATTCCACACCTAACGGACCATAATCATACACCCCTTGCAAACCACCATAAATATCGGAATTTTGAAAAATAAATCCACGACGTTTACACAAAGAAACTAACTGATCCATTGATGTAGCAACCATTTTCTTAAAACCTCTTTTTCATTAATAAATTAAAAAAAACTAACTCTCAATTTTATATAACATTCTCTAAAAATTGCAAGCATAGATATTTTATAAAATAACAAAAAAGAAAAAGAGGCTGCTAGGCAACCTCTTCTTATTATTGGTATCATTTTGTAGCTTTAAGCCACAAATAAGTAATAATACCAACAATTAATCTGATAGCAGGTAAACCTACTATCAGTAGGAAGCTTGCCCATCTTGGAACTTTTATGAGTTCCATATAGTAGCCTACTCCTCCGAGGACTAAATCGCCCTCTAAGCAAAAATCCTCAAAGGGAACAAAGTCGTGAAACACGACTAATACCCCTAAGAAGATTGCTGCAAATACAATATGCAGCACTGCAAATTTAAGAAGAAGATTCTCATCTTCTTTATCTTTAACTATCCCAACGCATTCTACCGCCATAAAAATGGCGATAAAAAACATTAATGGATAAATTCCTACCGTAATTAGTGTTAGGTAGGAAATTATTGTCCCAAATATGGGGACCATAAACTTTTCCATATAATTTGTTTTTATTTTTATTTGAATGTCGGCTCTACATCCAATTCTTTCCTTTTGAAATTATTATGCTAAGCCGAATATCAAATAAAATAGATTCAAAAAATGAAAAAATTTTTAGATACAGCATAATAATTCAATAAAATATATTGTTACAGGTTTATTATAACATAGTTTTACCCCCACACACAATATATTTATGTAACACATTGAAAAACAAACATATTTTGACGTTTTGCATCTCAAAAAAACGCCTGATCTTGAGCACTTAATTGGTATTATAATACCACAAATAAGACGATTCGATTTTTATTTATCCCTTTCTTAAAATTAAGGGAGAAATAATTTAAACTGTCATCATTAAAACACGTAATCAAAACGCAATCCCCAAACTGTCATCGCTTGAGGCACGTAGCATTTCGCAAACTCACCCTAACCGTCATCGCTTGAGCGAGGAACAAGCGAAATCAGCGATCTTCGAATTAATAATAGGGCATGCAATTTTCAAATTGCTTGTTGGCTTATTTTTTATGTTTTAATTTGAAACTCTGCATTAAAAACTCAAGCAAACGAGGAACAGAAGCGACGAGCCATATAAAAAATTCGAAGATGCCTGATTTCGTTCGTTGCATTCTCTTAAAGCGCATGACAGGTTAATTAAAATTAAGGGATGATAAAAATTTCCCTCTCTTGATTTCAAGAGAGGCACGAGGATAAGAACATTAAAATCCCCTCTCTTAATTTTAAGAGAGGGTTAGGGTGAGTTTAAACAAATATTGAATCTATTTCTAATTTAAACTCATCTAGATTTTT
>JAZLEQ010000006.1:0-37569 GCA_045615365.1 Alphaproteobacteria bacterium
CTCGCAAAGAGCCTAAATGCTTACAAAGCCTATGTCTCAATCCTTGCAACACTCCTGTGTTTCCTCATACTTTCGTTACATAAAACGGATAAACTCCTATCCTTCTTATACCATATTAAGGCATAATTGCTTAAAATATGATTAATAAAAAAGGCTTTGAAAATTTCAAAGCCCTTTTGTTTGAATACTTGATTTATTTTTTCACCTCATCGGGGTCGCGCAAAACATAGCCTCTGCCCCAAACGGTTTCAATATAATTTTTACCGCCTGAAGCTTTTTCCAGTTTTTTGCGCAATTTGCAAATAAACACATCAATGATTTTCAGTTCCGGTTCATCAATTCCGCCATAAAGATGGTTTAAGAATTGGTCTTTATTCAAGGTTGAACCTTTGCGCAAAGACAACAATTCCATAATTCCGTATTCTTTGCCTGTTAAATGCAAAGTTTTTCCGTTAACGGTAACTGTTTGAGTGTCAAGATTAACTTCAACCGCTCCGGTATTGATAATCGATTCGGAATGCCCTTTTGAGCGACGAACAACCGCATGAATTCGAGCTAATAATTCACTCTTGTCAAACGGCTTTGTCAAATAGTCATCAGCGCCATATCCGAGCCCTTTAACTTTTTTGTCAGGTTCTGTAAGACCTGAAAGAATGAGAACCGGAGTATTGATTTTTGAACCGCGTAAATTGCGCAAAACTTCATATCCGTTCATATCAGGCAACATCAAATCAAGGATGATAATATCATAATCATATAGCTTGCCAATCTCTAAACCATCTTCGCCCAAATCGGTTGTATCAACAATCATACCTTCTTTTTTGAGCATGGTTTCAATGCTTTGTGAGACGGCAAAATCATCTTCCACCAACAAAACTCTCATATCAATGCATCCTTTCTTAAAACTAAAAAAAACTCCAACTAAGTATTACTATACAACATAAATACCATTTGTTTAGTGTTGTTAATAATTATTAACAGTTTTTTATTTTTTAAGAGGTTCAAAATGTTAATAACCTTGATAATTGTGGCAAAAAAAGATATTTCATTGTATAAATAAAACAAATTTTTTTAATTTTAGGGCAAAGTCTTTGAGCGAATATTTTGATAATATAATAGAATCCATAGAAAAACTCGACACTTCATCATATTACGGACGTGTCAGCGGGGTTCAAGGGTTGTTTGTTGAGGTTAGCGGTTTGGCTTCCAACCTTGCCGTTGGTGACAGGTGCTATGTCATAAACAATCGTTGTCAAAGAGTTGCTTGCGAAATAGTCAGCTTTAAGGATGATAAAGTCTTGCTCATGCCCTATGAGGCAATGGATGGTATAGGGATTAATTGTAAGGTTGAAGTTTCAAATGCCCAACCGGTTATATATCCTCACCCATCTTGGCTCGGGCGAATTGTCAATGCTTTTGGCGAAGCCATCGATGGCAAAGGTCCGTTGATTAAGGGAAACAAGCCATATTTTATCAAATCTTCTCCACCTCCGGCACAATTCAGAGACAGAGTTCAAGGTAAGGTTGATATGGGGATTAAAGCCGTTAATGCCTTTCTGACTATATGTAAAGGACAACGTATGGGCATTTTTGCCGGCTCCGGTGTGGGAAAGTCAACATTAATGTCAATGATGGCGCGCCAATCAAATTCTGATATTTCTGTTATAGGCCTTATTGGCGAACGTGGTCGTGAAGCCAAGGAATTTGTTGAAGATGTTTTGGGCGATGAAGGGCTTAAAAAATCGGTTTTGGTGTTGGCAACATCCGATGAAAGCCCACTGTTAAGACGCCAAGCTGCCTATATAACCATGGCAATCTCCGAATATTTCAGAGATGAGAACAAAAACGTTTTGTGCATGATGGACTCTATCACCCGTTTTGCCATGGCACAAAGAGAAATCTCACTTTCCGTTGGCGAGCCTCCCGCATCTAAGGGATATACGCCGAGTGTATTTGCCGAATTGCCTCGTTTGCTGGAACGAGCCGGCCCCGGAGCCGGAAACGGCAGTATCACCGGTTTGTTTACGGTTTTGGTTGACGGTGATGATCACAACGAACCTGTGGCTGACGCTGTGCGTTCAATTTTGGACGGGCACATTGTTTTAGACCGCGCTATCGCCGAGCGCAACCGCTATCCTGCAATCAATATTTTGCGTTCGGTTTCAAGAACTATGCCCGATTGCGACACCAAAGAAGAAGCTGCTCTTGTGGCTAAGGCTCGTCGCTATATTTCTTCGTATGAGGACATGGCCGAACTTATCCGTTTGGGAGCATATAAAAAAGGTTCAAGCCCCGAGGTTGATCGTGCAATTTTCTATTACCCGAAGATTGAAGCCTTTTTATCTCAAGAAAAATATGAAAAATTTTCTCTTGAAGAATGCTATGCAATGCTTGATGAAATTTTAGCCACTCCATACATGCCGGAGGTCTAATCTTTTATGGGCAATCCTCTGAAAACACTATCTCGTGTCAGAAAAAACGAACTCGATGAGCTGCGTAGAATTTTGGCTGCCGAGCTCAAAAAAGAAGATGAAAAACAAAAAGAAATTGCCGAACTTATAAACAGATTTAACAACGAAAAAGAATTTGTCGCCCAAAACCCAGGAATTTGCGATTTTGGTGCATACACTAAAGAATACTTAAAAACTAAAGAAAAAAAAGAGCAGGAATTAAAAGAAATCCAATCACGCATTGAAGAGCTGAGAGACAAAATAGCCGATGTGTTTAAGGAACAAAAAACATTTGATATCGTTGACGAAAACCGCAAAAAAGAACAACAGAAAATTTTTGAGCAACAACAACAAAAGATGCTTGATGAAATAGGAACCAACACCTATATTAAAAAACATCAGGAATAAATTTACAAAGGAGAAAAAGAATGTTTGAAGTTAAAGATTTGCCGTTTAGTCCCAACGCTCTAGAGCCGCACATGTCAGCCAAGACGTTTGAATTTCATCATGGTAAACATTATAAAGCATATGTAGATAAATTAAACGAGCTTATTCAAAATACCGAATATGCAAATATGCCGTTAACGGAAATCATTAAAAAAAGTTTTTCTTCTTCTAAGGATAAAGCCATTTATAACAATGCCGGTCAGGTTTGGAATCATGAATTTTTTTGGAATTCTTTAACTGCTGAAAAAAGCCGTAAACCGTCAGACAAATTAATGAAAGAAATTGAACGCGATTTCATCACTTACGACGACTTCAAAAGAGAATTTAAGAACAAGTCATTAGCGCAATTCGGCAGTGGTTGGACATGGCTTGTAAGAAAAGACGGTCGTTTACAAATCGTAACTACTTCAAATGCCGATAACCCTGTTTCTCTTGATTTGGGCGAACCGATTATCTGTTTAGATGTTTGGGAACACGCATATTACCTCGATTATCAAAACAAGCGAGGCGATTTTGCCGATGCATTTTTAGATTATATGGTAAAATTATAATTTTACACGCCGATTAATCAAAACTTAAACCTTTTGTTTCATAATATGTGCAACTATGATTTATCATTGTTGACAAATTTTGTCTAAAATGCTAAAATAAAGACAATGATAAACCCTGTAGTTGGGAGTAAGAGTTATGAAAAAAAATTATATTAAGTTTAGTCGTGATAGTTTTTCAATTGTTTCAGGCGGTAAAAAGATTACACTTCCAAAAATTGATGATCCTGAAAATAAATTTTTACCACGTAATGACGATTGTATTTCTGTTTATGAAGATGAAGTTAAAAATAAAGATGGTAAAGTAGAGCCTGTAACTTGTTGTTCAATTGATAATAAAGAAGGAAAACTTGAGGCCTTCTACACTATTTACGAAAGCGGTATGGTAAAGTTTCAAAGAAACGGTAAAGAATATTTTAAACATAGAACGGAGTTCAACAAAGATAAAACGAATATGAAGTTGGGAGCGGCACTGACTGCAGGAGCTTTTGCAACATGTATAGGAGAGGCAGCTCTTATAGGTGCCCCGGTAATGTTGTTTGCGTGCGGGAAAAATTTCATAAACAAAATTAAAACAAAAGAACCTAAAAAGGTATATCCGACTATAATTGATTACCGTGGGAGAAATTAAATGGCGCAATACGAAACCGAAAAGCAATATTTTGTTGCTGAAAATACCGATGGCGAATTATATATTTACATCGGCGCCAAAAAGGATACTCCTGCCAAACCGCAAATTATTTATGATGGTTTTGACCATGCCGTATTTGTCAGAAATAACGAACAAAAAATCATCTTAGATTATATAAATCCTGAAGTGCGTGATAAACTTCGCAAAGCTCGTGCGGTTATAATCGTTGAAACAATAATGGACAACATCAAAGATGCTTATATTGCCGATATGAACATAGTTGATAAAATTCCGTTGGATTGGACGCAAATCGGTCTCAAAACATGGGAAGAAGTAGCTGCTAACGGCCAAAACTAAGTAAAACAAGAAAAAAGCCTTTCAACAAAATGAAAGGCTTTTTTCTTATTTCTTATCAGCATACGGATTTCCGGTTTTTCTTACTGTAATTCGCAACGGAATTCCGCCCAAATCAAAAGTATCGCGCAAGCTGTTTGTCAGGTAGCGCAAATACGAATCCGGCAACCCTTCGGGGTTGCTTGAAAAAATATAAAATGAAGGCGGACGCGTTTTCGCTTGGGTAATGTAACGCAATTTAATCCGACGTTTATTCTTACCCAAAGGTGGAGGATTGTTATCTTGCACATCGGCAAACCATTGGTTTAACGGAGCTGTCGGAATACGTTTGTTCCAACGGTCATAAACCTTAAAAATAGCTCTCATTAATTTATCTAAATTTTCTTTTTTCAGAGCAGAAATAGTAACCGTAGGGATGCCTTCAGCTTGAGTTAAAGAATTGCGCAATTTATAATTAAGTTTTTCCAAAACCTCAGTACGATTAGCAATATCCCATTTGTTAACCGCAATTACCAAAGCTCGTCCTTCATCCAAAACCTGACGCGCAATAGTTAAGTCTTGCTTGTCCAAAACCCCTTCAGCATCCAAAACCAACACAACCACCTGAGCCATGAATGCAGCATGTTTTGTTGCTGCAGCCGACATCTTCTCAAGCCCGTTTTCAACACGAGCCTGCTTGCGAAGCCCCGCCGTATCAACCAAGTTTATCCTTCTGCCTTCATATTCCCATTCGTTGGTTATGGCATCTCTGGTAACACCGGCTTCCGGTCCCGTGAGCATTCTTTCATCATTCAAAAGAGCATTAACCAAAGTGGATTTTCCGACATTAGGTCTTCCGACAATGGTTAATTGTATCGGTTTTTGTTTGTTTTCTTCTGCGTTTTCTTCTTCAATTTGCACAATTTCTTCCGACAAATTTTTCAAAGCGACATAAAGGTCTTGCACACCCAAACCATGTTCCGCAGAAAAAGCAATCGGTTCACCTAAGCCGAGTTTATAGGCTTCAAAAATGCTGTCTTCCTGAAGTTTGCCTTCACATTTATTGGCAAGCAAAATCGTCGGTTTGCTCATTTGGCGAACAAGGTCTGCAAAATGCTCGTCATATGGTTGAACACCTGCTCTTGCGTCAAACATGAACAAAACCGCATCGGCATCGTTAATGGCCTTTTGCGTTTGTTGCCACATTCTTTGTTCAATATTGTCTTCTTTTGAATATTCATAACCGGCCGTATCAATAATTTCCAGTTGCAAATCATTGAGTTTTGCTTTTGCAGTTTTTCTATCCCTGGTAACACCCGGCATATCATGAACAATAGCTATTTTTCTTCCGGCCAAACGATTAAATAATGTCGATTTTCCGACATTGGGTCTTCCGATTATCGCAACTTTTAACACCATTTTCTTCTCTTATCTGAAAGCAATTAAATCAGCACCATTTGTTGTTAACAACAAGGTTTCGTTAATCATAACGGGGGCAATATCAATCCCTTTGTCGACATCGGCCACTCCCATGATTCTTCCGCTGTAGGGAGAAACCGAATATAAATTTCCGTTAGATGAAACAACCAACAATGCATCGTTAGCGAGTATCGGTCCCGATGTTGTAACTCCTAATCTTTCGTCGGGTGAAGCATATGGGATAATTGTATTCCAAACAATTCCCCCTGTAATTTTGTTCAAAGCAATCAAATCGCCGTCATTAGTGAGAACAAACAAATATTTTCCTGCCAACCAAGGTTGCGATGCCGAAGCGATTTCTCTTTGCCAAATTCGCGCTCCTGTTCTTGCATCAATGGCCATCATCGGTGAGTTATATCCTACTGCATAAACCACGCCGTTATCAATAATCGGATTAGCTTTTATCGAGGTGATATCTGCCAACGATTCTGTGCTTGATGCGGAAATAATCCATTCCATCCATAAAGGAGTTCCCGTAGAGGCTTTATATGCTTGAAGCTGACCATTTGAGAATGCTGCAACCACCAAGTCGTCTTTCGCGCTATATGCCGGAGAAGCTCGTCCGGTCATAGTTGTTGCTTCATCTTCAATTTTGTCTTTCCACAAAATGCTACCGTCATTGTTTTTTAGCGCAAATATTCCGTTATCAATGGTTTGCACAATAACCAAATCGCCGTCTGCCGTGGGAGCACTTCTTATCGGAGATTTAACATTTTGTTCCCAAGCCACACTTCCGTCATTGGTATTTATTGCAAAAACAACACCAAAACCGGTTGATGCATATAATACATCGTCGTTCAAAGCCAAACCGGCTCCGGTTAAAGAAGATGTTTTAGCTTTTTTATTTGCGGGTTTCAATTTTCTTTCCCATATCTCTTTACCGTCATTTAGCCCGAAAGCTTTAACTTTGCCTTTTGCATCAATCGTGTAAATGTTTTTGCCGTCAGACACCGGTGATGAAATTAAAATATTACGCTTAGACGTTCCCTCGCCAAAATTTTCATTCCAAATCTCGTCAAGGTTCCCACCGGCTTTTAAATGTCCGCCGCCATGGTTCGCATTAACACCGTAATGTGTCCATGAATTGTTTATTTTTGCTCTGGGCAACTTAATCTTTTCACCTCTTGCATCAGGAGTAAGATTCTTGTTTTCTCTAACCACGCTGATTCTTTCGCCTTCAATGTTCAGGGAAGCTTTTTCACTTGTTGCACATCCACACAAACAACTTAACAAACAGCAACCGTATAATATTTTTTTCATCTGTAAAAATCCCGATTATTTAACATTATTTTTTTTCATCTAAAAGGTTTATCATATCCGAAGCACGAGCTCTGATTTCATCAGAAATTTCAGGGGATGATAATATTTTTTCATACTCTGACTTTGCTTGAACAAAGTTTTTCTCTCGTATATTCAGCATTGCCGAAAGTTCTCTTGCAACGACGGATGAATTTTTATCTTGCAACAAAGGTTGTAACAAAGCATTCACTTCCTCTGCCGGAGCATCGGTATCCAATTTATATGCCGCCAACTTAATAGCTGCAACAAATTTCATTTGAGGTAAAGTGTCTTTATCATCAATCATTTTCTGCAAAGTTTCCGCAGCTTCGGAGTTTTTGTTTTGTCCGAAATAAATATTTGCCGTTTGCAGTTTTGACAATTCGTCATAGATTCCCGTATTTTTTTCTATTAACGATTGATATATACTCAGGCTTTCATCCAAACGTCCTTGTGATTGCAACGACATTGCCACCGAATATGCATCGGAAAGTTTTTGGTCATTTTTTTCTTTCCACGCCTTAATGCTTTCAAAGCTGATTGTTATCGTTAATATAATCGCCACACCCACAATTACAAACAAACCGTATTTGTTCCATAGTTGTTGTAATTCTTCGTTTTTTACCTCTTCCACAACTTCTCTGAGTAAAGCATCGGAATTTATTTCGTTTTGTAATTTATTTTTCATATACAACCTCCAAAAGCCAACATATTTTGCCAAACATTTGTCTTAAACGTTTTTATATGGCAAAACAAATTTTTTACTGTTTCACAATTTCATGAACTAAAAACTTTTTAATCCATTCTAAGGTTTTGATATCCAATTTTCTGCCGAAGTCTATTGTGTTGTCTTCAGATATAACGGCCACAAAAAATCTTCCCGTAGCCGGATTCTCGGTAACTTCAATAGCTTCAATGTCTTTTTTGAATATTTCATTATTTTTTCTGGAAAATAAAAAGTATTTGTGAGTGTTAACGATTTTGTTTTGCTTAATCACCAATTTTTCTTTACGGAACAAAATCATAACTATGCAGACAACAACCAAAAATGCCAAAAGCAAACATACAAAATGTTGCATTTCAAACTGCGATATTTTTGAAAAAAAGGCAATTGTCATTAAAACAAGACATGTAACGAACAACCAAGCCAAAATATTATATGTATCCCAAACAATTTTTCTGACCTTAATCACGATTTTGTCCTTTTTACGAACATAAGCAATCCCGTTCGGCAAACTTTCATATGAATTGTAATCGTCTTTTATCAGGCCTTGCTTATAAAGTTCATTGATTGATTTATCCAAAATTTTTAATTCCAAAGTTTTTAATCCTTCGTCGGTATTTATCAATGCGGGAAGGCGGAAATTTTTGGCATATTTTTTCCACATTTTTCTCACACCCTGTGATGAGGTGGAAATATAAAGAGGAATACAATTTTCCGGATTTTTATTGTATAATTCCACAATATAGCGATTCTTGTTGCAAAAGCCCCAATGCAGAAATTCGATTCTGAAACGAACACCGCTGTAATTTTCAAGTTTTTCTTCTTTATAAATCTTGGGTTTAAAAAACTGCCGGCGCAGAATGGTTATTTTTTTGCCGTTGAAAAAGTATTTATTGTAGCTAAGGTAGGTGATGATGTTGTTTATCATAATTCCCAAACCCAAAACAAAAAAGCAAAAATCAAAGAAACCCGTGTCAAAAAGAGTTGATGCAGATGTAATATCGCGATTCGGTATCAAACCACGAATACTTCCTTCCAATAAATTAAGCTGATCGCATACTCCTAAAAGCGACAATAAAAAGCCGAAAATAATGCCGGGGAGCAATATTTTAAGTTTTGTCCGGTCTGTTAAAAAGTGCTTACCTTTGAAGTTTTTAAGCTCCAAATTGTTGCTGTAATGTTTTGGTAAAATATTATTCATAAAACCTTCCTTTAGAATTTTCACATACCAATCATTTAATATGATAATAAAAAAAATAAAAAATTCATCAAAATTTTATCATATTTTTAACAAATTCAATTTTATTTTATATTAAAAAAGAATTATTGCAAGGAGCAAAAATGGAAAATTTTGAAATTTTTTCAAATCCTGAATATTTGAGGATAACAATATTTGCATTGTTGTTTTTGTTTATATCGGCATATCATGCCGCTAAAGAGAAAGCTTTAACAATAGCGGTGTTTTTTTTCAGTATCGCTACAGGATTAAATTTTATTGAAACTTTTGTTGAAGCTAAGGCGGTTGAAAACTTCAATTTGGGTTATCCTGTTGAAACATATGTCATGACGGAATTATTGCTCTTATTTGTTGCGATGATGATGATTATAGTAGCGGCATTGACGTTCTTGTCAATTCAGGTGAGGAGCAAACTTTTTATTGCTAGCGGATTAATTTTATCGGCTCTCGGTTGCGGGGCAATAGTTTTGTTTACGGTTATCAAACCGGCAGGCGATATTGTTAATAATATGCTGACGGTATTTCCTTTGGTTGGCTATGTTTTGTTGGCAGTCGGTCTTACCGGAAAGTTTGCTCAAAGATATGCGCGCGGATACATTCTCGCTTTTGTAGTGGCAATAATCAGTATTATAATGATGGTAAATTACACATTCTTTTCATCGGAAAATGTTTCATGGTATGCAGCTCCTTTGAGTTATGTGCTATATGGCATGAGTTTCTTGTTGATGAAAAGCGATGAATTATTGATTGATCGTCATGAGAAGAAATTGAAGTTTGTTGAGCAAAACAAAAAGATTAAAGAGATTATTCGTTTGTCGCCTTTCCCGATTATCATTTCTCATCTTGGTGATGACAGAATAATCCTTGCCAACGAAAACGCCATAAAGCTTTTCGGGCTTGAAGAAAGAACTTTGGATAAACATCATCTGAAAGAATTTTTTGCCGACGCAGACAACCGTCGTCAACTTCTTGAAAAGATTAAAACTCAGGATAAAGTTCAGGATTTTGAGGTTTTGGTGAATTCCCCGAATTCAACCACGCCTTTCTGGTTAATGGTTTCGGCCAATGTTATAACTTACGATAACGGCTTGGCATTATACACCGCATTTCAAGATATCACTTCTCGTAAGAAACGTGAGAATATTTTGGAAAATCAAGCTACCAGAGATCCTCTTACTTCGGTTTATAATCGTCGCTATTTTGAAGATGAAGTAAAACAGCGCATAGTAAAGCTAGAAAGTGAAAGCAAAGAATATAGTGTATTGATGTTGGATGCCGACTTCTTCAAACGCGTCAATGATACGTATGGTCACAAAATCGGTGATAAGGTTTTGATTGAACTTTCGGGTAAAACGGAAAAAGCATTGCGTGATAACGATATCGTGGCCAGATACGGTGGTGAAGAATTTGTTGTTTTCTTGCCGGGTATAAATGCCGACCAAGCTGCAAAAGTTGCCGACAGATTGCGTCAGGCCATTGCATCAATTGTCGTAATGTCTGACAATAATGAGGAAGTTCGTTTCACTGTTTCTATCGGTGTTTCGTCGTCGGCGGTTGCTAAGACGGTTGACGATCTTATCCGCAAAGCAGATGCGGCACTGTATCGTGCAAAGCAAAACGGCCGTAATCGAGTGGAGGTATTTACTTCGGAAGATATTAAAGATTTTGAAGAACAAGGTGAATTTGTAAGCAAAAATGAAAAAAGTAATGTCCATCCGGTTTTTGAAAAACAGGAAAGTGAAGAAATATCATTAATTGATGAGCCGTTGGATAATAAAGATATTCCTGATATTGAACCCGAAAGAGGAGAATAATGTCTGATATTTGTTGTGAAAAATGCGGCGGTTGTGATTATCGTAATTTGGTAAAAAACGAATATCAAAAATTAAAAATCGCCGAATTTACAGCAACGATAAAATCCATAAATTCATCAGACTTCAAATTGATGCCCCCCGTTTTTACTGAAGACGGAAAGCGGCGCCGTGCCACTTTTGCTTTTGAGTATAAGAAAAAAAATCTTTTGTTTGGTTTTAATCAAAAGGCAAGCCATCAATTGGTTGATGTTGATATGTGTTGTTCGCTAACTCCCAAAATTAATAAAAACATTGAGTTTATTCGTAATCTGGTTTTGATGATTTGCAGCCAGCCCTATACTGAAA
The DNA here is from genome assembly GCA_045615365.1 of Alphaproteobacteria bacterium. Classification (GTDB taxonomy): domain Bacteria; phylum Pseudomonadota; class Alphaproteobacteria; order RF32; family CAG-239; genus CAZU01. The sequence goes on from JAZLEQ010000006.1 coordinate 11,287, forward strand.
AACAAGGCAAAAAAATTGTGCAAAAAACAATTGCCGGAGGTGATGTTTTTGTTTGCGAAGCCGACAACGGATTAGACATCGTTTTGGAGTTTTCAGCACCGCTTACGCTGGATTATCGGATGATTATTTCAGATGCCGTGAACTCGTCTCCCGATATTATAAGAATCTCTCATCGTTTGTCTCAGCATTCAGAAAGTGAAACGCTTGTTGAAAAAAACTCACCTTATATAAAAAGCGGAAAACATAAAGTTTATATTCCTGCCGGAACATTTTTGCAACCGTCAGCGGAAGGACAAACAAGTTTAGAAAATTTGGTTTTGAAATATTTTTCTGATTTTTCCGGAAATATTGCCGATTTATTTTGCGGCGTCGGCACATTTTCGTATTTGTTTGCGCAACATAAAAAGATTAAAGTTACGGCAATTGATTCATCTGCAGCGTTGCTTAAAGGTTTTAATGCTTCCGTAAATCGCAATCAAATAACCAATATTAAAATTGTTAACAAAAATCTATTCAAATATCCTTTGGATGAAAACGAATTAAAAGAATTTGATGCTCTTATTTTTGATCCCCCTCGTGCCGGAGCTAAAGAGCTTTGCCGATCAATAGCTTCATCGCAAAATAAACCGGAAAAAATTGTTGCAATATCATGTAATCCGCAAACCTTTGTAAATGATGCAAATACACTTATTTCCGGCGGCTATAAACTCGAAGAAATAACTATGGTGGATCAATTTCCTTATTCTAATCACAGCGAGTTGGTTGCCTTCTTTACAAAAAATAAGAATTGAATTATATTCTTAAAAAACAGCTGTTAAAAAAAAGAGGATGTCGATGAAACGTTTTTTCATTTTGTTTATATTACCGCTCATTTTTTCTTGTTCAAATTATTCATATACCGAATATGATTGCCCTTCCATCATAATTTCACGCAATGATGCTCGTTTATATAAAAACGATGGCTTCGTTGATAAATTTCAAATTAATATGGTTGGAGTTGAAAGCTTTTGCTACACCAAGGCAGGTAAGCGTTTTGCTGAAATAGTTCCTATTATAAAAATTCGCAGACTTGAACAAAGTTCTACCAATAGAGTTGATTTTTCGTTTTATGTAAAAACTTCAAAAAATGCCGAAGATTATTTGGGCAAAAGAGTATATCAACAATCTGCCACAATATCACCGTTGAAAAATGAAGAAACTTTCAAAGGAAAAACAACCGTTACTCGTATCCCGATGCCTCCATACAACGATTTTAAAATTTACTTAGGTTTTGAGATGACATTACAAGAAATGAATAAATCTAAGCAAATGCTTGATATTGACTATCGTTATCTTTCCGAAGAGGAAATTGCCGAACATAACAGGCAAATAAATACCGTTTATCAGGAAATAGAAGTCCCCGAAACTCGTGGATGCTCCAGCTGTAAAAACTAAATAAAAGGAGAAAACAATGTGCTATAAACAAGAAAAATTTATGGCGAATGCGATTCGTTTTTTGTCGGCCGAAATGATAGAGAAGGCAAAATCGGGGCACCCCGGAATGCCGTTGGGTATAGCTGATGTTGCTACCATGCTTTTTGCTCATCATATCAAGGTTGACCCGCAAAATCCTCGTTGGTTTGACAGAGATCGCTTTGTTTTATCCGGAGGTCATGCTTCAAGCTTGTTGTATTCAATATTTTATCTCATGGGATACAAAGATATTTCTCTTGGTGATTTGCAAAATTTTCGCCAACTCGGAGCCAAAACAGCAGGGCATCCTGAATATGGTCACTTGCTTGGAATAGATACAACCACCGGTCCGTTGGGGCAGGGTATTGCTACGGCAGTCGGTATGGCTTTGGCAGAACGTGTTGTTTCGGCCAAATACGGAACAGATGTTTGCAATCACTACACCTATGTTTTAATGGGTGACGGTTGCTTAATGGAAGGAATTTCCGAAGAAGCCATTTCTCTTGCCGGACACCTTAAACTAAACAAGCTCATAGCTTTTTGGGATAACAATAATGTAACTATCGACGGCAATGTTTCCGTTGCCTCATCAACCGATCAGGTAAAACGTTTTAAGGCAAACGGATGGAACGTAATTTCGATTAACGGGCATAATTTCTGTCAGATAAACAGAGCAATTAAAAAAGCTAAAAAATCATCCAAGCCGACACTGATTGCTTGCAAAACAACTATAGGTTTCGGTGCACCGAATAAGTGCAATTCGCCCAAATGTCACGGTTCGCCACTAGGACGTGAAGAAATAGATTTAATGCGCAAAAACCTAAAATGGCAATCAGAAGGATTTGATATCCCTGAAGAGATTTTAGAAAATTGGCGCACAGCAGGTAAAAGAAATACCAAGGAATATAGCAAGTGGCAAAAAAGAGCCAAGGCAAAAGGTAAGGAATTTTTGGATGTAATTGAAGGTAAGCTTCCTAAAAATTGGGATAAAGAGCTAAACAAAGTTAAAGAAACCGCTATTAAAGAAAACACAGTTGTTGCCACTCGTAAAGCTTCGCAAATGTGTTTGGAATCTATTGTCCCCAGCTTGCCTCAACTTATCGGTGGTTCGGCCGATTTGTCCGGTCCAAATATGACCTCAACCAAATCAAGCAAAACAATAACCGCCAAAGACTATAATGGTAACAATATAGAATATGGTGTCAGAGAACATGCCATGGGTGCAATAATGAACGGCATGACCCTACATGGCGGGGTAAAGACTTATGGCGGAACATTCTTAGTATTTTCTGACTACCTGCGTCCGTCAATGCGTTTGGCATCATTAATGAAATTGCCTGTAATATACGTTATGACCCACGATTCTATCGGTGTTGGCGAAGACGGACCGACCCACCAACCGATTGAACACTTGGCATCATTCAGAGCAATGCCCAATATGCTCACTTTCCGTCCTTGCGATGTTGTAGAAACTGCGGAGGCTTGGGCTTTGGCTATTGAACAAACTCAAACTCCGAGCATTTTAGCTTTAAGCCGTCAAAATCTGCCACTTTTGCGAAATGATGCAAAAGAAAACAAAAGTGCAAAAGGAGGGTATATCATTGCCGGCGATGTTTCCAAACGTCAAGCCACACTAATTGCTACCGGATCGGAAGTTTCATTGGCGGTGGAAGCGCACAAGCAGCTTAAAGAACAAGGAATAGAAACAGTTGTTGTATCAATGCCTTGCACCGAACTTTTTGATGCTCAGCCCATAACTTATCAAGAAGAAATTTTGGGGAGCAAACCTCGCATTGCTGTTGAGGCGGCTTCAAAATTCGGCTGGGAGAAATATGTCGGCTTAAACGGAGACATTATCGGAATGGATGGATTCGGAGCTTCGGCCCCAGGAGGAGAACTTTATAAATATTTCGGAATAACGGTTGAAGAGGTTGTCGATTCCGTTAAAGATGCGCTGAAATAAGAGAAGAATCTTCTTGCCAAAAAACAAGATATTTATATAGTAGTAACAACAAAATTTTTTATAAAACCAGAATTAAGGAGAAAAACATGCCTTTAGTAACAATGCGTCAGATTTTAGATCACGCAGCCGAAAACAACTATGGTGTTCCGGCATTCAACTTCAACGATATGGAGCAAGTAATTGCCGTTTTGCAAGCCGCTCGCAAAGTTAATGCTCCGGTTATTTTGCAAACATCAACCGGTGCGCGTAAATTTGCCGGCGACCCGATGATTCGTCACATGCTTCAAGCCGGAATTGAAATGTTCCCCGAACTACCTATATGTTTGCACCAAGATCATGGTTCATCAGTAGATATTTGCCAATCTGCTATCGTAAACGGCTATTCTTCAGTTATGATGGACGGTTCTTTGGAAGCAGATGGTAAAACTCCTTCATCATTTGAATATAATGTTAATGTAACCAAAGAAGTTGTTGCCAGAGCTCATGCTGTTGGTGCATCGGTTGAAGGCGAATTGGGTGTTATCGGTTCGTTGGAAACAGGTAAAGGCGATAAAGAAGATGGTCATGGTGCCGAAGGTGTAATCGATAAAAAACGCTTGGTTACAGACCCTGATGAAGCAGCTCGCTTTGTTGCCGAAACAAAACTTGATGCTTTGGCCGTAGCTGTAGGCACATCACATGGTGCATACAAGTTCACCCGCAAACCCGATGGCGATATTTTGGCTATTGATGTAATTGAGAAAATTCATGCCAAATTGCCCAACACTCACATGGTTATGCATGGTTCATCTTCAGTTCCGCAAGAATTGCAAGATTTGATTAATGCCTATGGTGGTGCAATTCCGCAAACCTATGGTGTTCCGGTAGAAGAGATTGTTCGCGGTATTAAATCTGGCGTTCGCAAGGTTAATGTGGACACAGATTGCCGCATGGCAATTACCGGTGCAATTCGTAAGATTTTTGCTGAAAATCCCAAAGAATTTGACCCTCGCAAATACTTAAAACCGGCTATTGAAGAAATGCAAAAAGTTTGTGAAGCACGCTTTATTGCTTTCGGTGCTGCCGGTCATGCTGATAAGATTAAAGTTATTCCGATGTCGGAAATGGCAAAACGCTATTCTTCAGGCGAGCTATAATTTATTGATTATCTAAATAAGAAAAACCTCTTTGTGAAAACAGAGAGGTTTTTTTGTTGACTTATTCAAGGTCGGTATTTAGTATAAAAGCAGACAAGATGATAACTTGTCTGGGGTGTGGTAACCTCATTTCACATACGTCTGTTGGATGTAAGGACGTTAAATTTTGCATGCCTGACGGTTATTTAAATAAATTGACTGGAAGGCGGCAAAATAGCTGTATTTGCAGTCAATATGCTGCACTATCTTTATGTGAAATAGTTACCAACTTCCAGTCACCTTTCATCAGGGTGACTTTTTTGTTATAACAAATGAAAAAAAAGGAAGATAGGACTAATGAAAAAATTTTTAATTATAAGCACAATGCTGTTATCAGCATGCACCTCACTGACATATCAGGAAAAGGTTACTCTAAGGGAACTCAAAGGGCAGGGAATTACGGTTGATACACCGGCCGGCAACTATGAAAAACCAGCATCTCCGCTCGCTGCAAGTTTACTTAATCTGCTCCCCGGAGTTGGCAATTTTTATCTTGCCGCAGGTAATGCCGGACAAAGTGAACAATATATCTATGGAACTTTGAATTTGTTATTATGGCCTATATCAATTTTGTGGGGCGTTCCGGAAGGAGCTATTGATGCAAACAAAATTAATGAAAGAGAACTCGTATATTATTACATTTATGATGAAGACGGAAGATTGGCGCTAAATGACAGAGGATTAAAGTTTAATGACCGTAGTCGTTTGGTGAAAATTAAATAGCAAAATAAAGAAGCCCTGAATAAAACAGGGCTTCTTATTTTCTTCTACCAAGGAACATTATTAATACATTTTTGAGGGGTCTTATCACAATCCGGTTTTCCTATTTCGTATTGAGCATGCCTTTCCGGAGAAAAATCTCCCGCACGAACACAAGCTCCGAGCATTAAAATCAAAGCCACTAAACAAATTTTTTTCATCTATAAAATCCTCACGATTATCGGATACCAAATAAAGCCTACGGCAAAGATGATGCCGATTCTTGCAAATTGAGCAAGCCAAATACTTTTTTCATAGTTCTTTGCACTGCGCCAAACCGCAACAACAATTTTGTATGAATAAATAATCAAAACCACAAACAAAGAAATATAGCACAAAGCCCACCACAAACTCATCTTAGGCGAATAAACAAAATGGAAATTATGCATAAAATAATTGGCTATGCTTTTTCCGTTTAAGTATGTTTTCAAAAAGTTTGCCGACAACTTAAGGGATGAATAAAGAATAAACAATCCCAAAATGCCGAATTTCCAAAAAGTTGCCGCCAACGATAACTCACCCTTAAAAAGTTTTGCAAGCATGACTTAATCTTTCTAAAAAGTTATTATATATACAAACTCTACATTTTTGCAAAATCTTATTCAAGCAAATAATGCAAAATCCTAACAATTTGCAATGTTAACCGCCAATCCGCCCAAAGATGTTTCTTTATAGCGAGCACTCATGTCTTTTCCGGTTTCATACATTGTTTTAATCACACTGTCCAGCGAAACGATCTGTTTATCGTGTCCTCTTAAAGCAAGCCTTGCTGAGTTGATAGCTTTTACGGCGCCCATTGCATTTCTTTCAATACACGGAATTTGCACCAAGCCGTTTATCGGGTCGCAAGTCAAGCCTAGGTTGTGTTCCATTGCAATTTCTGCTGCTTGTTCTATTTGCAAATTAGTTCCGCCCATAGCCGCAGTGAGGCCCGCGGCAACCATTGAACAAGCCACCCCGATTTCGCCCTGACACCCCACTTCAGCACCTGAAATTGACGCATTTGTTCGGTATAAAGAACAAATAGCAGCCGCGGTTGTCAGAAATTTTATAACACCTTCTTCTCTGCTCAAAGGCGACGTGTTTGATGCAAATTTTTCAAAATATCTCAATACTGCCGGCATAATTCCTGCAGATCCCATAGTAGGAGCTGTTACAATTCTTCCCCCACATGCATTTTCCTCGGCAGTTGCAAACCCCCACAGATTAATCCAGTCGATAACTTCCAAACCATCTTGGTTATTATCAACAAATTTTTCTTTTAAGTATTCATAAATCTTAGGAGCTCTTCTGCTTACATTTAGCCCACCCGGTAAAAATCCCGAATTTTTCATTCCCTTATCAATGGAGCCAGACATCGTTTTTCGGATTTTTTCAATATATGCAAACACCTTTTCTTCCGGTTGCAGAGATACTTCATTTTGCAAAACCACATCAGAAAAAGTCAAATCATATTTATTGCAGATTTGTTGTAATTCTTCGCAACTGTCAAACTGAAAAGGAACATTCAAAACCTTTCGTTCAACCTTGTTATGAAATTCTTTCTTTGTAACAATAGAACCGCCACCGATTGAAAAATAAGTTTCGGAAAATAGTTCTTTCCCGTTTCCATCAAAACTAGATATTGTCATACCGTTAGAATGTTCATCCAAAAAAACATCCATATTTAAAATCATATCGCTATCTAAATCAAAGTTAACAACCTTTTGTTGCCCCAGATGCAAAATTTTATCGCGTTTAACCGAATCAAAATAAGGTTTTTCAGTGTCTACTTCTTCTGCGGTAAACCCCATAAGTCCGTATATTATGGCCTTTAGAGTTCCGTGTCCCACACCCGTTAAAGCAAGAGAACCGTATAAATCAACTCTAACTTTTTCAACATTTTCAAGTTGTTCATTTTTTTTTAAAGTTTCAATATATTGTTTTGCAGCTTTCATAGGTCCCACGGTATGCGAGCTCGACGGACCAATCCCGATTGCAAAAATTTCATTCAACGCAAAATACATTATAAAAATATCCTTATCTCTTTATATGGCTTAATTCCGAGTTCAACCAATGTTTTGGCAATATGTTCATGAAGAGAATCCCATTCGGAGTTTTCGTCAATAAATTTCTTGGCGTTTTGCGCAGATTTTGAAAGTTGCACCTCAATTGTTTTTTGCAAAATTTTGTTCATTGCATCTTCCATTTTTTCAAAACGGATTCTTATTTTGTTGTTTTCGCTGATTTCTATCACCCCATATTTTTTAAGCCAGTTAAAATGAATCAGATCTGCAACTCTGTGAGGTTCAATTTGTTTTGGTTTTGCCTTAAGTAACATCCTTACGATCCATGTTACATAAATTTTCTTTAATGTCAGTTCATCAATTGCGCCGATTTTAACATATTCCGGCATCATTGCGATTGAAACAACATCTGCTTTATTTTCTTCAATAATGTGATTATAAACCCCTAAAGCGGTTTTGTATGTATTATCGGGGCCGAGTGAATGCCCGTTTTCGTGTCCGATAACAAAAATATGTTCGGCTTCATCATCAAAATATTGATGAAATTCTTTTTCCACCAAAGCATCCAAAATTTTCTGAGATCGCGATGCATCTTTAGACATTCTGACTTGCCTGTGATAAACATTGCGTCTTCCTCCACCTGTTTTTATAGCCAACTTATCATCATTTGGCAGGTTTTGGGCAATGGTCATGCCCCCTCGGCATTGGGCATAGTCGCCTTGCAAAGCAGCCAAGTCAACATCAACCATTGTTTGCTTGATTTCGCCGTTATTATCAATTTTCTGCTCATATCTGTCGGAATATGGCATCAATTTTGTTAGTTTTGCGATGTGTTCCTTAAAAGTTAAAAGTAGTTTTGTTCCTTCTTTATTAACAATTCCGACACGAGCCCCCAACATATCTTTCGGGGTTGGTAAAATACCTTTTTCTTCTAATAACTCGGCTAATTGCGGGTTGTTAAAAATGGTGGGTGTCATTTGATCATCATAATTTTCACGGCTGATTGTAAATTCCAAAGGGGTGTCTTGCAAAACGGCCCAATGTTTATCCGCCAACATATCCATATCCTCATTGTTTTGCAATAATGCCTGAACCTGCCATTTTAAAAATTCATTGAAATCTTTATTTGTTGAATAATGTGCTGCCACTTCCAGTTCGTTTGCAATTAATGAAAATTCTTTGGCAAAATATTCTGTGTAGTCAATGGATTCAAGTTCGTCACCTTTTCTTCTGACCATTGTTCTTGCGGATAAAATCTTTTTCACTTCATTTGTTTTACCGGATTTAATCATCGAGGATATAATTTTATGGAACTCTTCAACAGACAAATCTTCCGGATAAAAGTTATGCCCTAATGCAGTTTTAACACCCTTAAATATTTCTATCGGATCTTTATCAATTCCGTTAATTCCGGCAACACCATTTAAGGAGTTAAACATTTTCAGAGCCTTTTGAGCATGAGTATTTTCGTTTGCAGCTTCTTCCAATGCTTTTTTCAAAGTTTTGTTTAGGCGATGATCTTGTTCCAGCGAAACATCATTTATAATTTTTGCGGCTTTAATCAAGTGAGTTAGAGCCTTTTTATCGCCATCCTCAAGTTCTGTATAACCGGCAAAGTTGTCATCAATCATATTAACAGGAGTTGTTTGCTCTGTTATCATTTTATTTAGTTTTTCTTCGTCTATTGCAATTTCATATCCGTTAATTATTGTCATTTTTAATCTCCACGGTTTTAAACTTAAATACTTTGATTTCATCAGACCAATATGAGGGGCTTAATCCTGCTTTAATTTTGAGTTCGCTCATAAAGTCGTTTTTATTTGGGATCATTTCCCAAACGGAAGGCAGAAAAACCCCTTTTCTTTCACCATCATTAATGAGAATTCCATCTTCAAACGGCTTAATTTTAGTGATTAAATCATCATAAGATGTATAGTCTATTTTTTCAAAATCAGTAAGCAAAGAAATTGAAAAAGTTATTTTTTTCAGCTCTTCTTTTGTAAGAGGAGAAAAGCGGTTGTCGTGCATTGCAGCATTATAAGCATTTTGAGCCAAGTCAATCGCGATAGCCCTATTTGCAATAAGCGATCCGATACATCCGCGCAATTTGCCATCAAGCTTTAGGGTTACAAATGAAGCCCCTTTATTAAATAAAACATTATCAAAATCATCACGAGATGGCTCAAAATGAGCATTATTAACAACGGCTTCATTCAAACTTTTGTTTACAATGTCAAATAATTGATTTTTATTGTGGCGCGCAAAATTTTCTAAATTTCTTTGCTCTAAATCGATCCCTTTCAGATTTTCCTCGTGTTTTTCAAAGCTCCATGCGCCATATCCTACCACCCTAAATTTATCAGAACCGGTATCTCCTGAATTAATTAAATCAAGCATATTGGGTATAAGTCCATGCTTTTTTGCAATAAGCATCGCTGTATTTATTCCGGATGCGCCACAAGAATTATGATCATCTAAAGGAATTGCATTTTGTATTTTTTCTGCTGTTTTTTCGTCCTCTTTTTTAGCTTCTTCATAGCTTAAATAATGCGATAAATCAGCAGAAACCACCAACAAACTGTCATTTTTTGCAAGGTATGGCTCTAAAATCTCAGCAATATATTCCGGCTTAATATCGCCATAAGCCATCGGTATAATATTAAAATTTTCCAAAACTTTTTGCAAAAACGGAAGTTGAACTTCAATAGAATGTTCTTTTCTATGAGCCTCGTCATTAAATGAAAATAACTTATTTTGACTCAATTCTTCAACCAATGCAGTATTAACGGTAATATTACCTAAAGGGGTTTTGAAGGAATTTGCACTGCTTAGAGCCACTCCCTTTGTGTAAACATAGTGAGAAGGTCCCAATATAAAGACATTTTTGATTTTTGATGCATATGGTTGCAATCTTTTATATGCGACAGCCGCAACACCTGCTGAAAATTGGTATCCTGCATGCGGAACAATGATTATTTGCGGTTGTGTTCCGTTATCAGAAGAAAAATGTTCTAAATAACCGTCCAAATTTTTATCCAGTTGGTAAGTATCTGCCGGATAAAACAAACCGGCTACAGCGGTTTTCCTTGTCGGATTTATATCTTCGTCGGTTAATGAATAATTACTTATTTTTTCATTATTTGAAGAAATATGTCCATGAAGATATGAAATATTAAACCACACAACCACCCCCGCTATTGTTGCAGCCATTATGTATGTAGGTAACTTTTTTTTATCAAATTCCATGTTTTTTTGTTCCCATTTGTGTTTTATTCCGAAAAACTAAGCCCCGTTTTAATGTGTGGGGCTTAGTTTTTAGCTAAAGTTTTTATTTGTTTTTTCCGATAACTTTCTTACCGCCCAAATAAGGCTGTAACTTTTCCGGAATATTAACCGTCCCATCTTCATTTTGATGGTTTTCAATGAACATCACCAAAGCGCGCGGTGTTGCTATACCCGTATTATTTAAAGTGTGTGCAAACTTAACTTTTCCGCTGGCATTTTCACGATAACGCAAATTTGTTCGTCTGGCTTGCCAATCAGTAATGTTTGAACAAGAGTGTGTTTCTCTGTAGCAATTTTGACTTGGTAGCCAAGCTTCCAAATCATACTGACGATATTTCGGGGCGCCCATATCTCCGGTGCAAACATCCAATACTTGATATGGAATTTCCAAATCCTGCAAAATTTCCTCGGAGATGTTCAAAAGTTTTTTATGCCATTTTTCGCTTTCTTCCAAGTCACCCTTACAGATAATAAACTGTTCTGTTTTCATGAATTGATGAACTCTGATAAGCCCTTTAGTATCTTTTCCTGCTGCACCGGCTTCTCTGCGGAAGCAAGGCGAAAATCCGGCATACATAATGGGCAAATCGTTTTCGCTCAACAATTCATCTGCATGCAAAGAATTAAGAATCAACTCAGCGGTTCCCGAAAGATAAATATTATCCGCCGGCATATGGTATATTTCATCACTGGAAAAAGGAAGATATCCTTGACCATACAAAGGTTTTTCTTTTGAAATTGAAGGCACGGAAACAACAGTAAATCCGTATGTGCGCAATTTGTCCAAAACCATCATATGCAAAGCCAATTCCAACTGAGCTAAATCATTCTTCAAGGCATAGGTGCGAGCTCCGGATACTTTGGCGATTCTTTCCATATCGGTCCATTCGTTCAGTTCACACAATTCTATCTGGTCGCGAGGAGTGAAATTAAATTTTCTCGGTTCACCGTGTTTTTTAATTACTACATTTCCGCTATCATCCGGACCGACAGGACAAGTTTCGCTCGGATAGTTAGGCATTCGCCACATCAGATCATCAAATTTAGCCTGAGCTTCATCCAACAAGATTTGTTCCTGTTTAATTTCTTCCCCGATAGCTTTACTTTTTGCTATAATTGAAGGCCTTTCTTCGGCAGATGCTGACTTTATGGCATTGCTCAACTTATTTTTTTCTTCTGACTTTGCCTGTGAAGAAGTTTTAAGTTTGTTAAGGTTTTGATAGGCTATAACCAATTCATCAATTTTTTCTTCGGGAAAACCTTTTTTTGCCAAAGATTTTTTAACCCATTCGGTATTTTCTACCACAAATTTAATATCCAGCATTGCTTCTTAAAAATCCTCTGTAAATTACACTTAAGCACCCCCGATAATACTGCTTGTAAAATGTAATTTCAATACAAAAATATAAAAAAAGAACAGAAGAGTTAAGATTTAGGCTCAAAAATTTCGCCGTTAATAACTTCACACATTGCCCCTGTTGTGAACGGAAAAGACGACGGCATTTGTTGTAAACGACGAACGGCAATGAAAGCAAAGGCTTGAGCTTCAATTCCTCTGGCATCATAACCGCATTCCGAAGCATTGCATATATCCAAACCTTTTCCACGCAATTTTAAAAAGCGCATCAGTGTCGGATTTTGTGCTCCGCCTCCGCAGACAATAATTTTCTTGGGAGTAACAACCACAAAGTCGTTTATGGCTTTTAATATGGCATCTGCAACAAAAGCCGTTGCAGTAGCAGCACCATCTTCCAAAGAAAGTCCCTCGAGGTGTTCGAGTTTATCCTTGAAAGTGTTTGCATCGGCAACTTTGGGTGGTTGTTTTGTTAAAAATTTGTGTCTCATCATGCTGTTGAGCACGCTTTCATTTATTTTTCCCGTTATACCTAATCTTCCGTTAAAGTCCATATTCATACCGCTATGTCGATTAACCCAATCGTTTATTGCCGAATTTCCGGGGCCGGCATCAAAGGCAAATATTTCACCGTTTTGACCTATGAAAGTTAGCGATGTAAGTCCGCCTATATCAACAAAAACAACGGGTTTGTCCATTTTTTGCGCCAAAGATGCGTGGTAGATTGCCGAAAGCGGAGCGCCTTGTCCTCCAGCTAAAATATCGGCATCACGAAATTTACTCACAACTTTAACTTTCAGGTCGTCAGCAATTTTTTGAGCATTTCCTATTTGATACAAAATATGTTCATTGGGTTTATGACAAATAATGTGTCCGCTAAAGCCTATAAGATCAATATTGCCCCAGTCGCATATAATTTCTCTCGCGGCAGCAATATGAAATTCGGTTACGGCATTTTCTATTCTTATTTTTTCATCTTCATTCATCAAGGCAAAGTTTTTTCGCATATGGCGCAAGGCTTCACGCAGGTTGTCGTCATAAGGTATCTCAAATGTTTTTACAAATTCAAAAACATCAACACCGTCGGTAGTTATAATAGCGGCATTAACACCTGCTAAGGATGAACCGCTGACCATTCCCAAAACTCTGAGTGTGTGAATAGAATCCATAAAAACAAACTCCTTTCTTGCTTTTGATAAATAATATGCTAATATGCGTTAAAATTTAGTTATGAATGAAAAATAAGGAGTAAAAAGATGGCTGAATTTAAGTCAGAATTCTTAAATATAATGCAAGAACGTGGTTTTTACAATCAATGCACCAATGTTGATGCTTTTGACGATTATTTATACGATTGCGAAAAGTCCGGCAAACCTGCAGTAGGCTATCTTGGTTCCGATCCCACGGGCGACAGTCTTCATGTTGGCCATATTGTTCCTTTAATGATGATGCGTTGGTTTCAAAAATGCGGGCATAAACCGATAACATTGGTTGGTGGAGCAACCGCGCGTATCGGCGACCCCTCGGGCAAGGATAAACTGCGTCCGTTTTTGGATGAAGCAACTCTTGCTCACAACATTGAAGGCTTAAAAAAATCATTTTCTAAGTTTTTGCAATTCGGTGATGGAGCTAATGATGCACTGATGGTTGATAACTGGGATTGGTTTAAAAACATTAATTATTTGGAATTTTTACGTGATATCGGCACCTGCTACTCCGTAAATCGTATGCTTACCATGGATAGTGTTAAAACTCGTTTGGAACGCGAACAGCCTATGAGCTTTTTGGAGTTTAACTATATGCTGTTGCAGGGCTATGATTTTTGCGTGTTGTTGCAAAAATATGGTTGCCGTGCACAAATAGCCGGCTCAGACCAATGGGGAAATATCGTTTCCGGAACCGAACTGGGTCGCCGTAAATACAATACTGAATTATTTGGCTTTACATCTCCGATAATCACCGATTCCAGTGGTAAGAAAATGGGTAAATCGGAAGGTAATGCCGTATGGATTAATGATGAAAAATTATCTTCATACAATTATTTTCAATATTTTCGCAATATTGGTGATTCTGAGGTTGGTAAATGTTTGCGCATATATACGGATTTGCCTATTGATGAAATCAAACGCTTGGAGGCTTTGAAAGATCAAGAAATAAATGAAGCAAAAAAAATATTGGCTTTTGAAGCTACTAAGATTTGCCGTGGTGAAACAGATGCCAAGGAAGCATATGAAACAGCAGTAAAGGCCTTTGAACAAAACCAAATAGGTGGCGACTTGCCGACATTAGAGATTAATGAAGGTGTAAGCATCTTGGATGTTTTTGTGAATATTGGTTTTTGTGCTTCCAAAGGCGAAGCTCGTCGTCTGATAAAACAAGGCGGACTAAAATTAAACGATAAGCCCGTAACCGATGAAAACTATCTTATCGGAGCAGGAGATGTTTCCGAAGGACAAGCAAAAATAGCTTTGGGAAAGAAAAAATTCGGTATAGTAAAAATAGTTTAATATTGATATTTTGTTTTTCAAATCCTAAATTATATTAGGATAATAAACAACAAAAGAGGTTTTTAATGCCGGATAATTTGCCTGAATTGCGCGATATCCACCTTCCCGAAGGAGTATCTGCATTTCCTTTGGGATATGGGTGGTGGATAATTTTATTTGCAATTCCGGCAGCCTTTATTACATACTATGCAATAAAATTTATCATAAACAAATCCAAAAAACATTTTGCATTAAGTTTTTTAGCAAGGATTAACACAGGCACTCCTTCACAAGCAGCAACTTCAATTTCGGAAATTTTGCGCCGTATTTGTATTTATAAATATCCTTCAGCTGCCAGCTTAAGCGGAGATGATTGGATTCTGTTCTTAAATTCCAAGAGTAAAACCAAGCTTGGGAAGGGGGCTGCCAATCTTCTGAAGAATGCTCCCTATATGCCGCCGTCAACAGACCGAACCAATGCCGAAAACTTAATTGAGTTAAAAAGGTTTTGCCAAAAATGGATAGGAGAAAATTTATGATAATTTTTGCCGAACCCTCAGAATTTGTGCTTTTGGTTTTACCCTTTGTTTTCTACGTTTTAACTCCGGCAGTTAAAGGAATGCATGGCGATTCTCTTAAAGTTCCGTTTATTGGTGATTTAAAGCGAATTTCTGTTTTGTCAGGCAGTGTTTGGAATATATCCCCTCCTAATGGCAAAATTTCAGCAAAATTAATAATGATGTATATACTATGGTCTCTTCTTTGCATTGCCGCAGCACGTCCTCAGATAACGGGGGAGCCTATCAGGTTAAAAAACGAAAGCCGAAATATTATGTTGGTGTTGGATATTTCAACTTCAATGCTGGAAAAAGATTTTTCCGTTTCAGGTTATCGGGCAACACGTTTGGATGCGGTCAAAAAAGTTGTATCCGAGTTTGCCAAGCGCCGAGCAAACGATCGGTTAGGATTAATATTGTTTGGCACGAGGGCATATCTTCAAGCTCCTCTCACATTTGATAAGGCTGGGCTGACAGATATTTTATATTCAATGCAGGCGGGAATGGCCGGTGATTCTACAAGTATTGGTGATGCTTTAGCCTTAGCTTTGAAAAATCTGCGTAATCTTCCTGCAAACGAAGAAAAAGCAATAATTTTATTAACCGACGGAGAAAATAATGACGGTTCGCTTTCTTTGGCACAAGCTATTAAATTGGCTGCCGATGAAAACATTAGAATATATACTATAGGTGTCGGTTCTCCGAGTGTGTTCTTTCAAATGTTGTCTATGGGCGGATCCGGTGTTGACGAACAAGGTTTGAAAACTTTAGCTGAGGTAACGCAGGGACAATATTTTCGCGCCGACAAAACTTCGGAATTGCAAAAAATATATCAGCTCATAGATCAATTGGAACCGTCAACGCAAGATGAACGCTATATTCAAGAAACAACGGAGCTTTATTATATTCCTTTATTGTTGGCATTTTTATTGGGAATGCTCATGGTTTGGCATAATCAAGGAGTAAAAAGATGATGGAATATTTGCACAATTTTCATTTTTTACGCCCGTGGTTTTTGCTTCTGTTGATAATACCGTTGTTTTTATATTTTTCATATTTCAAAAGCGGCAATATTCAATCTTCATGGCAGAAGGTTATCGACAAACGATTGATTTCCTACTTGTTGATAAAAGGTTCCGCGAAGAAACGCAAACTGTTTACCATATCAGCTTTGCTTGCCGGAATTTTAAGTGTGATTGCCGTTTCCGGACCCAGCTTTAACAAAATAGAGATACCATATTTTGAAACTCAAAATCCTGTTGTTATTGCCTTAAATTTGTCGTCAGATATGAAAGAAACTGATATTTTGCCGTCTCGTCTCAATCGTGCAAAATACAAAATCAGCGATTTTTTGAACATGACAAAAGGTGTGCAAACAGGTTTAATTGTATATTCTTCCGAACCTTTTATGATAAGCCCCATATCAGAAGATGAAAAAATAATTGCCAATCTGCTTCCGGCTGTTAATTTTGATATCATGCCGGCAAACGGCGATAGGCTTGACCGCGCAATTGCATATGCGGTTCAAAGAATTAAATCATCAGGTTACAACAAAGGAAATATAATATTTTTCACTTCAGACGTCGGTCAAAGATTTGATTTGGCAATTGAAGAAGCCAAAAAAGCAAAATCAAGCGGAATAAAAATAAGTATCGTGGGGGTAACGGCTTCAAACAACGAAAAATTGGAAATGATTGCAAATTCCGGAGGCGGAGAATATTGGAATATTCAAAATGATGATGCAAAAATCGCGGAATTGGCAAAAAAACTTCAACAACCGGACGACAAAGTTCAAGAAAGCAAAAATATGCGCACAATTTGGCTCGATTCCGGTTGGTATCTGATTCCGCCGATTATGCTATTTTGTCTTTTGTTTTTCCGCAAAGGAATTTTGGTGGTTGCGTTTGTGTTTATTTCAACACAAGCTCATGCCGGTTTTTTTACTAATGCCAATCAGGACGGGCTTAGAGAATTTAAACAAAATAATTATCAAAAAGCAGTCGAACATTTCAACGATTCCAATTGGAAAGCAGCAAGTTACTACCGCTTAGGTAATTATCAGCAAGCCTTAAAAGATTATCAGAAAGATAATTCCGTGACCGGAATGTATAATCAGGGAAATGCTTTAGCCAAAAGCGGTAAAATTGCAGAGGCAATAAAAAAATATGAGGAAGTGCTTGAAATAGATGCAAACCATGAGGATGCAAAATTTAATTTGGAATATTTAAAAAAACAGCAAAACAACCAAAACAATCAACAAAAGCCCAAGCCAAATCCGAATCAAAAACCTGATGATAACGATAATCCGAAAAACAATCAGCAACCGGATAACAGTTCAAAAAATCAAAGTGAGGCTGAAGAAAATAATCAATCACAAGATTCCGGCTCAGGAGAACAAAATCAGGATAGCAATTCTTCTTCGGGAGAAAATGAACAAAATCAGGAAAACAAATCTTCTTCGGAAGAAAATGAACAAAATCAGGATAGCAAATCTTCTTCGGAAGAAAATTTAGGAGCAAATCGTCAGGAAAAACAGCAAAAAACTTCATCCGGCGCCATGGAACAAGAAGGGAATGATGGCGAAAAATATGATGAAGAAATGCAGGCTAAAGCTCGTCGCTATCGTGAAATTCCGGAAGATCCCGGAGGTCTTTTGAAGGCTCTTATCTATCAGGAATATCGTCAAAACAGGTATAATGAACAATAGGTGAAAACATGAAAAAAACAATTTTTACGACACTGTTTTTATTTTTATCAATGAATTTTGCTTCGGCGCAAAGTTTTAATGCAACCGTAAATCGCACCACCATACCCGAGGGCGAAACTTTTGTCCTTACCCTAAATTTGCAGGATACAGATACAAAAGCCTCTCCGGATTTAAAGCAACTTTCAAATGATTTCAACATATTGTCTGTTTCCAACGGTTATCGCACCAACATCGTAAATGGCGATGTTAGTAAATCACGCCAATGGAATTTGGTTATGATTCCGTTAAAAACCGGTAATATAACTATTCCGGAAATAGAACTTGAAGGCTTTAAAACAGCTCCGATTAATCTTAATATCATAGCTGCCGGCAGCGAACATCAGTTGGTTCAGCCTCAGGCCGATTCTTCACCTAAATTTAAAATAAAAGGCGAAATTGACAATTATTCGCCATATGTGCAGCAGCAGGTAAATTATCGTCTTACAATTTATGACGCCGGCGGCCTGCAGGGTGAAGCACCGGTATTTTTGGTTTCAAACGATGATTGGATTATCCGCATACTTGGAGAGCCAAGGGTTGAAAACAAAATAATAAACGGCCGCAATTTGCGTGAAATAACATTTGATTATGCCATGTTTGCACAGCGTTCGGGCAGACTCACGGTTCCCGCTGTAAAGTTTAACGGCTACTATCTGAGCAAAGATACATACCAAGACCCGTTTGCTCGCTTTTTTGATGATGATATGGTAGGTTTTGCTTTTAATGATGTGTTTGCTAAAAAAACACCGGTAATATTAACCACAGAACCCATAAGCATAAATGTTAAACCCGCTGCTGCATCAACAGGATGGTGGTTGCCTGCGGAAGATTTGCGAATTTCTGCTGAATTTGAAGGTGAAAATCCGAAATTTAAGGTCGGAGAACCGATTAACCGAACCATATATATAAAAGCAGTAGGGGTTTTAGACAGTCAGCTTCCCGATATTAAATTTATTCAAGTTACGGGGGTGAAGCAATATCCCGAAAAACCGATTGTTGAGACCAAAGTTGAAAACAATAAGGTTGTTTCGTATGCCAAAATAGTAAACGTCTATATCCCTGAAAAGAATGGAGAAATAACTCTTCCGGCTATAGATGTTCGTTGGTTTAACACCCAAACCAAAGGTTTTGAAAATGCCACAATTCCGGAATATAAAACAGTTGTCGGCAGCACTTCAAAACTTCCGACATTTAAGATTCCGGAGCTAGGCAAATCTTCTTCAAAAGATTCTCAAAATTCTTCGCTTGCCGAAGTAAAAAACACTCCTGATATCACCCCACAAACAGCATCCGAGCAAAACAATATTATTTACATCGTCTCGGCATTTGGCTTTGGCATATTGATAACGTTGATGCTAATTAAAATTACATCATTACTAAAAGGAAGCAAAAACAATAAAAAATCAGTGATTGCTGCGGCTAAAGCTAAAGATTTAAAACTTCTGCGTGATGAACTCATACTTTGGGGGCAGTCTCATTTTCCAAACAAGCAGATTACCAACCTGCAAGACATTGCCAATATTTTCAATTCTCCAGTCTTTAATAAAGAGATTGATAAAATTCGCGAAACTTTATATGCCGACAATGCCAAAGATTGGAATGCTTCGGAGTTTATCGAAATATTTTGCAGCCTTTGCAAGCAAACACGCAGATGCCGCAAATCAAACGAAGATGTTTTGCCTAAGCTATACAAATAAACATTATCTTTATAAAAAAATATAAAAAAAACTGTGGATTAAGGCTTGTCAATCTGAATAATATAATATATTTTTTCAAACAACAAATTTTGACTAACATATAACATGAAAAAGGAAGAAAAATGAATACTATAACCCGTTCAGACGTTGCTGAGGTAATTTATAGCGAAATAGGTTTATCCAGAAAAGATTCTAATGATATTTTAGACATGATTGTTGATGAAATTGTCAACGAATTAAGCCTTGGCAATGATGTAAAACTCTCATCTTTCGGCACTTTTTCAATTCGCAATAAAAAGGCTCGCACAGGTCGCAATCCGAAAACCGGTGTTGAAGCCGTTATCACACCTCGTAAGGTTATTTCTTTCAAACCTTCTCAAACTATGCGTAAAACCATAAATCAATAAGGCTTATCATGCCCGTAAATAAAAGCAAATCTGCATTTAGAACAATTGCCGAGTTGGCTGAAGAGCTCGATGTAGCAACTCATGTTTTGCGTTTTTGGGAAACCAAATTCGAGCAGATTAAGCCTATGAAGCGTTCCGGTGGTCGTCGTTACTATCGTCCTGATGATGTTGAGATTATCAAGACCATCAAGCACTATTTGTATGACCGTCGCTATACTATCGAAGGCGTGCAGATGATGTTTAAGCGCAAGGGAATTAAAAAGGTTGTCGGGGAAGAAATTCAAAAAGACTTTTTTGCTGAATCTCCGCAAAAAACCGAGGTTGATGAAAATACCCGCAAGATTTTGGTTAAGTTGCAAGAAAAACTTAAAGGTTTGGAAGAGGAACTGCAACAAGCGCTATTGGCAAGCAAATAAAAAAAGAAAGAACCGTTTTTGGTTCTTTCTTTTTTTATCTGCGAAATTTCCCCTTCTTTTCTTTCTTTTCCTTTATCTCAACCTCTTTAATCGCGCGAGATCTAGGAAAAAAAGGAATTTCATTGTTCACCTTGGCATTAACCTTGTAGCCATGCCTGTCCTGTGGGTTTTCTTTATCAGGATTTCTTTTTTTCCTGATTTCTCCGAATGTTTCAATATCACTCCATTCGGTTTCACCATCAGCCATGGCTGTTAAGGTTTGAGGAACATAGGTCATTTTTGGAAGTAAGGCCTGCACTAAAAGTGCATTAATTGGTCCTTCAAAAATGACGGTTGCTCCGTCCTTTGGTTTGTCAGAGATTTCATAACGATAACCTCGGACAGTGGTTAACACCATTTTAGTTTTACTCACATTCACTTCAATAAATTTTTCGTTGTCATTAATGGCAACGAGTTTGAAGCTGTTGCTTTCAACATCACCGGATATTATCCATTTTTTTCCGGTGTTTGTTTTAATTTTATACAACATCACCGCAGTCGTTTGCGTGATGTCAAATTTTATTCTATCCATATATCAAAAATTTTTGTTAGACCTAATGTATATCACATTTTTAATACTGTTGCAATAGTAAAAGCATGGTAAAATGCAATGCAAATAAACTAACGAGCTTCGTTACGTCCACCTTTTAGCATTTTTAAGCTGTTTGCATTAATTTCTGAAGGTGGTTTATAACTATACGGGACACCTGGTCCGATTCCTCGTAACTGTTGCAGTTTTTTTCCTAAATCTTTTGTTGTTTTTTTCTGATTATTTGCAGTTTTTTCTTGTTTTTCGCGCCCCATAACATCATCAGGAATATGCTTGGTTAGTTTTTCCTACATTTCAGGTGTATTTTCTTTATTACTTAAATATTCATTTTTAAATTCCTGCCAAAATTCTTTGTCCATAGGAATATCGCCTTTGGGAATTATTCCGTTATTGATAAAAGCTTTGGCAAAATCTCTTTTGCGTTGTTCCAAACTAACACCGCCAAGGTTATTTGATGCAGAAAAGTTTATACTTAATGGTTTGTCGGAATTTCCGTGACCTTCTTTGAAAGCCTTTGCCAGTTTATCATTTAAGTCGTAATTATTGTCAGCGATAATAATTTTGCCATCGGGGGATTGAGCAAAAAATTTTCCGTCCTCATAACCTCCGGTAAACGACTGTTCGTCGCCTCCTCCTCCACCACCTCCGGGAGGACCGTTATCAATCACATACGACTTAGCATCTACTGCATTTAGGTTTTTTCTGTTTTTAACGGCATCTTTTGCGTCTTTTTTATATTCGCCAGTTTTAAAATTATCTTTACCGAATTTTTCCTCGTATTCTTTAGCTTTTTCTTTAATTTTTTTCTTTTTTGCAGGATCAATATCATCGGAAGCCTGAGGAGAATTTTCTTTCACCTCTTTTTCTGGTTCTTCTGTCGGTTCTTCTTCATCAGTCATAACACATCTCCGCAACACGTATTAATAATATCATAAACAACAAATTGTTTCAAATATAATTTGCAGTTTAAGTGAAATTTAAGATTGTTGTGATACAGCATGCAATAAATATATATTTTTTTAGGTGAAAACATGATTGAAACACTTTTAGCCTTTGCTCAAAAAGCCGGTCGCAAATTGAAACTTATGCAACAAGACGTTGAACATATGGGGAATAAAAATGCGTCTGTTGAATCTTTGGTTACTCAAGCAGATATTTATATTTCCGATATTTTTAAAAAAACAATACGTAAACATTTTTCTCATCTTAACTACATGATTATCGATGAAGAAAAGATATCAGAATATAAAAACAACATATTTAAGACAATAAACAACACCGAATATCAGTTTGTGATAGACCCGATAGACGGAACTCTGCAATATGCGAACAATCATCCTTTATATGGCATAAGTATCGGGGTATATAAAAACAGTAAACCGTTTTTAGGAATTCTCTATCTTCCTGAATTGAACGAAATGGCATATTTTGATGGGCAAAAAGCATATAGAGTTCAAAATTGCTTCAAAAAAAACGAGATAAAAACAGAATTAAAACCTAAAAAGAGGTCAGATTCCGTCATTATCTTCGGACATTCGTGGCTTTGGAATTTCAAACCAGATTTTACAACCGAGAAAATCCTACTTGTTGATTATTATTCTGCAGTTTCGCAAAGTTTTTATCCTCTCATCGGCAAAGGAAAAGCATGTTGCATGCATTTAAAGTTGTGGGATATTGCCGGAACAATGCCTATTGCAAATTATTTGGGTATGAAAATATATGAATATGGTAGTGATAAAGTTTATGACCATATATCTTCGGAATATTTTAATGATGATATGAGCACCAAAAAACATTGTGTAATGTGTTATCCTTCCGAATATGAAGAAATATGCTCATTGCTTGAGCCCAGAATTTAAAATCATTCATAACAGGAAGCAAATCTTGCAAAATTTAATTTTGTTATTCTTCATTCAATAGAGGAATAATATTGATAACCGGTGTTTCATAAGGGTGAATTTTTTTAATTGCATTAACTGTTTTATTCAAATTTATTTTTTCTATTCTAACTTCAACCTTCAACTCTGTTTCTTGCGATATTTCACCGGATTTTCCTATATAGGGTGTGGCATTATCCGAGCTTTGCCACATTCCGATAACTTCACTGTATGACAAACATGAAGTATAGTTTCCGATATGTCCGGCATCAACATTTTGCAATGCTGACAGAAGTTTAGAAAAATGAGTTTTCGGGATGAATATTTCCAGTTTATACAGTTTCATATAGTATCCTTATATAAAAGAAAATAAAAACAATTTTCAGTTGTTTTGTTTTTGAGATTGAACATATTGCAAACCCTGCAGAGATTTAGTGTTTATATTAGCTCTTTTAGGTGAATAAATAGGTTTTGCATCTGGATAAAGCCCTCTTAATTTTTGTATTAATTCGGAATGGCTGCAAGTTTGACCATTATTTTCTCCATTAACATTTATTTTATTTGTGCTGTTTTATATACTCTAGCAACTAGATCTTTGAGAAGCTGTGGAGATATGGACGAATTGTTTAGTTTTTTTTGTAATTGCATAATCTCTTTTGCGGTAATTGGAGTGTCATGAATTTCTTGCAATAATTTGGTCATCTTACGCTGTAACAGTTGAGATTTTGGTGAAGAAATTTTGGTTTCAATACCATTAGACGTAAAATCAACAATATAAGCATTCGGTTGTTCTTTTTGTAATTTATTTCCCATTCTTGCTTTTAAAAATTCTTTCATTATTTTTGCGTGTTCAGGATTTTCTATATTATAGCTCATTGAAATCGATGATATTTTAAAATCTTCCATATCTAATTTAGACACTAAAGTTTTACTTGCTGATTGATCTGTTGTCCGAGCAAGAGGATTCTCTCTATTATTGTGAGGAATATTATTTAACGATGATTCTTTTATTAGTTTTAAAAATTTCTCTTTTGGCATGTTTCCGCTGCACCGCAAGGTCATATTTGCAGCACTGTATGTATGTTCGGCACAAGCAATAATATCTTCTTTTGAAAAATCTTTGGTATAATTTATTTGATTATTAAACCATTTATGAATATTTTCTCTGTTTTTTTCAACATATTCAGGTGTTAAAAGGTTTACTCTGAATTGTGGATGTATATAGGTGTTATTTCCATTTTGAAAATATTCAGTTAAAAACATCCATTTGTCTTTTTGGTTATAAACATTGCACCATTCTTCAAAAATAACTTCTTTTTCGGCATCAATATGTGGCATATGCCAATTTGAAAACAATTCTCCATAACAATTTAGTATTTGAGCGACATCTTCAGGATTGCTTTGTTTACGATATTCTATTCGGTCATAAAATGTTTGACAGTCTTTAGGACGAAGATTACCGTCTTCATATTGTTGTGCTTTGATGGGATCTGCAACTCTCATGCAATGTTCAATTAAATGATTCATTGCAAAATTAATTTCTCTGTTTTCGTCATTACTGTTGATTTTTGCTTGCATATTAAAACTAACGAAGTTTTTTTCAGAATTTTCTTCATAAAAAATTCTGAGACCATTATCTAAAACTAAATCAGGATTATCTTCGTTCGTCATAGCGTGTCCAATCTGTAATATAACTACTGTAATTGTATCATAATTACAAAAAAAAACAAGGAGTATATGATAACTTGTTTTTCCTAAAGTCCGATAGTAAATGAAAAAAATGCCATTTTCGGAAATCAAACAATCGGACTTCGCGAGAGATAGTAATATCAACAAAAAAAGCACCTTTAAAGGTGCTTTTTTTGAAATGGTGCGCGATACTATGTAAATATCGGACAAATTTTTATGATGAATATAAGCAACTGGGATATAGGCTTGAACTACTAAAAGTATTGTAAAAAAAAACAAATAGTGATATAATTTAATTATGGAGGGGTAGGTAATTAAAATGAATATAAAACAAATACTAAAAACATGGGGCTTGACCTTTTTATTGAGCGCGTCTTCTTTGAACAGTAAAGCACAAAACACGGAGCCTGTTTCTGCGGATCCTATGCCACAGACAAGTGTAGAGCAAATATTATCCCCTAGGGATGAAAGGATTTCCGGGATGCTTGATGAGGGAAAAAAGGCAAATGTTTGCCGAGATTTTTTCATGATGGAAGAAACGATAGAAAAAGAAAAGGATAGTCATTATGCCTATATTCCAAAGTCTCAAGAAGATTTTTCAGAAATGGCAGAAAAAGCTATCAATATAATTAATAAAGTAGATCCTGATAATAAATTTGGTCAAAAACTCATATCATTTTATAATGAAAATAAAGATAAAGAAGTTGATTTAGATGATCCTCTTATTCGTAAAAGCTTTTTAGCATTTAAGAAAATTGTTAAAAGAGGGGGGATTACATCTACCTCCAATAAGGCAGGAGAATATAATGAAACATCATATCTTTTAGGAATAGATGCTAAGGCATTTCATCAATTAAATCAAGAAGCAAATTCTTATATGAAAGCTTTTTGTAATCAAATATATAGTGATGATAGCCGATTTAAGATGCTTGATGTTAAAGATGCCCCACAAGCAGAAAAAATCGCAGAACAGCTGTTGGCTGATAAACTGAATGCATATCATATATCCCCACAAGATACAAGTTTTCAATACTCAAATTTTAAATCAGCAGTATTTACCAATGATGTTGATAATGAATGGAATGACTGGAAATTACAGTTAGATATTGTGCCGAACCAATTAAAAGCAAAGGGAAGATATTGTCCGCTGGCCGTTGTAAAAGCGCATGAGTTGGGACATATTATGCAAAAGTTACCAGGAGAGAAAGAAAATTATGGAGATGAACTGGTAGAATTAGCTCCGACGATAGAATTAATTGTTATGCAAGATATTATTTATAAAAAAATGAACGGCATTCCCTTAGAACAAGAAGTTAAATATCAAATGTCATCAGAAACGGGAATAAATAACAGAAAAATAGCTAATACTTTTAGAAAAATTAAAGAAAAATACAATCTTCGCAGTTATGAAGATGTTCTTTTAACTCAGGAAGCCAAAAAGAGCATTAACATGTTTATGACGCAAAACTCAAATATGGCTATGTTAGCCAAGACCAAGCAAAATAATCTTTAAAATCATCGATATTACTGTAAATATAGGAAAATTTCTGCAAAGTCCGATTCTGAGCTTAAAAAAGGAATTTTTGAGATTGATATTATCGGACTTTATGATAGGTAACCCCATAAAAGCAAAAACCGCCTACAATGAGGCGGTTTTATAAAATGGTGCCGCTAGTAAGAATGTAAATTCCCATTAGTCTTCGCTAATGGGCCCCTTTCGCGTCGTAGGGCTCACGCATAATTTCATTTGCGTTCGCCAACTATCCGCTCCGGACAAGTCCGCTTCTAACTATCAGCAGACCACAAAAAAAACCTCCCAAAGGGA
>JAZLEQ010000007.1:0-65136 GCA_045615365.1 Alphaproteobacteria bacterium
AGTTTGTTTTTTTAAGAACGATTAAATATTTTTATTATTTAGAAAAAAACGAATAAAACTATAAAATAAAGTATTGACAACCTAACGAAAAAAAGTTAATAATTACTCATCTTATCGCGGGGTGGAGCAGCCCGGTAGCTCGTCAGGCTCATAACCTGAAGGTCGTAGGTTCAAATCCTGCCCCCGCAACCATTGAAAAATAAGGCTTTGAGAGAAATCTCAGAGCCTTTTGTTTTATCTCGTTGCCGAACCATTGCCGAATATAAAATTGATACATTATAGAATCTTTATAATTTCATTCTTTATATACTTCATGGTTAGGGTCTAAGTATACTAAATGAAAAATATTATCCAATATATAACCAAAACATCTAAATTCTGGTTTGTTTGGCACCCCTTTTATAGGAAATTGAAAAATCTGTTCAATTTCTAAAGCCACATACTTGTGAGAACCCAAGTTTTCATTAATTTTTTCAAAGTGCTTTAGTAACCTTTTAGCTGTGGTTGATTTTTTTTGATTTAAATCTGAACAAGGATGACATCTTCTGAGGCTTCCTGATTTCAGCTGTTCCCATGTATATTTTTTATATTCATTAAAAGATTTAACAACATACCTGATAAAATCTTTTGTTTGCATTTTATCCGCATATTTATCACTATTGGATAAATAATTTTCACTATCAATACACCAGTTAAATTTTGTCATTTTAATTTTTACAATAAAAGCGCTTTATTGAAGCTTTACTGATTTTTTTATTACAATTTTGGCTAGCTTCTATACCTTCTCTAGCATTTTTCCATGGTTCTTCAGAATGCGTCATTGAGCTAAGTGTTGCTCCAGAATATGCACCATATTTTTCTATAGCTATATTAATGACTTCTTTTTCTTCAATTGATAAACTAGCAAGCAAGGCATTGGGAATATCTCTTGCTAATAATGAAAATTTACCTTTGTGAATGTTGAATAAGTCTCTACAAACAGGACCATTAGCCCAAGCCTCAAAATCTTCAGAGAACAAATTTTTGTTTTTTTCTTGAAGTGATGTTACTTGAGAGTAATAGCATAATTTTTGAAGTTTCATGGTCGATATTTCGCCAATTTCATTCAAAATATATTTAGCAACATCAAAAATGTTAGCCATAGTCCGTCTCCTTTAAAATGTAATACATTATATCATATTTTTTACTAACAATCAATTAACCAGCTGAAAAATAATGCAATATTTCTTATTTAAGAGTCTTTTCAATGTATTACAATATCATATCTGTTGATAACTATTCGAAAAGTATAGCTTATTTATAATATAAAAATACAAATATCAAGTTTTTTATATTTTACAAGCAATTGAAACACACAATAAACAAAATAAAAATGTCGCTTTTAAAACGACCAATTTAACAAAGTTTAATAGTAAGCTTTTTTCGTAACATCTTTTATAAAGGATTTTAATATGAAAAAAAGTTTATTATTGGCAGGTGTTGCCATTTCACTATTTGCTGTTAATGCAAATGCTATTGAATTTAAACCTTATGTTGGTTTAGATTATTCTCATACAAAAGCATCCACAAACGATGTTATTGTTGAAGATGCTCTTGTACCTTCTGAGCTTTATGAAAATAAATTTAATTCTATTACATTAAATATAGGCGCTAAATTACATAAAAATTTTGGAATCGAGGCCTTCTATCAAAAATCTAGTGAGGAAAAAGGCGAAGCATCAACTTTATATGTAGATGATGCACCTATAGCTACTGATAATATTAAAACAAGCTTTGATGCTTTTGGTCTAGATGTTCAGGGATATTTACCTGTAAATGAAAATGTTGAGTTAATTGGCTCACTCGGATTAGGTAAATATGATTTTGAGATGAAAGGTTTTGGAGTAAAAGCCAATGAAGATGAAATAGGATATCGTCTTGGTGGTGGGGTACAATATAATATAAATGAGCATTTTGCTTTTAGAGGAATGGCTCGTTATGTTGTACTGGATAGTGATGCTGTTGATGATGTGACAGAACTTTCTGTCGGTTTAAGATATTCATTTTAATGATTATGACAGTGGTGGCTAAATGATGTTTTATGTTTCATATACTAATATATTTAACTATCACTGTCATAATAAAGAAAATAACTGGTATTATTGAGGTATAAAATGACATTTACCAACAAAATCTCTAGTTATTCTTTTCAAGAACGGGTATTAGCAGCTATTAACCATATAAGGAGACATAATCGAATGGCGCCCAAATATCATATAGAAGTGTGTAAAAACACTTCAGGTTTCTCAATTGATTATGGAATAATAGAAGGTAATAACAATATATTATTCATTAAAGTGGGGCAGAATGGTTCAATTTATGGATATGATAACAAATATCTTAAAATAGCAAATAATATAAATAAAAAGTATGGATATACGGTGATTTGCGCTTCAAATCCTTATGATGGCAAAACAAATTTATTAGAATTTGATATGAACTTTGTTAGTCAATATTGTAATAAATTTAAAAACTATAATGTTTATTACATGGGTGTTTCAAATGGAGCTACAATAGGTGCTAATTGGGGATATTTATACCCTCATATAATAAATATGTTATTAATCAATCCTCCCATATTTGTAAATTGGCACAAAATTAAATATGGTTTGGGTTTACTTAAAACAGCATCTGCAACTATAATAATAGGTGAAGCAGACCCGTCTTTTAAATTTGCAGGCATGATTAATTTAGTAAACAATGATAAATTACAACTTGTAACATTAAAAAATATTGACCATAATTTTAGTGATAAATTATCAGAATTTATTGCTTTACCAGAGCAATATTTATTTAAGAGCAAAAATTGATACAATCTAAAAAATTACAATGTTAAAATATTGAGACTGCTATATGATAAATTTGATTAGCATATTGAATAAATATAAAGAAAAAAAGAAAGCAAAACTATTAGAAACTCTGCTTGTTGATGCAAAAAATTACATGAATGCAACCTATCAATCAGCAGAACATAGATTATCATCTGAGGGTGAATATATATTTTATCAGGAAGCATACGAGCCTGATAATGATATTTTTGAAGATATGGAACCAACTTTTTCGCAAATGCTTTTCAAATTTATAAAACAACAAGGAATGTCTGAAACAGAATGCTATAAAAATGCCAATATAGATAGAAAATTATTTTCAAAAATACGTAGTGATGATGAATACCAACCTAAAAAAACAACGGTTTTTGCGTTAATTATAGGTTTAAGGCTTAATCTTGAAGATGCTGAAACATTGTTAGACTGCGCCGGTTATTCACTATCCCATAGTCTCAAGCAAGATATTATAATAGAATTTGCAATAAAAAAACAAATTTATGATATGAGTATATTAAATGAAATACTCTTTTCCCTTGGATGCCAAACATTAGGAAGTAAAGAGTAGTACTACATCTTGTTTATTTTATTAGTTCATATTTAAATAAATCATCAATAATTAAATCCCTATAATATCTCTCTACTTCAGATTTTAATAAATTTAATTGAGTATTAAGAGGTGGATATTTTATTACGAATATTGGTTTATTATGTTTATCAACTCGTCCAGAATCTATTTTTATATTAATCTCTTCAGATATTTGCCATACACCATAGCTAAAACGGGGATTATATTCTTCTGTTTCTCTAATTTCGTAAAGAACATCATTATAATATTTTATGAGGTCTCGTTCCCTTTTAGTTAATTCAAAAGTGGATATGGTCTTATTTGCTAACGTATCACCATCAAAACACAATTCATTACGATAAAATCTTTTATCACTTCCATTTAAGGAACGACATTTGTTTTTATATGTTAAGCATGTATATATAAAGCATTTTTTGATAAATTCTTTGTCTTGCAAATGTCTTCCGTCTCCATCATAAGATTTTGAATACACATCTGTTGTATACCAATAATCTGAATAGGGAAAAGCCGAAGCAACAAAAAGTGGTAATTTTTCTAAGAAGTTATCCGAGCGCAAATAAAAACCATGTCCATTATACAATGCACTACGAACTAATTTAATTGTTTTTCTATCAACAGAAAAGCTATCTGCTTGAATGTAGCCAATAATATTTTCATTATATATAGGATTGGATACTGCAATTTTTCTACCATTTTTTATAAATTCACGTCCATCTTTTTCACATATAATACCATTTATCTCATCGTCATCAAAACTACGTTTATCATATTGAGTAGATAACATAGAATATGCTTTATTAATTGTGATATACGAATTAGCCATTAAGATATCGTTTTCGCAAATGTTATAAGGTATTAATTGTAATGATTTCGTATCAACATCATCTACATTTTGCCACCATATGCATCCCATTGCTGAATTTAGTTCAGCATGAAACTCTTTACGATTACATAAAAAACCATCTCTAAATTGTTTACTTACGATATTTTGATTTCGCCAATATTTTGTAGGAGAAAATAGTATATATGAATCCGTAGGTTTAGTTAAATAATATTTGAACCCGCTCCAAATAAAAAGATTAGATAATTCATTTGTTGGAGCTCCTTTTATTTCATTTTCCATCCTCAATTTTACTAAACTATGCTTCCATGAGTTTTCCTTTTTACCTGTATTTTGTGCGCCACCGCTACCTGCCTCGCTAAAAGGGGGATTTTCGCAAAGAATCACAACACAATTAGGATTTGTTACTTTCTCTCTAATATAATCATTGAAAACTTGTCCTTCTAATCTACTCTCTGCAGGAATAATATCATAAGCTAATGCGTCAGTTTCAGGAACAACAACAGCGCATTTATCTGCATATAAATACTGTAAAATTTGATATTCATTTGCTTCTAAAGTGGAAAGAACACAGTGAGCTAAAACTTCATCCGGCAAGCCTTCTTCTAAATTGCCAACACCCGCACATCTATCTATGATTACATAATCCATACCATCTGGAACTTCAGAAACTGCTTGCAGTAACATTTTTTGCATTTGTTTAACATATGCTGGAGGTGTATAATATGCACCTCTTTCTCTTTGTAATAGTTTAGGATTTAGGCAATCCATAATTTTATCAAATTCAAGATTACTTTCTTTCGTATAAGGATGAATACGGTCTTTTAATACAAAAGGTTTTCTTATTTCACATTCGCCACCTTTTAAAAAAGCATTTTTATCTTGTCTTACCTTATAAAATTCTTGAGCTAACCCTAAAATATTATTTTTTTCTACATGGTATTTTGTAAATTCACATGATGATGCATATTTCAATAACTCTTGTAACCCATCGATAGTGCTATAATCAATTGTAATACATTTTGCATCCGTGTGCCAATTTTCATTATTTTTACTAGCAGCACCAAAATATTCTTTTTCTATATCATCTAGCAAATCTTCTGATTTGAATATAAAGCATTTTTCAGCGTTCAAATCATTTAATATAATATTTGATGGTAATTTTTCCCCTCTTATACGGATACGAGATGCATATTTAACAGCTTGAAACAATACTTTATTGATATCAGATATAGTCAATTTGTTTTCATATAAATTACCTCTATCAACACCATCCGTATTGTGATGCATATCTGGGTCTACACTAATTCGTTGATAAAATTCACGTTGTCCAACAATTTCATCCAAATATTGTTTCAAAACTAAACCCTTTCACTAAAGAATTTAGCTCATTTCCTAATAATCTAATTAAAAAAGAAATGAAGGTTAATATTTACTAATATGCTATGCGTAAATATATGAGATTTAGATTGATTCGTAGATAAAGTTTGTTAATATAGCCATATTAAAATAATATGGTTCGTTATAAATTATATATTTTAATATATTTGTTTAGCGTTGGTTTGCTAATATTCAATTTCTTTGCTATTTTGTATTTTGGTGCTTTTTGTTGCAACAATTTCTGAATAATTTTTTCTTTTCCTTCCATTTTTGATTTTTTATTACAAGCACCTTTAGGGCGTCCTAAAGATTTACCTTCTTGTTTTCTTCTTGCCAGAGCTTCTTTAGTTCGTAAAGAAATTAAGTCCCTTTCCATTTCTGCAAATGCAGATAAAATAGCCAACATCATTTTTCCCATAGGGCTTTGGTCTAAACCCAGGTTTTGTTTAACAAACCAGACGTTAACTCTTTTTTGTGCAAGAATATCACAAGTATCCAGAACATCTACTGTAGACCTTCCAAATCTTGATAATTCTGAAGTTATAATCAAATCACCTTCTTTTGCTATTTTTATTATTTTACCAAGATTTCTGTTTCTTGCTTTTACAGTTCCTGAAACTCCTGCATCTTCTACATATTTATCAATTTTCACACCAAGTTGGTGAGCTTTTTGTTCAATTCCTATTTTTTGATTTTCACAGTCTTGTTTGTCCGTGGATACTCTAATATAGCCAAAAATCATTAGAATACCTCCGTTGTTTTTAATATTTTTCCAACAGCGGTGGGATGCAATGCCCCATAAGAAGTAAAAGTCGTTTTTATATCAGAATGACCAAGACTTTGGCTTACTGCATTAAAAAATTCTGGGCGTTGTTTTTCTGACCATTTTGCAATCATATGTCTAAAACTATGTACTTTGCGGTATGGAAACCCTTGTGATGTAAAAGCTTTTTTAAAAATATTACCTATTGTTGAATTAGATTTTATTTCTGTTTTTTGAGGTCTGGTTTCCAATAAATTTAACTGGTTAAATCGGCTAGGAATAATAGGAAACAAACTATCTTTATCTGCAAAACCTAAAGACATTAGCTCTTTTTTCCAATTAATAACATTATCTTTAACATCATTATCAAATGGCAAAAAATATGCGCATCGTGTTTTAGCAAATTTAACATTCATATCTTTAGGATTAACATAAATCATCCAATTTTCAGCATCTTCATTATAAATAAGGTTTTTTAATTTTACTGTTCTTAATTCTGAAACTCGTAGCCCACATAAACATTGAAGAGATATTATAGCTCTATTTCGTCTCTCTTCTAATGTATTTATTGGCATTCCTCGAATAACCTGATACACTTCATTAAGTTTATAACTATGCTGATATTCTGAAGCTCTAGCTTCATTTCGTTGATTTTTTGTAAGACTAAGATAGGCTAATATATTATAATTAATTTTACTCTTATATCCTTTTTGTCTTTCTAACCATGTATAAAAATCTCGCAAAGCTTTAAGATTATGGTCAATGTAAGATAAGCTTAAATCTTTTTTTAGCAGTTTTTCAATGTACGTATGTATTATGTTTTCATTAATCGAACAAAAATCTGCAAAATTTTGTGTGACCTCAAATTCATGTAGATGTTTTATAATTGCCATAACTGTTTTGAAGTCTCGTTGTTTAGCTTTTGCCAAATAAATTCTGTATTGATATTTGATGCGCTCATTTTTATGATTATACAAACTATTCATAATTAAATTCTCCTTGTTTGATTTCTGACTCATTTTTTTGATTTTTGTTATTGCAATCAATCTTAGTCTTTAAGGTAGAATTTAAAGAATCATATAATCTCGATAATGGCTCTATAGTGAAATTTTTTTGTAGAGCTGATAAATCAGAAAGTTTAAAACTTTTATTCATGACTTTTTTATTTTTTGAGCATATGGCTTTTGCTAAGATACATTTTTGCTTGTGCTCAATATAAATAGTTCTGTTATATGGAACATGTGGCTCTTTACAACTAAAACAATAAAATTCATCGAAATTTAGCTCAAAATGATGTTTGTCATTAATTTTACCTAAAAAATATTTAAGGTCACTTCCATGCACAAGCACCGGTTTATGATTATCAATAACTGGTAAACCATTTTTAATCCATTTGCGGACAGTTTGAGGATGTAATTTTCTATTTACATAAAGATTACAAATATCTTCAATTGAATAGCATAAAAGATTAGATATCTGTTTTATACTATAAGTCTTACTCATATTTCCCTCCATTTGTGCGTTCATCCAGCCACCGCTCCAAATCGGAAATACGATATTTTATTAAATGTCCAACTTTGATGTAAGGAATATTGTATCTTTTATTTGTTCGCCATACTGCTAAAGTTCCTTCGGTAACACCAAGGTATTCAGCAGCTTCTTTTGAATTAAGTAGTTTTTTATCTATAAGCATCTTAAATCCTCTCATATTATATGTTAATTTACATTAACGAGGATATGTGCTTATTATTTTATTTCATCCCTGTTGCTTAGCCTTATGTACACATTGCTAGCCTTGTGCATCTTTTCTCCAATTCCGAAGATATCTTTCGATGGTTCTGAAACTAATACCTGTATTGGTTATTTTATATATTAAATTTATGGATTTTTTATTGCTGTTTTGCACTTCTTTCGGAAAAGTAAGCCATATTTCTTTTAATTTATTTTCTTCCTGTTTCCATAAACAAGCTATCGTTTCTCCACCTTTTTTAGCATGTGATTTGAGAAGGTTTAATTCTTCAGACAATTTTTCTTCTCGTTTTTCTCTTGTTAGAAATTTTAACTGTTCAAATTTATCAAATGCTCGATTAAGAGGAACTATTTGAGAAACAGCTGAAGTATAATTTTGATTATTGAATAATGCTATGATTATTTCGAATCGAGATAAAATATTTGATAAATGAATTTTATTTTGAAATTTATTAAACTCATCATCGTTTAAGGATTTTAAGTAAGCACGTTCTTTTTCAACTAAATGTTGTATGTTTTGATGTGTTTCTCTAGAGCCTTCTGTTTTATAAGCCAATTTTCTAAATAAGTCATCATATGAAGATTTTGTATATTGTTTTATCTCGCACTCATCATCTTCAATGATTGCACCATTTTTATGAATAGTCGTCCTTAAATTATCTATTCTTTCTTGAGACCAATTTAACTCATAAGCGATGTCTAATAAAAGTCTTTCCTGATAGTACTTTAGGATATCTAATACATTATGAGGTAAACTTAACCAAGGTTTTTCTACATCACCTATAGATGATATATCAATGTTTATCATCTTTTACATCCCAGTGTCCAGTTTTATCAGAACCGATACGTGTTACTAAGCCTTTATCTTTCAATTTATTTATATACCTAGACACTGTCCTTCTATGTAATCCTACAACTTCACTTATTTTATCCATTGTAATATCAGGGAATTTTGCTAGTAATCGTAATATTACATCCTCTTTATTTGCAGAATTTACAGTGACATTTACAGTGTCATTTACAGTGTCATTTTGAGCAAAAGGCAATTTAACAGTTATATAATTTTGTGAAAACTCAAATACATCTTTCGGATATTTTCTTAATATTCTGCCTACACCAGAGCCTAACTCTTCTACAAAATCTAAGTCCTTAAATATACGCATTATTTCTCTATTTTTAGGATTTGACCTACCTCTAAAAAATTCTTCTTCAGTACTAAAATATCCTAATCCGCCATTTGAAGTTATTTCTAATCTGTCTGGATACATTTCAAATACCGGAGGGTTTCCGTAAGAATAATCATTATGTACAAAAGCATTAATAACAGCTTCTCTCATTGCGATTGGGTCAATCATGGGGATTTCTTCTCTTCGAGCATCTGTTATTTTGGTGTAAATTTTATTTTCAATCTTTAGTTTTGCCAGAATTGAATTGGCAGCTTCGATAATTGAAGTATATCCAAACTCAATATTTTCTACTAAATCAACCTTATCTAAACTAGAATACTTTGCAAATTTAAATGATACGGGATTTTCATCAGCACAAAGAAGTGCTACATAGTTATATTTGCCTTCAGAAGTCAATAAATCTAAATTATACGCAAACTCTTCATTTAATTCCCATCCCTTGTTTTTATAATATATTTCAAGTTTAGAAAATTTTAATTGCTGACGAGGGGAAATAATTTGCGCTAATGATTTTCTAACCCTAGTAGCATAAAGTTCATCAATCATCCGTACAGGCATTGGCTGAACCGCACTACCAATTCTCATGAAGCAACCATTTTCTGACATGCCTTTACTTTTTATGTAGTATGGCTTTTCAGAACCTGACGCTATAATTATTTTAACGATGTCTTTATTATCTTCTTTTATGCACTTTATGTCATACAAACCTAAAGCAGATGGGCATATATTATCTTTGATTTTGTCTTTTATAGATAATTGTACCGCATCACAATTTGATACTCCGGAAATAGTTCCATCGTTTTTTACACCTATATAAATTTCACCACCGCTTTTACTATTAAGAAAAGCAACTACAGTTCTCTCAATATTTTCAATTAATGCTTCTTTATATTCTATTGTATCACTTTCAGGTGGTAACATTTTATAGACTCTCCTTTTTTGGAATATTTTATGCTGTTATATTTAAAAGTAAACCGGTTATTGAGAAAAGTTCCTATATTCAAGCATTTTATTTGTCGCATCTTCCATAGATTTACGTACAGGGTCAGTCGTTAATCTTGCATAAATTTGTGTGGATGCTTGTGATTTATGCCCTAAAGATTTTCCAATAATATTCAAACTTGTTCCCATTATGGCTTGATAGCTACCTAACGTTCGACGTATGTCATGTATTCTTAAATCAGAAATATTTGCCTCGGTTAAAATACGGTTCCATGCTTTTTTAGGGTCTTGCAAGTGTCCGTTAGGCAGAATCGGCGAAGGAAAAACCCATTCATTTTTTCTTTCTATAGAATTTAGTAATTCAATGGCCGCAGATACTAATGGAATATTTACCGGTTCTCCGTTTTTAGTATCTGGGATTCTCCACATTCCCAAAGCAAAATCTATCTCCTCCCATCGCATAGCTAAGACATTGGATTTTCTAGCTCCGGTAAACAGCGACATTAATATATAATTTTTAGCAACTTCGTTTGGTTCATTTTGTAAAGCATCAAAAAAACGACGAAATTCATCCGGATGTATAAATCTATCTCTTTTTATCTCTTTATTCTTTTTTATACCATTACAAGGATTAACACCATCCCATCCCCATTCAATAGCTCTATTATACATTGATTTTAGGCGTTCTAAGGTTCTATTGGCTTGGTAAAGCCCATTTTCTTCACTTATTTGCTCATGTAGTTTTTGAATTTGCAACTTGGTAATGTCAGAAATTCGTCTGTTAAACCACATACCTAAAAATTTAGGAATTTCTCGTTCGTCATATTTCCAAGATTTTTTAACTTTTTTAGAATAACGGTTCATAAATTGATTAAATAACTCACCTAATGTAATCTCTTTACGAAGCTTAGACTTTTCCTCGTTAGGATTTATGTTTTCTGCAATTTGTAATTTTATAGCTTGTGCTTTAGAACGAGCGTTTTCTATGCTTAACGTCGGAAAATCACCTATAATTATGCGTTCATCTCTGCCATTCACCATTTTTCTAACAAAAAATGTTTTTGTTCCATTAGCAGTAACATATATTTTTAGCCCTTTTTCCGTTGTATCAGAATATGTTTTATATCCCTTTTCAGGAACAGGTAGGCTTTCTAATTTCTTCTTTATAAAATTAAATTTAGTTTCCACCGTCAAATCACCTCGTTGCCGAATTGTTGCCGAATACATTATTAAAGTTTATACGTTTTTATTAAACTTCATAAAAGCAATATATAACATAACTTTTTGAAAATCAATAACTATATATATTAAATTTAATTTTATAAAACTTGAGACCCAAAGGCTCATAACCTGAAGGTCGTAGGTTCAAATCCTGCCCCCGCAACCAAAATAAAAAAGCCACTCGTCAGAGCGGCTTTTTTTTTACTTGTTTCACCTTTTAGGCCAAAAGATTGTCCGCAAGTTTTTCCAAAGCCGGAATATCGCTTGTTTTTAAGGCTGAACGGATGGTTACTTTTTCCTCAATAATGTTCATATTTTTCAGTGAAGACATTTCCGCAATCATTTTTTGTGCCGCAACCGGAGCCCAAGACCCGTTTTCTATGAAACCTACTTTACGATTTTGGAAGTTTTTAGATTTAAGTTTATTGATAAAAGTTTCCATATAAGGGAACATTCCACCGTCGTAAGTTGACGAAGCCAAAACAAGTGTGCTGTAGCGGAATGCATCTTCAACACATTCGGCCATATCATCGCGAGCAAGGTCTGCTATTGATACTTCTTTAGCACCTTTGGCCTCAAGAATTTCCTTCAATTTTTCGGCTGCTTTTTTGGTATTGCCATAGATTGATGCATAGGCAATAAACACACCTTCGTCTTCCGGTTGGTAACTACTCCAAATATTATATTTATTTATGTAGTAGCCCAGATTTTCGGTTAGCATCGGACCATGTAGGGGGTATATTTTTTGAATATCGAGCGAGGCAGCCTTTTTGAGCAATGCTTGAACGGGAGCTCCATATTTACCGACAATGTTGATGTAGTAGCGACGAGCTTCGCAATCCCATTCTTCGTCGACACCCAAGACTCCGAATTTACCGAATGCATCGGCTGAAAATAAAATCTTTTCTTTCTTTTCGTAGGCAACCATAACTTCCGGCCAATGAACCATCGGTGCCATTACAAAAGTGAGAACATGTTCACCCAAAACCAAATCCCGCCCCTCAGCAACAACAACCTGACGTTCTGTCAAATCCAAGTTTTCAAAAAATTGAGGCATCATCTGAAATGTTTTGGCATTGGATACAACCTTGGCATTTTTATAACGGTTTAAGAACTTTTCAATACTGCCGGCATGGTCCGGTTCCATATGCAAAACGACCAAGTAGTCCGGCTCTTTTCCGGATAAAACTTTTTCTAAATTTTGACACCATTCATCGCATTTGGTTAAGTCAACGGTATCCATAACCGCAATTTTTTCATCCATAATCACATAGGAATTATATGAAATCCCGTTAGGAACAACATATTGCCCTTCAAAGAGATCTATATCGTTATCATTAACACCTATATAAAATATTTTATCACTAAGTTGATTATTCTGCATTGCTTTCTCCATTTACATACACTTTTCTTATCGCAAAAATATTTTAATTTGCAATAATTTGATTGCAAGAAAATATATGCAATTTTTCAAATTTTTAAATGGAGAATAAAAAAAGCACTTGAGGGTGGATCAGTCCCCCAAGTGCTCTCCGACAACTATACACCTATGTCAGAAGAAAGAAACACACACTGTCGGCATGCATATTTCTTTTTTTTATTCCCTATCTTGGAGGATTCTCTCCACCATAGTTAAGAACTGTCGTTCTCGATATGACGGATAGTCAATGAATGCCAGTTCTTTTCTCAAATCTTGAATTTCAATAGTTGAGAAGCCTTCTAAATAATTCTCAGCATCAGCATAGGACATGCTGAGAATTTCTTTTATTTTTTTCATTTCTTTCTTTTTTGTGCCGACTGTGTCGTTTTTTTTCAATCGGCTGGTTAATAAATAGAATTACTCTGTTTATAAACCTATTGGTTTTGCCATAATAAACAAAATAATTCGTGAATTAAATCTTTCATAACATGATTTTACGAATGATGCAACAATATTTTAGACAAAATTTATGAAAATACGAAAAATCAATCAGCTAGCGATTTTTCGGCGGCAATATTTTGTCAAGAAATGTAATTTGAGAAAGCGAATCGGAATCTTTTGCTTTATATTTATTGAATATGCTTTTTAGAATATGACGATTTTTTAACGGGTTTCGCGTGGCGGCAGCAATTTCTCGACCAACGACAAATGATTTTTGCGAAAATAAACTCAAGTCTTTGTTGGTGCTGCATTTCGCAACAATTTCTTTGGCCGAGGGAACTTCATCGTTGTTATTATACCAAAATTGTCCGATATTTTTAATTAAAGCGGCTTGTTTTTGACCAACTTCGGTTAATAGATCGTCATTTATGGTGGCAAAAGCATGAGTATGTTCGGCACCGCCTATTAATATTCTGTCAAAAGCCATTAAAATTTCTTGGCGATTGATATCTATGAATGCCGATTTATTACCTTTGCCGGCGCTAAATTCTGAGCATTCATCCAAATACAGCGGATAGCCGCACGAATATTTAAGATCGTAGTCAGGGTCAAGCTGTCCATCTTTAACCGAATAACGATGAAAAACAGTGAAATCTAAGCAATCTGTAAACTCTTGTTGGCTGTTGTTGGTTAAACATATTGCTTCTTTCATAATATCGTTTTGTTCTTTTGGAGTGTAGCCCAAGTCCATCATTTTTTTGTGCAGCAATATGCTGAAGTCTTTGAGATCACAAGAACCATAGCAATGCGGAATAATCATAAGATTACGCAAATTGGACTTTGCTTCGGAAAGAGAATAACGTTGCGGTTTTTGCCCCGATGTGTCGGCAATAAAAGGCAAAAATTTTTCAATAAATTCACGTTCAAAATCGGCTATTTTTTGCTGTCTTTGCTTTTGAATAGGTAAAATCATTGTAACCACTGAGTTAATCGGGCGATAACATGAACAAAGCTGAACATTTGCCATTTGTTCGGAAGAAAGATCCAACGACTTAACAAAAAGATTGATGTTGCCAAGAGCTTTGTTCGGAGCGGTTGTTTGGTCTCCTCCTAAGAATAAAATGGTCTTTTTCTTTGGTGATATTGCTGTTTTAAGCTGCAATTTGTCGTTTGCGTCTTTTATACCTATACGATAATAGGAATATATGTCAGGGTTAATATATACTTGTTCGCCTTCAACTTTATAATGCAATGTTTTATCCGCGCCCAAACATAGTTGAAAATCAGTTTTTCTGATACAGTGAACCTCATTATTTTCATGATAGCTTATAAATGTATCATCAGTATGGCGTTCGTAGGCAACTGTTTTGCCATCATCGCGATAAAACTTTTCGTTTCCCTCTTTGTCTTTTTCAATTCTTTTGCGCCCCGTGGTTTTATCATATTTTATTATTGAACCTTCAGACGTATATTCTTCACTTTTTAAACCGTTATCATCATATATTTCGTAAGACCCGTCTTCATATATGCGTTTTTGTGAATATATTTTTTTTCCTTCTTCTGAGGCAATATCAAAATCAGGACAAAAATAGTCATCTATCACTATTTTGCCCAAATTTTTATTATCAAATATTATCTCTTTTAGTCGCTTTGCCACAGAAAACCTTTTTCTAAATTTGAAATAAAACAAACAAGACTGTGAGATAATACACTAAATAGACAAAACTGTAAAGAATATTTGTCAAAAAAAATTATTTTAAATCCAATAGTGATTGAGAAAAATCAGAAACGCTGAATTCAATAAGATCATCTATCCCTTCCCCAACACCGACAAAATATATGGGCAAAGGCTGTTCCTTTGCTATGGCAACGATTATACCTCCTCGCGCAGTGCCATCGAGTTTATTTATTATCAGCCCGTTAACTCCGGCAATTTCTTTGAATATTTTAACCTGCTCCAATGCATTTTGACCGGTGGTAGCATCAATACAGAGCAATGTGTGATGAGGAGCGTTTGGAATTATTTTTTGAATTACCCTGACTATTTTTTTCAATTCTTCGGTAAGGTTCGTTTTATTTTGCAGGCGCCCTGCCGTATCGATAAAAACTATCTCATCACCTTGTTTAATTGCTTCGTTTATTCCATCAAAACAAAGACCAGCAGCATCGCATCCTGAGGGGCCTGAAAAAACTCTTATTTGATTGCGTTCGCCCCAAACATTCAACTGTTCAACAGCTGCTGCACGAAATGTATCTCCGGCTATAAGGCTTATTTTTTTTCCCTTAAATTTGTGAGCCAGTTTGCCGATTGCGGTTGTTTTTCCGGCTCCGTTCACCCCAACCATCAAAATTATTTGCGGTTTAATAGGCGAAATTTCAAGTTTTTTTTCGGTTGGCGCCAATATTATTTTAATTTCTTCCGATAATGCTTGTTTGATTTCATCCAAAGAAGCCTCTTTATCCATTCTTTGAGATGAAAATTTATTGATTATAGAAGTTGTAGCACTAACCCCCATGTCTGATGTAAGGAGCAATTCCTCCAATTCATCTAATGTGGAAGAATCGAGTTTTTTCTTAGTGAAGATATCAGATATACCGGAACTTAATTTATCTGATGATTTTTTTAGGCCCGATTTTATGCGTTGAAAAAAACTAACCATTTGCTTCTTCCCCTTCTTGACGCAAAATATTGGCTCGGCGACGGCGCTCTTCCACCGGAACTTGCGGCATTAGAGCTGCGGGGGTCCCTGAGCGTTCGGAGTATGGGAATACGTGAAGTTTAGTGATTCCGGCTTCGCGAACGAGCTTTACGGTATTTAGAAATTGGTCTTCGGTTTCGGTTGGAAAACCGCAAATAAAATCTGCTCCGAAGGTAGCTTCTGAACGTGCTTTTCGAATTTTATCACAAAGCGATATAACGTCTTCCCTTGTATGACGGCGACGCATTCTTTTTAATACCATGTTATCGCCTGACTGAACTGAAAAATGAAAATGCGGTGCAATATTTTTATTGCTTTTCACTAAAATAACAAAGTCATCATCAATAGCAGCAG
Organism: Alphaproteobacteria bacterium; assembly: GCA_045615365.1. Taxonomy (GTDB): domain Bacteria; phylum Pseudomonadota; class Alphaproteobacteria; order RF32; family CAG-239; genus CAZU01. The sequence goes on from JAZLEQ010000007.1 coordinate 16,451, forward strand.
GATCAAGCGAGCCGAATTGTAAAGAGGGAAGCTCAGGTATCTCCGTTAATATGGATGCAACCAATGCACTAAAAGACGGTTCATACGAGCAAATATCCACACCGGTTAAGCATATTTCCTTAAAACCTTTGGCTAAAAGTTCTTTAATTTGAGCAATAATTTCCTCTTTGGCAACAGAACGGTTGTTTCCTCGTGCATAGGGCACAATACAATATGTGCACCGATGATTGCAACCTTGCTGAATTTGAACGAATGCCCGTTGCCGCCCCTCAAAACCGGTAATCAAGTAATCATCGTATCCTTCATAAGAGAAGATATCCCCCACAATGGTTTTTCCTTTTAGATCTTGAGACAATATTTTATCTATCTCTTTTTTTTCTTTATTTCCTAAAACCAAGTAAACTTCCGGCATTTGCGCAAATTTAGCAGAAGAAACTTGAGCGGAACAACCGGTTACCACAATTTTGGAATCCGGATTTTCTTTGGCTAACTTGCGAATAGCCTGACGACACTGGCGTTCAGCTTCGGCTGTTACTGCGCAAGTGTTGACTATTATCAAATTTTCCATATGAGCAAGTTTTTCTTTGATAACTTCTGACTCATATGCGTTTATTCTGCATCCGAATGTTATTACTTTTGCCATTGTCTTCTTTTTTGTAAAATCAACTGATTGTCCGTAATATAAAAGTAAAAGCTTTTTTAAGCAACCAAAAAAACGGCAAATTATAAATTTATTAATACTTTAATGTGATAATGAGCCCAAACTTATTCAGTTCTTCAAATTTAAGGAGTATCATCATGAAATGTTTGAGATTATTACCGGCATTGGCTTTAAGCCTTTTTTCATTTGAAAACGCAAATGCTGCTGAAGATTTTACAAACCCGCTTTATCTACCGAGTGAAGGCGAAGTTTTGTCGTCAACTTCAATCGGTTATGAAAGAGAAAAATTTGATAGCCTCGGCACAAAAGAAGATTTTTTAGCTCGCGAAAATTTAATGTTTGGAATCGCCGACGAAACTGCAGTTATTGCTACTATAGGGAACCGTTTTAATTTCAGCTACCTGACAAATAAAGATTACAACAATGAGCTAAATCTTGATTATGAGTTGGGAATTGCCAAAAACTTTCGTTTTGAAAATGGTTGGTTGATGCAGGCAAATGCTTCTTATCACACCTTTGATCCCGAATCATGGTATGGGCATAACGGTGTTGCCAAAGAAAAAATAGAAGATATTTACGGCAATACACGTTGGCAAAAAGAAATTGCCGGCGAAGTTATGGCCGGATATGAATTGGAAGACGGGCTTATGCCTTATGCAAGTTTAGGTTTAAGCAGCAATATTGATGACGCCGATCGCACTTTACAATATTCGGTTTTTGCAGGTGTTCACAAAACAGAATACCAATTTTCTTATGACGCAGGATTGCGTTATGATTTTGAAACAACCGATGACAAAAATCAGAATTGGTATATGGAAGGTGCTGCAGATTATTTCTTTAGCGACAATATGAGTGTCGGCGGGGTGCTAAAATATCGTTTCGGCGGAGAAAACGAACCTGATGTTGATTACGGATATAGTGCAGAAGCCAGATTCAAAATATTGTTCTGATTAAAAAATGTTACTACTCCAAAAATGAAATGCCCCGTTTATTCGGGGCATTTCATTATATCATTTCAAGAGCTTGTTCTGAGAGTTCTTTGATTTTTAAAGAACTTTGTTTGAGCTTTTCATTTTCATCGTTGCTGAGTTCAGGAAATAAAACATTATGCACGCCTCTTTTGCCAATGACTGTAGGCATTGAAATACAAACATTGCTTACTCCGGCAACATTTTCATGAAAAGTTGAAACCGTTAATATGGCATATTCGTTGGAGGAAATGGCCTGACAAATGCGCGTCAGTCCTCCGGCTATACCATAGTAAGTAGCCCCCTTGCCTTCAATTATTTTATATGCGGCATTACGCACATCATCATCAATACTTTGCTTTACCGCATCAGTTAGCGGTTTGTTCAGATCTGCCGCCAATTTTGTTAAAGGAATCGTTCCTCCGTCACCTCCACTCCAACATAAAACCTCGCTATCGCCGTGCTCTCCCAGCACATTAGCGTGAAGAGATTTTGGTGAAATACCTAAATAGAATCCCAAATCCGTGCGAAAACGAGCCGTATCAAGAATTGTGCCGCTTCCAATAACCTTATTTTTGGGAAAACCCGACAACTTTATGGTGGCTGCAGTCATCACGTCAACCGGATTTGTGGCAACAAGCAATGTTGCTTGCGGCGCATTCTCTGCAACCTGAGGAATAACATCGGCAAAAACTTTTAAGTTTCGTTCCATCAAAGAAATGCGTGTTTCGCCTTTTTTTTGATTTGCTCCTGCAGTTATAATTACCACTTCGCAACCACATAAATCGGAGTAATTACCCGCCTTTACCTTATTGGCATATGCAAAAGGAGCTGCATGGGCAATATCTCTAGCCTCAGCCCATGCCCGTTTTTCATCAATGTCAACCAAAACAATCTTCCTTGCCACTCCTCGCATTATTAATGCAAATGCAGTAGCAGCACCGACGGAACCGGCTCCGACAATTCCAACCATCATTTTTTATTCTCCTTTTTTTGACATTCATCCATATGATTTAGTTGTCGTCAAATAAAAAACAACCCTCTCAAAACAATGAGAGGGTTGCTTGAATTGTATCTTATTATAAGAAGATTATTCTACGATACTTTCGCCTTCATCAGCAGTTTCAGCAGGATTTTCTTCAATAACTTCAACAACTTCAGCTTCAATAACTTCTGCTGTAGCTTCAGCAGGAGCAGCAGGCTCTGCGGCAACAGGAGCTGCAGCTTCAGCAGGAACAGCAGGCTCTGTTGTTTCAGAAACAGTAACTTCTTCAGTTACTTGAGCTGTTGCAGGGGCTTTATCAGACATATAACCTTTAAGCAAAAATGCCAAACCGGCCAAAATTGCCAGAACAACTAATATATATACAACTTTTTTCATATTAAACTCCTAAATTATCTTTCTTTAATAGAATTATGCTTTTAGCGGTCAATTGTCAATATAATTTAATACTTATTATATATTTATTAATTTTTTCAAACTTTTTTTGATTGAAAATGCAAAAAAAATAATAAGTATTTTTAAACAGTTAGACTATTTTAAATGCATTGCTGTGCGTTTTTTTGAAATAATGCTTGCCATTTTAGAGAAAATAGTGCTAACTTTTGTTCGAACGACCTTGTAAGAGGTTTGATTAATTTTTAATTTTTTGAGGATTACATATATGACTGATACAGCAAATCGCGTTAAGAAAATCGTTGCAGAGCATCTTGGCGTTGAAGAATCTAAAGTTACCGAAGCTGCTAGCTTTATTGACGATTTGGGCGCAGATAGTTTGGATACTGTAGAATTGGTTATGGCTTTTGAAGAAGAATTCGGTTGCGAAATTCCTGATGAAGCTGCTGAAAAAATTCTTACAGTTAAAGATGCTATTGATTATCTTTCAAAAAATGCTTAAGTCTGTTTGACTTCAGGAATGTGATGAAACTCGCCTGTTTTTGTTTGGCGAGTTTCATTTGTTTTTTAGGGTTTGAAAAAAATGAGAAGAGTTGTTATTACAGGAATGGGCTTGGTTTCACCGTTGGGTTGCGACATTGAGACTGTTTGGCGCAAAATACTTAACGGGGAATCGGGTATTAAGTCTATCGCAAATAATCAGAACATTGATTTGAAGGATATTCCTGTTACAATTGCCGGCATGGTTGATTGGGGAGAAGAAGAAAACCTTTTTAACCCGCTAAAATATATGCAGGCGAAAGAACTTAAAAGGCACGACAACTTTTTATTATATGGAATCGCAGCCGGAACCGACGCTCTTAGTGATGCCGGATGGAATCCGGACAAAGCTTCCGAAGAAGAGAAAGAACGTGCCGGAATTTTGATGGGCTCCGGATTTGGCGGACTTAAAACAGCTTATGAAATGACGCTATCTTTCCAAGAAAGCGGTATGAAAAGACTTTCTCCTTTTTTGATTCCCGCAAGTATTATTAATATGATATCCGGCAATTTATCAATTAAACATCAATTAAAAGGGCCGAATTTGGCCTGCGTAACAGCTTGCTCAACCGGAAATCATGCAATAGGAGAAGCCTCTCGCCTGATTACTGATGGAGATGCGGATATTATGGTTGCAGGAGGTGCCGAAGCAGTTGTTAACGAGTTGGGATTATCGGGCTTTGCCAAAATGCGCGCAATCACGGCTGATTTCAACGACTGTCCGGAAAAATCGTCTCGTCCGTGGGACAAAAAGAGAAGTGGTTTTGTTATGAGCGAAGGAGCGGCAGCTCTCGTGTTGGAAGAACTTGAGCATGCAAAAGCACGCGGAGCCAAAATTTATGCAGAAATTGCAGGTTACGGAATGTCGGGTGATGCATATCACATCACTTCGCCATCAGGAGATGGCGCCCTACGAGCAATGAAAACCGCTTTGCGTAAAGCTTCTACAACAAACACTTCAATTGACGATATTGATTATATAAATGCCCACGGAACATCAACAACAATGGGCGATATCAGTGAGATAGAAGCTGTAAAAAGTTTATTCGGCGATGATATTGGCAGAATTTCAATGTCGTCAACAAAATCGGCAACCGGACATATGTTGGGTGCAGCAGGGGCTATTGAAGCTATTTTCTCAACATTGGCAATTCGCGATCAGATTTGTCCTCCAACCATAAACTTAGAAGACAAAATTGATGAAGCCGATGGAGTTGATTTAGTCCCACTAAAAGCAAAAAAGCGTAACATTAAAGCAGCCATGTCAAACTCTTTCGGTTTTGGCGGAACTAACTCGTGTTTAATTATTAAAAAATATGAATAAAAAAAATGATTAAAAATTTTATTATTTTCGGTTTTATTGTAGTTTTGGTCGGTGCGTGGCTTGGTAACAAATGGGTTTTTGACGAAGGACCGGCTACAGAGCAAGCCATTGTTTTAGTAAATAAAGGAGCCGGCAGCTCTACTGTTGCAACAAAACTTTATGAAGCAAATATTATTGACAAGCCTTGGTTATTTAAAATTGTTGCAAGGATTTCCGGTTTGGATAAACAGCTTAAAGCCGGAGAATATGAATTTGCTGCAAGAATATCCATGAACGATGTTTTGCAAAAATTGAAAAAAGGTGAAATTATATACAGGCAAGTGACTTTACCGGAAGGTCTGACCTCAAAACAAATGTTGCAAATAATTGCAGAAAACGAATTCTTAACAGGAAATATTTCAGCCGAAGTAAAAGACGGTGACCTCTTACCCGAAACCTACACATTCACAAGAGGCGATTCTCGTGACAGCATTATTACTCAAGCCAAAAATGCTATGGCTGAGACAATAGAAAAGGCTTGGGAAAATCGCGATGAATTTATCCCTATTAAAAATAAAAAAGAACTATTAACTTTGGCATCGATAATCGAAAAAGAAACCGCTATTGAAGAAGAAAGAAGATTGGTTGCTTCGGTTTTTGTTAATCGCTTGAAGAAAAGAATGAGATTACAAACAGATCCTACGGTAATTTATGCTCTGACACTCGGACAAAGCGATTTAGGACGCCTTCTGACAAGAAAAGACCTGCAAATTGACAGTCCGTATAATACTTATAAATATTACGGTCTTCCTCCCTCCCCGATTTGCAATCCGGGCAGAGCTTCTTTGGAAGCTGCAGCAAATCCCGAATTAAGTGATTATTTGTATTTTGTAGCAAACGGTTCGGGGGGACATAACTTTGCAAAATCACTCAAAGAACATAATGCAAATGTTGCCTATTGGAAAAAATTAAGAAAATAATTGTTGCAAGCTTCATTTTTTCAAATTATATTTTTTTCGTAAACCTTATATTTTGTTAATTATGAAAGAAATAAAAGCAAAAATCTTAGAGCGGCTTAGAGCTGTTTTAAGAATGATGGGAATGTTGAATGAAACTCAACTTCCTCAACCTGAAGTTAGAACAACGCATATTCACTATGATCCGCATAGTAAAGAGCCGAGATCTAAAAACAATTCGTCAATTGGTAGCAAAGCACCAATTAACAGAATGCAAAACAAATAACTAAAAAAAATTATTATTTATGGACCTAAAAGAAAGACGAAGAGAAATCGTGGAGATTATCTCACACGAGCTTATGATTGAAGACCTTAGCGAAAACGACAGGTTTGATACCTTGGGTATTGCCGATGCTGATAAATATAGCATCATTGTAAAGCTTGAGAATATGGGTTTCTTCGTTTCTGAATCAGATTTTGAAGAATATCCTGAAATTTCAGATTTTTTGGATAACGTTTTAGACCTCTGAAAATAAAAAATGGTATTTCTAATAAAAAGAAATACCATTTTTTATTTTTATGCTTGCCCCATGGTTTCCATAGTCAGGGGGAAAAGCGCATCTTGCGGAGACATCCCTTTAGTTAAAACGACCTTAAACACCGGATATATTCGTTCACATTCATTAATTGCCACATCAATCATTTGGGAGATTTTGTGCTCGAAGAATTCTTCCTCGTAGTTTAAGAATAATGAATGTTTAAATACAGGCGTATTTTGCTCACTCCAGTATATGAAATGACCGACCCACAAGTTTTCATTAATCAATGCCAAAAGCTCAAATATTTTGCTTCGGTCTTCAAGTTTGTTTTCAATATCCATAAGACAAGATATATGAAGACATTTCATTGAAGTCTCCCAAGCAAAAAATAAAAGCATATTACTCCATTTTCCTTGGACCTCCACAACAACCTCATTAATGTTGCGACGATTCACTTCATAGAGCTTGGATGAAAAAATATTCTCCACCATATCTATAGGGTTGTTGTAAGTGGCTATTTTCTGAGCCGTTTGCATTCTTTTTTTTCTCCGAAATATTCTTTTGATAATTATTACATTAACAAGTAAAGCATTGTCTTCCGAATAAAAGCAATTACCGAGTCGTTTTTTTCCACCAAATTTAGTTTTGTGGATAACTACACACAGCCAATATCATTGGAAATCAATAGATTAGGAAAAATAAAAAATTTTAACAACATTTATGTGTGGATATATCTGTGCAAATTAATTATTCTTTAAGTAATTAAATAAATAAGAGGTTTTATAAGAAAATTATGATTGGTTTAGAATTTCCCGAAATATCCCCTATTGCCTTTAATTTAGGGCCTATTGTCATCAGATGGTATTCCTTGGCATATTTGTTTGGCATCATTGTTGCCTATGTGTTGATTTTGCGTAATAATAAAAAATATGCTTTAGGATTCGAGCAGAAACAAATTGAGGACTTGGCGTTTTATGTAACACTCGGTATCATAGCAGGTGGAAGACTGGGGTATGCTGTTTTTTATGGCGGACTTGAAATGTGGATCAAACCTTGGCATCTGTTAGAATTGTGGAAAGGCGGGATGTCGTTTCACGGAGGAATCGCCGGAGTAATTATCGCGACATGGATGTTTGCCCGCAAATATAATTTCAAATTCTTGCAACTAACGGATTTAATTGTGTTATTTGCGCCAATCGGAATTTTTTTAGGCAGAATTGCTAATTTTATAAATGATGAACTTTGGGGAAGAGTTACTGATGTTCCTTGGGCTGTGCGTTTTCCTAACGGAGGATTTATCCCCAGACACCCTTCGCAACTATACGAGGCCATAATGGAAGGAATTGTGCTTTTTGTTTTACTTAATTGCTTTTGGAAAAATAAAAACATTAGAGAAAAGCACGGCGTTATTTCCGCAATATTTGTTTTATTTTATGGGTTATTCAGAATTTTTATGGAACAATTCAGAGAACCTGATGCACAATTGGGATTCTTTTTTAAATATGTCACTATGGGACAAATGTTGTCTTTACCTTTATTAGCTGCAGGAATTTTTATTTTGTTTAAAAAATTAAGCCACAAAGATTAAGCTTTTGTTGTTACATTGTTGCTAAACTTGGCGGTATCTCTCATGGCGTTTTCTGCACGAGCTGCAACTTCGTAAACATCTTTGTCGCTACGTTTTTTTTCGCTAACTCCGCAAGAAATCGTTATCTTTAACGGAGATTTTTTAGGGGCATACACAAAATTTAATCCGGCTATGGTTCTTCTTACTTCTTCAATATGTGAATAAGCTTCTTTGATATCAAATTTTTTATATATAAAGATGAATTCATCGTAATAAATACGAAAGATTAAATCATTGCCTATATATTCCTGAAAAATATCGTTAATCATGGTAACAATCGTTTTCATATTGTGCAAACCGATTTTTCGAGCAATATCATCGTAAAAATCTATTTTAATGATAGCCACGGAATATTTAAGCGGTAATTTTGATGCATAGTAACGATAGGAATTACGATTTTTCAAACCGGTATGTTTGTCAAAAAAATGTTCGTATATAATGCTATATATAATATATATAAAAACAAAAAATATGTTTAAGGCAACAAACATTTCCATTCCTGAAATCTTGTATAAACAGAAAGTTGCGCTTGAAATGCCTATATATAAGATTGTGTAGTCCCAAAAATCACCTTCCTTAACTGATTTAACAAAAGCATATGTTATAAGGCAGGCAAAACCGATTGCTGCCGGCACATTCACCTCATGTATAAAGAAAAGCGGCGCAATATCTGCTTTTAAAAGAGTTTCAACAACTCCATATTCCATCAAAATTCCTATGGAGAGAAATAGTGATTTTCTACTTATCAGTCTGTATGGATAATATATATAAAAAAGAAGCAAGTTATATGGAAGAAGAGCGATAAGTGTTTGAACAACAATATCAGATGAATAAGCATTTTCCGCTCCGGTTCTTAGGCGATTTAACAGTGTATAAAATAATATAAAAGTTATAACGCAGAAAATTCCTTTGCCTTTATTAAAATACACTTGCACCAGCAACAAACAAGCTCCAATGATATATATACTCCGGTGCAACGTTTCTCCTACTGACGGAGATATTCCTCCGGCACTCAGAAACTTGAATAAACAAAATGCAAAAACAATTGCCGGCATTAACATTCCGCTGATTAACGGCAAATATTTTTCTAAAATTGAATGGAGTTGCAAGCTTATTACCTCAAAATAAAATTCAAAGAAGACTTTGTTTTATAATAAAGGCTAAAAAGTTAAATTTTATTTACACATTTTAAAATTGAACTATCGCCGTATGAATAAAAACGATATTTTTCTTTTATGGCATGAGCATAAACTTCTTGCATTTTTTCAATTCCCGCCACGGCACAAACCAACATAAACAATGTCGATTTAGGTAAATGGAAATTTGTTATGAGCATGTCAATTATTTTAAACTTATAACCGGGAGTAATGAATATATCGGTTTCTTGCGCAAACGGATGAATTATTCCTTTACTGTCTGCGGCAGATTCAAGCAAACGAAGCGATGTTGTGCCGACTGCAATTACTCTTCCGCCATTTTGTTTAGTTTGGTTAATTATATCGGCAACCTCTTTACTTATTACACCATATTCAGCATGCATTTTGTGATCTTCCGTTTTATCGGTTTTAACCGGCAAAAATGTTCCGGCTCCAACATGTAAAGTGACAAAAACGCGATTAATTCCTTTTTCTTTCAGTTGCTGCATTACTTCTTCCGTAAAATGAAGTCCGGCTGTCGGAGCTGCAACAGCCCCCTCTTTTGAGGCATAAATTGTTTGATAACTCTCTGTGTCGTTATATTTATGCCATATTGAATCCACCCCCGGACGTTCTCGTTTTATGTATGGAGGAAGCGGCATATAGCCAAACTTTTTAAGCATCTCCGGAAAATGACTTTCCTCACAATTAAAGCGAAGAAGTGAGCCATCTTCAGCATCTTTTTCCATTATGGTAGCCGTGAAACCGAACTGAGAAGAATCGCCTTCATCATTATAAAAAATTATTTCATCGTTTATTTTCAGGCGCTTGGAGTTTTTAATAAAAGCCCACCATAATAAACCATCCAACGGGCGATATAATGTAACTTCAACTTTTGCGTCACCTCTTTTTGCATATAATCTTGCAGGAATTACTTTGGTGTTGTTGCACACGAGCAAATCACCGTTTTTCAGAACTTCCGCAATGTCAGAAAAACTTTTATCATTTATGGTATTACCATCCGACAAATCTAAGAGACGCGATGAGTGTCTCGGATTTGCCGGAGCCGAGGCTATAAGTTCTTTGGGTAAGTTGTAATCAAAAATTTCTACTTTCATAGCAACCTGCTTCTTTTTGTTTTTTTTGTCTTATATTACAAAGCTTTCTGAAGCGCAACTGTTTTATAACAAAAAAATACGTGGAAGCAAAACATTTTAAACTTGATGTTTTTTTAAAATTAAACCATAAGTAGTGTGTTGCAATTATAAAGGGGCGTTCATGATAAATAAACGAATATTAAAAATGTTGGAAGGAATTTTGGTTTTAATTACAATAAACACAACCAAAAGCAAACGTCAAACCGCTTATAATTTAGGAATATCCGTGGACACCGTTTCCAGTTACATAATGTTTTTGGAAAATGAAATCGGTCATTGCTTGATTATGAATCAACAACATCACAGCGAGGCAACTCCAAAAGGAAAATATATAATAAGTCAATTTAAAAATATCTTCTCCGCAAATATCGGAGACAAAAACATTAACTTCTCCAATTTGAAGATATTAAAAAGCATGTTTTATCTGAAAGCGTTGTCGGAATTTAAAAATAAACGCAATACAATGCAAAATCTCTCAGCATCGATTGAAACAATAAATTTGCATATTGACAAATTAGAAGAAGTTTTTAACACTTCCTTAGCAACAAGCAACAACAACGGATCTGTAATAACCCCTTTCGGCAATTTAATCTTGCAAGAATTTGATAAACTGCTTGATGCTTTACAATGTGTCTTGAAAAAATGCGTTATGAATACGAAAATTCGATTAGCATTAAGCAGCAGAATCAATTTTTCACCGGCAAGTATTTGGCAATTTTCTCTTCATAATGTTGTTATTTTTAACAATGATCCTTGTCTTCACCCTAATGATTGGGATATTGCAATAACTTATGCAAAACCGATAATAAAAGATATTAAAATCTTGTTTCAACGAAAAGTTAATTGTGGTTTTTTTGCCAGTTCGGAATATTTGCAACACCATGGTAAACCGAAAGATCTTAATGATATCAAACAAAATCACTTTGTTTTAACCAGCGACTATGTTCCCTTTGCCGACGAAACTTATAAAAGAATTATAAACGGGTGCAAAAACATTCATCATTTGCATTCTGCACATGTTTTAATAAGCGATGCGGCCCGTTTCGGCGGAGGAATTTGTATTATTCCCGTAACCTCAAAGTTAGAAAATTTGGTGCATTTGGATTACCTTCAATGCGATATTGAATCGTATATTTACCTTACGGCACATAAAAACTGCTCATCAATACCTTATTATCGCGATGCGGTTGAAACATATAAAAGACTTATTATGCAAATTTAGCTTTTATAATTAAAATATCTATGACACAACTCTTGTTATTGTAAGGCTGTCTATTGATTTAGGCTTTGCCTTCTTTATTGCTAAGGCACATTCGCGAAGTGTTGATCCCGTGGTCAACACATCATCTACCAACAACACTCTTTTATTTCTTATATCCTCACAATTTTTGACATAAAAAGCATCTTTAATATTTTTTATTCTTTCAAAACCCGAGCATTGTGCTTGGGGCTTTGTCTTTTTTATTTTTACAACGGTTGTATAATTGACTTTTGTATTACTTAATTTACCTAATTCTTTTGCCAAAAGCGATGCTTGATTGTAGCGACGTTTGAGCATCCTCGTATAATGCATGGGAACAGGAATAATTACATCTACTCCTGAGGCGAATATATCCTTGGCCGCAACATACATCATTTTAGCTAAAAACGGTGCCAAATCGGTTTTGTCATGAAACTTAAAGTCCAGTATCAGTTTTTTAGAAATTTCATCATAAACACAAGACGATCGTGAAAAACGAAAAAGATGACGTTTTTTCTGAAGACACCCTCCGCACAAAAGATGTTTATTGTCACCTGACGGAACTTCGTATAGCGGCGTTCCGCAGCGATAGCAGATTATGCCATTAATAAAATTAATTTCGGAAATACACTTATTACACAAACCTTTATCAGTTTTTAAAACCCTGCCGCAAAGATAACACTGAGGCGGTAAAATTAAATTAATTATTTTGCTTAAAATATTCATTTAAGATTAGCCAGTTCCTTATGTATTTCGTTTACATGATTCACAACCATAATACCGGAAGAAAGCAATATATCTTTTTTATCTTGAACAGATGTGTAGCCGTTGGTTAAAACATCGCCGGCATATCCCATTTTATGATCAAACGGAACAGCGTCGCCCGCAACATAAGCGATTACAGGTTTTGCTTTTGAGCTTTGTGCATACCACTCTGCCGCAGTTTCTTCAAAATTGCCGTATAGGCTTCCTATCATAATAATTGCTTTGGTAGAATCATCTCGGAAAAATGCTTCAAAGGCATCTATAAAATCAATTCCTATCAAAAAATCGTCGCCCAATCCGATAACCGTTGACTGTCCCATATTTGCGCGACGCGTTTCTAAAACAGCCTCATACGTCAGAGTTGAAGAACGCGATACAACACCGATATTTCCTGCAGAATGAATATTTTCCGGAAAAATTCCAAGTCTTGCCTCATTGGGAGTGATAATTCCAGGAGTGTTGGGACCAATTAGTTTTGTTTTGCTTCCTTTTAATATGTGTTTTATTTCAAGCATATCTTTTAAGGGAACACGATCTGCAATGCAAACAACCAAATCCAGTTCTGCTTCAACCGCTTCAGCAACTGCTGATTTAACCATTTTTGCAGGAACATACATAACACTTGCAGTTGCTCCGGTTTCTGCAACAGCTTCCTTTACATTTTCAAAAACAGGAATGTTAAGATGAAAAATACCGCCTTTTCCCGGCGTTACACCTCCGACTACTTTTGTGCCATAATCTAACGAACGTTGAATGTGAAAAGAAGCTTGCGTTCCGGTAATGCCCTGACAAATTACTTTGGTATGTTTATTAACAAAAACCGACATTATTGTCTTTCCTCCATTGCTTTCACCAATTTTTCTACAGAATCTTCCGTGGTTTCAGTCCAAATTATCGGCAACTTTGAGTTTTCCAAAATTTCTTTTGCCATATCTTTGTTTGTTCCTTCAAAACGAACAACCATAGGAACATTCAACCCAACTTCCGATGCTGCGGCAACAATTCCGTCGGCAATTAAGTTACAACGCACAAAACCACCTAAAATATTGAGTAAGATACCTTCGACACGGGGGTTGGTCATAATTATTTTAATACCGGAAGCTATCTTGTCTTTATCTACACCGCCTTTTACATTTATGAAACATGCAGCCCCCATATTTTTATCTTTAAGCAAATCCATAACTGCAAGTGCCAAGCCATCGCCATTAACAATACAACCTACCGAACCGTTAAATTCGCGATATGTAAACTTATAATGCGATGCGGTTAATTCGCGTTCGGATGATTCACTGTCATCTTTTAATTTCAGTATTTCCGGCTGACGATACAGAGAATTGTCATCAAACGATATTTTAGCATCAAGCGCTAAAAGATCGCCACCTTTCATTACTCCGACAGGGTTAATTTCAATCATTGAACAATCTGTTTCGATAAATGCTTGATGTAAACCATTAATCAGATTTTCTAGCCGGCGCGCCGAACGATTGCTTAATTTTAAAAATTCAAGCACTTGACGAACTTGCTCAGGATTGACCTCGTCGGCAACATCAAGCTTTATTTTCAATATTTTTTCTGGTTTGTTCAAAACAATCTTTAATATATCGCCGTCTTTCATCGGTGCAACCAAAAGAATCTTTTCGGCTTCAACGCGATTTATTGCTATAGCCATATAAAAATTACGTTCTATTTTGGCAAACGATTCAACATAAATACGATTAACTCTCTTGCCTTTCGGACCGGTTTGCATGGTAACCAAAGTTGAACCAAGCATTTGCAAAGCATTTTCATATATTAAACGTTTTGACTTTATAACTCTTATTCCCCCTGATTTACCGGCTTCATCTTCCAAAAAATATCCTTTATGACGAGCTCCAGATTGAATTTGAGCCTTCAAAACCCAAGGGCCTCTTTTAGAAATGTTTTCAGCAATTTCTTTTGCCTCGTTGGGAGTATATGCAACACCGCCCTTAGGAACTTTAATTCCATAACGACTTAGTATTTTTTTTGCTTGATATTCATGTATATTCATAAGACAAAGCCCTCAAATCATAAAACATTCGCATAATATTTTATTTTTGCCACCATTGCCTCCAAACCATTGCGACGAGATGGGCTAAGATGTTCTTCCAAACCTATTTGCTTAAAAATATTTGCAATTTCCGTTTGTTTTATTTCTTCCGCGGTTTTGTGATTGTATATGGTAAGAACAATAGCTATTAATCCTTTTACAATCATTGCATCGCTATCACCTTCAAAAAAAATCAAACCTTTTGATGTTTTATGAGGCACAAGCCATACCTGCGATTGGCACCCTTTAACCTTCCATTCTTCGGAGTGAAACTCTTCAGAAAGTGCCGGCAATTTTTCTCCCAAGTCAATAATATAGCGATATTTATCTTCCCATCCGTCAAGATATTCAAAATTATCCGCCAGTTCGTTTATATCCATTTTTTATCTGCCTGATGTATTCAAAATATGTATGAATGTAGCACCTAAAAAATGACAAGGCAACAGAAAAAACCGCTATTTCAACGACGATTAAATATAAAAAAATACTTATTATAAAAGTTCGAACATCTCTCTGGCTTCTTCGCTTAAATTAGCCAAGCTCCAAGCAGGTTCCCAAACAACTTTAACTTCTACCTCTCCAACATTTTCAAGCGAAGCAACAGCATCTGCTGCTTGTTGAGGTAAAACACCTGCCACGGGGCACATGGGAGATGTTACCGTCATTTCAATATATACATTACCTTGTTCTAGCTGTTCTATTTTATAGATTAATCCCATATCCCAAATATTAATCATAATTTCAGGATCTGATACGGTTTTTAATGCCTCTATTATTTCTTCACGGGATGCAGCCTTTATTCCCTCCCCCAATGAACTTCCGGACTTGGCTACATATTCTTTTTTATATTCTTCAAAATCGTTTATTTCTTCCATTTCAGTTCTCTGTTCTTAAAAAAATGTTTTGGCTTTTTCTATGGCATTACACAAAGCATCTATATCTTCCTCTGTGGTATACATTCCGAAAGATGCTCTGGCTACAGATTCATATCCCATTCGCCGAACAAGCGGTGCTGCGCAGTGATGTCCCACACGAACAGACACACCTTCTTTATTTAGAATAAAAGCTAAATCCTGTGAATGAATACCATCAACCACAAAGGAAAAAACACCTCCTTTATTTTTAGACGTTCCCACCAAGGTAAGTCCTTTAACTGCTGACAGCTTTTCGGAAGCATATTTGGTAAGTTTCTTTTCGTGATTTGCTATTTTATCCATGCCAATATTCATCATGTATTCCAAAGCCACCCCCAAACCTATAGCTTGAACTATAGCTGGAGTTCCCGCTTCAAAACGAGCCGGAGGAACATCAAAAGTGGTGGTTTGATATGTTACAACATCAACCATATCACCACCGAACTGATACGGAGGCATAGATAACAAAATATCATATTTTCCGTAAAGGACACCTATTCCACTCGGACCATAGGTTTTATGCCCTGAGAAAACCAAAAAATCACAGTCTAATTCTTGAACGTCAATTTTTTGATGAACCGCATATTGGCAAGCATCAACCAAAACTTTGACTCCCATATTGTGGGCGTGTGAAATTACCTTTTGCAAAGGAAAAATACTACCCAAAACATTTGACATTCCGGTTATGGCAACTAACTTGGTTTTGCCGTTTAATTTTTTTTGAAAATCATCAAAATCTAGTGAACCGTCGTCACTAATCTTGCAAATTTTTAATTCAAACCCTATCTCGTCACGCAAATTTTGCCAAGGAACTAAATTGGCATGGTGCTCTGCCTCGCTTATGATAACTTCATCTATTTTTGTTAAAAATTTGCGTCCCCATGTTGATGCAACCAAGTTTATAGACTCTGTTGCATTTCGGGTATATACTATTTCCGAGGACGATGATGCATTTAGAAATTTTCTTACAATTTCGCGTGATTTTTCATATTCTGCGGTTATTTCTTCTGACAAAAAGTATGATCCCCTATGCACATTGGCATATTCTTTAGAATATATTTCCATCATGCGATCTATCACGCATTGCGGCTTTTGAGCAGATGCGCCGGAATCCAAAAAGACATTTGATTTGCCGTTTATTTTCAAATCAAATATCGGAAAATCTTTTCTTATCTTTTCAACATTATACATTGCTATTGCCCCTTGATTAAACCTTATTCTAGTTATCCTGTATTAATAATTTAATCCAATTTGCAATATTTTCATTATCAACTTTAGCAATAACATCATTAAGATAGGCATCAATTAACAGTTGTTTTGCTGTTTCTTCATTTATTCCACGAGAACGCATATAAAAAAGTTGCTCAGCATCAAGTTGTCCGCAGGCAGAACCATGAGAACATTTCACATCGTCAGCAAAAATTTCAAGTTCCGGTTTAACATCAACCTCTGCCTCATCAGTTAAAAGCATCGCCTTATGAAGTTGGTAGCCTTCTGTTTTGATTGCTTGTGGTGCTATGTGGATTTTTCCTTGAAAAACTCCCTTTGCCTGCCCTCCGACAACACCTTTTATTAATTGCGATGATTTGGTGTGTGGCTTGATATGTCTGATATCGGTAGTTGTATCAAGAGTTGCCCAACCGTTCATTATATAGGCGGCATTAACTTGGGCAAAAGCATTTTCTTCACTTAAGAATATTTGGCTTTCGTTTCGTCCCATATCGGCACCTTTTTGCAAACAAAAAGAGTTATATTCTCCGCCGGTTAATACCTCAACAGCATTTAGAGCTATATGTCCGGCCTTAAATGCTTCATTTTGTGCTTTGTAATGATTGAGTTTCGCATTGCGCAAAATATATATTTCGTTGACAACATTGGTTAAATATACCGACTTAACATCGCCGTCATAGCAAAAATATTCGCACAACTCAACACTCGCATTTTCGCCGACAACAATTACATTGCGCATATTGTATAAGGAATTTGGAACATCACAGGAAACATGATAAACAATGCTTATTGGTTTTGTGATATTGACATTAGAATCGATATTTATAAAAACACCTTCATTCAAATATGCCTGATTCAACGCTGCAAACGGATGTTTATTTATATCGGCGAGCTTTCCCGTTTTTTCTCGGACGGAACTTTTCAGTATCAAAGCCTCAATCAATGGCAAGATTTCTATCCCTTGAGGCAGATTGCTGTTAAACGGGTTAAAAACGCCGTTTTCAAAACAAATACGATAATCGGTAAAAGGTAAAGACAACTCGCCATTTGGGGTATCAATTTTCCCTCTGGGATTATATAAAAATTCTTCACCCAAGAAGCGATTGGGTTTGGTATATTTCCATGCTTCGGTTTTGGCAGTAGGAATACCTTGCGACAAAAAAGCATTTCTGCCGGCCGTTCTTTTTTCTTTAAGCCATGGGATTTCACTACCGAGGAGCTCTATTTCCTTAAAAAGATTTTCCATTATTTTTCTTTCACAAATTCCGCATAGCCGTTTTGTTCCAATTCTATAGCCAATTCTTTATTGCCGGTTTTAACAATTTTGCCATCGGCATAAACATGAACAAAGTCAGGAACAATATCGTTTAGCAATCTTTGATAGTGAGTAATGACCAACAAACCGTTTTCCTTAGTGCGCAACGAATTAACCATTCGAGCGACAATTCGCATGGCATCAATATCCAAACCGGAATCGGCTTCATCCAAAATGGCGAGAGCCGGTTTTAGGATTGCCATTTGCAAAGTTTCCAAACGTTTTTTCTCACCACCCGAAAAACCGACGTTTACCGGTCTTTTTATCATATCAGAATCCAGCCCTAAAAGTTTTGCTTCTCCTCGCACCATTTTGATAAATTCCATGGTGTCAAGCTCCTGCTCACCACGATATGAACGAATCGCATTAACCGAATGCTTGAGAAATGTTGTTACCGGAACACCGGGAATTTCCACCGGATGCTGCATTGATAAAAACAAACCTTCGCAAGCTCTTTCTTCTGTGCTCATTGCAAGCAAATCTTTGCCTTTAAACAACACTTTTCCTGATGTAACTTCATACCCCGGCTTGCCGCATAAAACATTTGAAAGGGTTGATTTTCCGGCTCCATTAGGTCCCATTATAGCATGAACTTCGCCGGCATTTATGGTCAGACTAAAGCCCTTTATTATCTCTTTTCCGTCAACTCCGGCATATAAATCTTCAATTTCTAAAAGAGGTGTTGTCATTTGCTTTTATCCCAATCGTTTAATCTTTGTTCTATTAACTTAATTTTTTCTTGTTTATAGGTTTCAACCTTTTCGGCAATCCGGTAATTTTCTTTCAGCTGCTCCAACATTATTTCAACATCGGCGGTTTCTTCGATGATTTGATCAATGTTGTCTTTATGACGACACACATTTTTCAAAATTTCTTTCATCAATTCCGACATTTCTTCAACAACCATCATCATTTGCGGTTGTTCGCCCCATGTTTCAAGAGCTCGTTTCAGCACCGGATTTATCATCTACCCTACACTCCCTTCAAGACTTATATTTATCAGTTTTGCGGCTTCTATGGCAAATTCCATCGGCAAGTGCTGCATAACTTCTTTGCAGAACCCGTTAACAATAAGCCCCACCGCCTCTTCTTCTTTTATTCCTCGGCTCATACAGTAGAAAAGTTGTTCGTCCGAAATTTTTGAAGTGGTTGCTTCGTGTTCAAGCTGTGCGGTTTTATTGCGATTTTCAATATACGGAACCGTGTGCGAGCCGCAGTTGGTGCCAATCAGCAAGCTGTCGCATTGGGTGTAGTTTCTGGCGCCATCGGCTTTGGGCGCGATTTTTACCAACCCGCGATATGTCTGATTTGAGAAACCGGCAGAAATTCCTTTGGATATTATTTTGGACGATGTATTTTTGCCTATATGAATCATTTTTGTTCCGGTGTCGGCCTGTTGACGATTGTTAGTTATGGCAACCGAATAAAACTCGCCCACGGAATTATCGCCTTGCAAAATGCATGAAGGATATTTCCATGTTACCGAAGAACCTGTTTCAACCTGCGTCCACGACATTTTAGAATTAACACCACGACAAGCAGCTCTTTTAGTTACAAAATTATAAACTCCGCCCTTGCCTTCCGAATCGCCGGGATACCAGTTTTGAACGGTTGAATATTTAACTTCGGCATTATTCAAAACAACAATCTCAACAATTGCTGCATGGAGCTGATTTTCATCTCTTTGCGGGGCGGTGCAACCTTCCAAATACGAAACATAACTGTCGTCATCGGCAATGATAAGAGTGCGCTCAAATTGCCCTGTGTTTTTAGCATTTATCCTGAAATAGGTGGAAAGTTCCATGGGGCATTTCACCCCTTTGGGGATATACACAAACGAACCGTCGGTAAACACTGCAGAATTCAAACAAGCAAAGAAGTTATCCGTATAGGGAACAACCGAACCCAAATATTTTTTAACCAAATCCGGATGTTCTTTGACAGCTTCCGAAATGGAGCAAAATATCACCCCTTTTTCTGCCAATTTGGCGCGATATGTAGTTGCGACGGAAACACTGTCAAAAACAGCATCGACTGCAACAACTCCTGCCAAAACTTCTTGTTCCTTTAGGGGAATGCCCAATTTTTCATATGTTTCAAGCAGGCTCTTATTAACCTCATCCAAACTTTTGGGAGCAACTTTTTGCTTGGGAGCGGAATAGTAGGACAGGCTTTGATAGTCTATTTTATCATATTCAACCTTGGCCCAAGATGGCTCTTTCATATTTTTCCAAAACGAAAAAGCTTGCAAGCGCCACTCCAAAAGCCATTCCGGTTCGCCTTTTTTAACTGATATTTTTCGGATAATATCTTCATTTAGCCCGCAAGGAATCGTATCGGCCTCGATATCTGTTACAAAGCCGTATTTATATTTGTCGCCGGATTCATCGGCAATTATAATATCATTTTCTTCTTTCATAACTCAGTAAAATTAGTGTTTTTTTTATTTAAAATCAACCCATATTTTTAAGCATTCATATTTGGTTTAGAAAATATTAATTCTTCGCTGCTATACATAACAGTGTAAAGCTTTATACAAATTAGAAAGATTGCCGTTTTATGTGTTGCCGTCGTTGGTTGGTAATATTGATTTTACTTATGCTTAATGCCTGCGCTTCAGACATTAAGATATTTGACTACACCATTTGGGGGCGCCCCTCAAACAGCGTGCGTCCGACAAGTATCAGAGTGAAAAAAGGCGACACTCTCTATAGTATTTCCAGAAAATATGATGCTCCGATCCGTGAAATCATTGAAGAGAATCGGTTTCGTCCGCCATATACTCTAAAAGTGGGGCAACTTGTTAAATTGCCGAAAGCAAAATATCATATCGTGGAGAAAGGCGACACATTATATAATATATCCAAACGCTATAACGTTGATATGCCAACTTTAAGCAAAACAAACAATTTGGTTGCTCCCTTCACATTGACAATCGGGCAAAAATTGCTACTCCCCGGAAGTTTGGTAACATCCAAAACCTATGCTTCGGCAAATGCTGCGACCAAACAAAAAACAAACACAAAAACGGGCAACAAAAAACAGACTTATATAAACGACACCTACCCCAAACCCACAACCAAACGCAAAGAAAAATTTGCTTGGCCGGTTAAGGGACAAGTTGTTTCAAACTTCGGACCAATCAGCAAAGGACGCAACAACGACGGAATTAACATCAAGGCACCCAAAGGAACTCCTATCAAGGCGGCAGACAAAGGAACTGTTGCCTATGCAGGAAACGAACTTAAGGGCTTTGGCAATCTTATTTTGATTCGCCATGACGACGGTTGGGTAACAGCTTATGCTCATGCCGATGCAATAAAAGTGAAAAAAGGACAAAAAGTTACCAAAGATACCGTCATTGCAACAGTCGGTAATACGGGAGGTGTGAGCACTCCGCAACTACACTTTGAAACACGTGCCGGCAAAAAAGCCCTTAATCCTAAAGCTTATTTAAGATAAATTTATGCTACTTTTCATAGCTGCTAAAAAACGATGACAATAACTTTAAATTGTCATGCCTTGAGAGAGCGTAGCGAACGAAATAAGGCATCTTCGAGTTATTTATTTATGTTCTTTTGTGTGCACAAAAGAACCAAAAAGCACCGCTCCGATATTGTCCTTTCTCGCTTTTTTGCTCAATATGTGCCCACCATGCCTATTGCGTTGCATGGTTCATCATTCTTTTGCTTTATTTCGCAAAAAAGCTGGACAATAAGTCGCGGTTATATTGTAAATTATAAACTTTATATTTAAAAAATTCGAAGATCGCTGATCCGAAGGAAGAATGCTTCCTTCGGAGCGATGACAGTTAGGGGAGCGTGTTTGAATTACGTGCCTCAAGCGATGACACTTTTGGGGATTGCGTTTGGACTGCGTGCCTCAAGCGATGACATTTTTGGGGATTGCTTTTTAACTGCGTGCTTTTTTTATGACACAACCCCTAATGACACCTATCCGCATTATCTCATGATTATACATCGCAATATGTTAAATCGCGGCTAACGAAAAAGACTTTTTTATAAAAATAACTTGTGAAATAATGAATTTTTCCCTATATAAGCAGTAATAAATGTTTTATATTGTTGTTTAATATTAATATTCGGAGAAAAAATATGTTTATAAACGATGCTTTTGCTCAAACTGCAGATGTTGCCGCTCAAGGCGGTTCCGCAATGGGTATGATTGTTCAACTGGTGCTCATTTTTGCAATTTTCTACTTTCTGCTCATTCGTCCGCAACAAAAAAAACTTAAAGAACATGAGGCAAAATTAAAAGCCATTAAGCGCGGCGATATGATTGTTACCGGCGGAGGTGTGTTTGCAAAAGTTGAGAGTGTGGACGATGCAAAAGATGAATTGATGGCAGAAATTACCAAAGATGTTGTTGTTAAAATTGCAAGATCTACCGTGCGTGAAGTTTTGACCGAAGAAGTTGCTCCGGCAAACAATAATAAAAAATCAAAAAAATAATTGAAGGTTATGAATAATGTATAAACTATCAAGATCAAGAGTTTTAATTATAATTGCAATTTGTTTGGTGGGTGTGTTTTTTGCTATTCCAAACATTTTGAACAATCCGGAAAAATTGCCGAGTTGGTGGCAACCGGTTAATTTGGGGCTGGACCTCCAAGGCGGTTCCAACTTGTTGTTGGAAGTTAAGCTCGATGAAGTGTTGAAAGAAAGGATGGCTTCTATTGAAGATTCTGCTCGTCAGATTTTGCGCGAAGGCAGAATTCGCTATAAAACCCTCACTTCAAACGAAAACGGCGTTAATGTTTTGATTGAAAATGCCGGCTCAAAAGCAAAAGCTTCGGGATTGTTCCGCAAGATTGATGAGGGAATCGATGTTGTTGAAAACGAAGACGGTTCTTTAACAATTAAGTATAGCGATATTGCTTTGGGAAAATTGAAGGCTAAGGTTGTTGACCAGTCTATTGAAATCGTGCGCAGACGTATTGATGAATTGGGAACTAAAGAACCGGTTATTCAATCACAAGGAGTCAACAGAATCGTGGTTCAATTACCGGGGTTGCAGAATCCGGAATATGTTAAGACATTGCTCGGAAAAACAGCAAAAATGTCGTTCCATTTGGTTGACGGATCAGCAAGAGCATCTGATGCCAAAAGAGGTTTGCTCGGTGCAAAATACAAAATCGCTCAAGGTCCGATGGGCGAATCTTATGTGATTACCAGAAAACCTGTTGTCGGCGGCGAAAATCTGGTTGATGCTCAACCTTCGTTCCAAGACGGACAAGCTGTGGTTTCCTTCCGCTTCAATTCTTTGGGCGGTAAAAAATTCGGCGATGTGACCAAAGACAACATCGGTCAACAATTAGCCATTGTTTTGGACGGAGAAGTTATCTCGGCTCCGGTTATTCAAAGCGCCATCATGGGAGGTTCGGGTGTTATTACCGGAAACTTCACGGTTAAGTCGGCTAATGATTTGGCTTTGTTGTTGCGTTCGGGTGCCCTGCCTGCTCCGTTGGAGGTTTTGGAAGAGCGCACTGTCGGTGCCGGATTGGGTGCAGACTCGATTAAAGCAGGTGTGATTGCTTCGGTTATCGGTTTGTGCTTTGTTGTGTTGTTTATGCTTTCTGCATATGGTTTGTTCGGAGTATTTACCACCATCGCCGTGTTTACCAACCTTTTCTTGATGTTGGGTGTTTTGAGTGCCATGGGGGCTACTTTAACATTGCCGGGTATCGCCGGTATTATCCTTACAATCGGTATGGCGGTTGATGCTAATGTCTTGATTTTTGAAAGAATGAGAGAAGAAGTAAAACACGGACGTTCAACCAGAGATGCAGCCGAAGCCGGCTTCACCGAAGCATGGACAACCATTGTGGATTCAAACCTCACAACATTGGTTGCTGCGGCCGTGCTGTTTTATTTCGGAACCGGACCGGTTAGAGGATTTGCCGTTACATTGGCTATCGGTATCGCAACTTCAATGTTTACATCGGTTACCGTTACACGTTTGATTATTACAACGTGGTTGAGCAAATATAAACCTACAAAGTTGCCTATTTAAGAAAAGAATAAGGATATAAAAAATGATTAAAATATTCAGTTGGGTTACAAAAGATACAAATATCAACTTTATGAAAAGCAAAAACCTTACCTATGCAATCTCAATAATCATGATGATTTTATCTGCTATTTGCATTGCCGTTAAAGGTTTTAATTTCGGGATTGATTTTTCGGGCGGTATTTTGATGGAAGTTAAATCGCCGGAAGTGATTAATGTTGACGAAATGCGCAACACCTTAAGTAAGTTGGATATTGACGACTTAAACCTTCAGGCAATGGGCGAAGACGGAACCGAAATCGTTATCCGCGCCCAAGCAAAAGATTTGGATGAAAAAGCTCAGATGGCAATTATCAACCAAATAAAAGAAACTTTAGGTAACGGTTATGAATATCGCAGAATTGACTTGGTTGGTCCGCAAGTCGGCGGCGAACTGAAAAAAGACGGAATTATCGCAGCAGTTGTCGCTGTTTTGGCTATTACTGTTTATGTGTGGTTTCGTTTTGAGTGGCAGTTTGCTTTGGGAACAATCATCGGTTTGTTCCATGATATCATCGTTACACTCGGTTTGTTGTCGTTCTTTGGGCTTGATTTCAGCTTGACTACCGTTGCTGCAATCCTGACTTTGGCCGGATATTCGGTTAATGATACGGTTGTAACATATGACAGAATCAGGGAAAATTTGAGCAAGTTCAAAAAAATGAACCAAACCGATTTGTTGAACAAAAGTATTAATGATATTTTGTCACGCACATTCTTAACCGGACTGACAACAATGTTTGCAGCCTTGGCTTTGCTTGTTTGGGGCGGTGAAACTTTGCGCAGCTTTGCGTTTACAATCTTTTGGGGAGTAATTGTGGGAACATATTCTTCAATATATGTTTCTACGACTTTCTTGTCGCTGTTTGATTTGCGTGCAAGCCAAGCAGAAGAAAAAATTAATCCTTTCGGAAACGCTTAAACAGAGGATAAAAAATGGCAAAAATTTCTTGGAAACCGGGAACAATGCTTTTTCCAGTGCCGCCTGTAATGGTTACTTGCGGCACTATGGAAAATGCCAATGTTTTGACAATCGCTTGGACGGGAATTATAAATTCCGAACCACCAATGACTTATATATCGGTTCGTCCGACAAGACATTCGCACAAAATAATTTCCGAAAACAAAGAATTTGTAATTAATATTGCGAATCTGCCTTTAGCAAAAGCATGTGATTTTTGCGGGGTGCGCTCAGGAAAAAATACTGACAAATTTAAGGAAATGGGATTGGAATTAGAGTCTTCGGTGAAAATTAAGACACCAATGCTTAAAAACGCCCCCGTTTCCTTGGAGTGTAAGGTAGTCGATGTTAAGAAATACGGCACCCACGATATGTTTATTGCTGAAATTGTTAATGTTAATGTTGACGATAAATATATTGAAGAAGACGGCCGACTGGCAATTGAAAAAGCAGGTCTTTTGGCTTTTGCGCACGGAAGATATTATACTTTGGGACGGGACTTGGGTGCCTTCGGTTTTTCGGTTGATAAAACAAAAGAAAATAAAACAAAACCCAGAAAATCGAAGTTTATGGATATATTAAAAATTGAAGAAAAAATTAAGGATGGAACCCTAAAAATTAAAGAAAAGAAACCTTCTTTAATAAAAGCTCTGAAAGAGAAAAAAGAAGCTTTTCAGAGAAAACAGAAAAAAGAAAACGCAAAAAAGTATAAAGGTAAAGGTTTTTTAGGGCAAAATAATAAGAAACAATTTAAGAAAAAAAACAAACCTCAATAAATTTGTGAAAAAGGCAGTTTATAATAAACTGTCTTTTTTTTACATGCTACATCAAAAAAAATCTTTACATGAAAAAATTTTTATAATTAAAATTATAGGGTAAATGAAGAGAAAATGGTAACTTTTTTTGAGAGGAGAATATGATGAAAAAAATTATTACAGTTTCAGCTTTGGCTTTACTTTTAGGACTCAGCAACAATGTTTCGGCTCAAGATTTGGGCGGAGGTTTTACAGGCCCATTAGATGCAAACAAAGTGAGTGTTGAAGAAGCAAAAAATATGCGTGATGATTCTCCCGTTGTGATGGAAGGAAAAATTGAAAAAGCATTGGGTGATGAAAAATATGTGTTTTCTGACGGAAAAGATAAAGTAACCGTTGAAATTGATAACGAAGATTGGCGCGGTGTAAATGTTAACGAACAAGATACTGTAGAGATTAAAGGCGAAGTTGACAAAGAATTTATGGATACAAAAGTTGATGTTGACAGCGTTGTAAAGAAATAGGATAAAAAATCGCACTGCCCGAGTTGATAAAAAGATTCGGGCAGTATTTTTTGCTTATAAAAAAAATTTGTTGCATAAAAAAAATATTGTGTTAAATATGTGTGGAGTTTGGATGATTGATGTTTAACATATTCGGGACGTAGTTCAGTCTGGTAGAGCGCTTGCATGGGGTGCAAGAAGTCGGAGGTTCGAATCCTCTCGTCCCGACCATAAAACAAAGAGCCTGCCCTTGTGGTGGGCTTTTTGTTTTATTATCATGAAGTGATGGGATTTGAAGCTCCGGAGAAGGAGGTTCGACTACAAGCGAAAGGCAGACGGAAGTATGCCGGTAAGCCAAAGGCTTATGAGCGCCAGTGCGACGAAGTCAATCCTCTCGTCCCGACCAGATACAATAAAACCCTGCCCTTGTGGTGGGGTTTTGTTGTGTTTGGATTAGAGACTGAACGAAACAAAGTGAGTAATCTTTATCAATCCGAAGTATTAAATTTTGTTTATTTAAAAAGCGAAACCGCCTTCAATACAAAAGAAGGCGGTTAGTTCGGTTTGCATTTCGGAGGCCATACAATTAAAAGATGTAAGAACTTATCGGTCTTGAATGCCGGTGCAACGACATTTTTTGACGGATTTATTCCTAGCGTTATTGACCTTTGTTTCAGTTGTTATTTCACACTCGTTAAAAGCCCTCTCTTTGTTTAACATAAGGTGGAAACAACAAACTAAAATCAATGAAAAACAAACAACAAAACTGCTCTTGGTGTTTGCGTGGTGATCAGTCAGACAAATACCTCAACTCTTTTAATAAAGAGATTTTATTTATAAAAAATACAAATTCTTATTAAAGTTCGTTTTTTTTATATCAATTATTTTTTTTGTCAATAAAAAAATTGAAGCCGAGGGTTGAGGTTAATCTTTGTAAACTTTATTCATTGACAAACAATCGAGAGTTTTCGTATAAATTTAAATGTCTAATATTATAAATTTTTAAGTATATGAAAAAGTTTTTTTTATTGCTTGCATTTGCTTGCATTCTTTTTTCTTGCAGCAAGAAGAAAGAGAACGTTGTTGAAGAAATAGTTCAGCAACCTGTGAAAGAAGTTTATCAACCTGTTCATCAGAAAATGGTGATAGATTTCCAAAAGACTATTATGTATAACTATTTTGAAGCTCCTAAGGCTTCTGCGGCAAAATCAGTTACGGTTAATTTTGATCAAACTGCGCTTTATATCAAACCTATTGAAGTAGTGTATCTTTATGAAAACGGCGATACATTTACTTATGTTTTGGAAAAATTCGGTGTTTGGCAAAATGAGAACGGAAAATATCGTATTATAACTGATGAAAAAAACACCGTATGGGTTCAGGGGCAAACAAAATCCGGAAAATTTAAGGAATTTGTTTTTTATGGAAATCCTGAATTTAATGGGAAAATTTCGCCAAACTCTTACAGAAATTTACCTAAGGGCGAAATTAAATATCGTAATTAACGGTATTTGTTATTAAAAACGGCACTCGTTAAAAAAGTGCCGTTTTTATTTTTAAGTTGCGGCAAAACATATACTTAATAATAGCGCAATATGGTAAATGGATTAAAAAAGGATAAAATTTGAAAAATTCACAATCATATTATTTTCATAAACAAATTTATGAGGTGTGATATGATGAAAGCATATTGTGACAGCTCATTTGATGAGAAAAAAGGAATTGCCGGAATTGGGATTGTGATTGAAAACGGCACAAAAAGAAGATTGGTTTCCAACTGGATTAAAGCTCGGTCAAATAATGAAGCCGAGCTTTTTGCTATTTATTTGGCTGGTATTTTAACCGAAAACAACGGAGTTATAACCTTTGGTAAACCACTCTTTGCTCCATATTTCGACGATATCCCTTACAAATAAACTACTTCCTAAAATTTGGACGTATAAAATAATTTATTTACATGTCTTAGAATTTATGATATATTGAGACTGTGAGCTTGAAATAATATATAACGATATTTAAATTTCTAATTTATAAGAACTGATAAGCAAAATGTATAATAAAGCAAATTCAAAAGTAAAAGCAAGTTCAAGGATATTTGCATTCTCTGAGCAAGTTAAAAATTGCGATTTATCTCTTTTACCTAAAACAATTGAAATTCATTTGTCTAATATTTGCAATAATAGTTGTAAATTTTGTTTTTATCAAGCAGACCGATCTCTTTTGGATAAAATTACATTTTTACCTACTGAACGTATTATTTCACTTTTATCTTCTTTTACAAAAGAAACTGACAAGTCCTTAGTTTTATCAGGAGGAGGCGAACCAACTCTACACCCTCACTTTTCTGAAATTATCGATAAAGCTGTAGATGTTGGCTTTGATGTTGGTGTAATAACTAATGGCATACATTATAATCATAAAATTGAAGAAGCCCTAAAAAAAACAAAGTGGGTTAAATTTTCTTTACATGCCGGCGATGCTAAAACTTACCAAAATTTAATGTATAATGATAATGGGGTAGAAATTTTCAATCGTGTTCAAAATCATATAAAATCATTAGTAGCATCAAAAACGCCTATGACAAAAATTTCTGTTGGGTGCGTAATTACTCAAAAAAATCAATCAGATTGTGATATATTAAATTATTTTGATAATGCTACAAATAATTTGCATGTTGATTATGTTTTGTTTAGAGGATATATGGGCTCTGATCCTGTTTTACAAATAACGCGGAAGCCAGAAGATTTTTCACACATCGAACAAATTATTGCCTTACGCTCACAAGAAAAAGATGTTTTTTCTAATTTTTCTTCATTTATAAGAGATTATAATATAACTAGAAACTATTTAGACGGTATATGCCCTATCGTATCTTCTGGAATGATCGCAGCCATCACTACAGACGGCAACGTGCATATTTGTTTACCAACAGCACAACAAAAAAATGTCCCTTCAATAGGTTCTATTTTAAATGAATCGTTTCATGACATATGGAATAGCGACAGGCATCATGCTGTATTAGATGAGTTATTAATAAAAAATTGCCCACCATGTAAATATGAAAGGATGTTCCCTTTAATAAAAAAAATAAAAAATAATAATTGCAATTTAGAACAAGAGATAATAAAAGCCAAACAAGATCCCCATTGGAGATTTTTGTAATGAATTCAAAAGAAAAAGAAATTAGCAGAGAAATTGTTTTTCCAGACACTTTACTGCCTTTTGTGGATGATATTAATCGCCTATGTTTTCGCAAAAATGATGAGAATTTATCAGAAATAGATACCATTTTTGTATTTGGTAGCACCTCAGAATTAGAAAATATGAAAAAATCTATTTTTCATATTTTTAATAAAGCCCCAATATCAACAATTATTATTTCCGGAGGTGTGTCAAAAAAAACATATCCATTATCAGAATCGCTTGCTATTTTTAATAGTATTAAAGATATAATTTCTTCGGATATAGATGTAGTATTAGAAGATGAAGCATCAAATACAAAAGAAAATGTCGAATTATCGTTAAAAAAACACCCTACTCTGATTACCAGCAAACTTTGTTTTGTTTCGAAATATTTTGCTGCAGGACGTTCTTTTTTAACATTGCAAAAATTTTTACCAAATGCTTTAATAAAACAATATGCTTTTGTTTCAAATGATTGTCGTCCGGAAGAATGGATAAGTTCCCCTAAAGCCAGATCTTTGGTTTATGGTGAAATAATGCGTATTTTTACCTATGGAAAACGAGGTGATATTTTTTATGATGAGGTGAAGGAAAAAGTTGATTTTTTAATAAAAAAATCAACTGGGCAAATCTAACACATTATTTTATTCCCTTGGTGAAATTTGTAATATTTGGATTGGGAGCTGAACGAAATGATGTGGGTAATAACATTTGTTATTAAAAACAACGCTTATCATAAAAAGCCGTTGTTCTTATTGTAGAACCTAGACTTAAAGTTAACACAATATGGAAAAAGGGTTATAATAATGTAAAAATTGAAAAAAATGCTCTCATATTATTTTCATAAACAAATTTATGAGGTGTGATATGATGAAAGCATATTGTGACAGCTCATTTGATGAGAAAAGAAAAATTGCCGGAATCGGAGTGATTATTGAAAACGGCACAAAAAGAAAATTGTTTTCTAACTGGATTAAAGCTCGGTCAAATAATGAAGCCGAGCTTTATGCTATTTATTTGGCTTGTATTTTAACCGAAAACAACGGAATTATATATACCGACAGCCAGACCGCCATAGAATATATTACACACGACATCAAAGAAAAACCGCGAACTAAAGAACAATATTTGCGACACAAACATTGCGAATATTGGGCGCTTAAAATCAGAAAACAAAATGTCAAAATAGAAAAAATTAAAGCGCATCAAAAAGTTTTTCAAACCCACTCTTTAGGCAACAGGTTTGCCGATTTGGCTGCAAATGAAGGCAGAGCAAAATTTTATGAAAGATAGAAAAACTTAATTCGTCTTGCCCCTCAAATTTCGCTTGAGGGTAATAATAAGTTGCAAAATGATAATGACAACAATATAGTGATTATGTTCAAAGCTTCTCAGTTTGAAAAATAGAGAATGAAAAATGAAAAATACGGAAAAAATATTATGTGATATAATCGCTATCAGAACAGATAATACTCTTGTCGGCAATAAAAGTTGCGTTGATTATATTTGTTCGTTGTTAAATGATAACAATATTTTGTTTAAACGAATTCCTAATCTTGATGACGGAAAAGAAAATATTATTGCCGGAATTAATATTCAAAGTTTTAAGAATATTAATTCGGGTGTTGTATTGTCGGGACATATGGATACAGTGACCGTCAACCTTAAAGATTGGGACACTAATCCGTTTATTGCAACAAATATCAATGGTGCAATCTACGGCAGAGGAACTGTGGATATGAAATATTTTATAGCAGCCACACTTTCTCTGATTCAAGAGTTTAAAAAATTTAAGGTTCCTGTTTTTTTATTATTTTCATGTGATGAAGAAACGTCCGTTAAGGGAATTGAAAATCTTATTCAGTTTTTCAAAATGCGAAATATTCATCCTCAATTTGCATTGGTCGGTGAACCGACAAACTTTAATATCGGATTGATGAGTAAGGGATATTCCGGATACACAACCATAGTCAAAGGTGTGTCCGCTCACTCAAGCTGTCCCGAATTGGGCACAAATGCCGGATATGTAGCCGCAAAGATTGTTTCCAAAATTGAAGAATTGAATGCTGTTTATTGTAAAGAAAAAACAACCTTAAATGTCGGAGTTATCAGTGGCGGTGAAGGCCGAAATCTTATTCCCAGTGAAATGATTATAGAATGGGAAATTCGCTATGATAGCGAATTGCACAAGTCAGAAATATTGAAAAAAATAGAAGATTTTAACAATGAACTTATGAAAAAATATAAAAATTCTTATATTCAAACCAAAACAAAAGAAAATCTGTTATCATTTGAACAACAGGCTGAAAGCCCCGTGGTTTCTATTGCGCAAAATTTATTAAAAACTAAAACTTTTAATCTACCTCACGCAACGGAAGCAGGTTTTCTTAAAAATTTGGGTTATGAAAGATTTAATTATTGTTTTTTGGCGAATATTTTGGATGTTCGTCGGTGCTCCGTTTGTTTTAGCATTGCTGAATGTTTTTGTCGGGGCTTTTTTGGGCTGGTTTGTCGGTCTGTTTTTCGGAGATGCAATTCTTGGAATTTTTGCTCAAATCGGTATTAGCGGTTTTTCAATGTGGCAAATAGGTGCATTTTTAGGATTTGTTTGCGGCTTTTTCAGAAAACTGATTACCTTTAATGATTTTAGAAACAATAATAAAACAAAAATTAAATGAAAATATTAAATCAAAAATTTCAAGAACAATCAAAAGATGATTGCTTCGTAGCTCTTTTGGGAACAAAAATTCATTTTTACAATGACACTTTAGCGGATGAAGTTAATGTTTATATGACAGCAACTCCTGTTGCAAAAGGTGTGAAATTATACGATATCGGCGAGGTTTTGTATGATTTTAGGAAAAACAATCCTCATTGTGTGTGGGTTCGCCTGGTTACAATAGAAGAAATAATAGAGTTTAATTCTTATGGCGAGGATTTCGGAATCGGCATAAGAAAAGCAAAAACATCTTCTACATATGTTGACCATCACGGAAGAGCAGAGTTTCAATATTGCTGGGACAACGGAAAAAAACGAGACGATAACAGTGATGTTTCAGACGTATATTTAACCTTTGCGTTAAAAGCAAATGAACCACAATTTATAAGATATAAAAAAACAGAAACGCATGAAAAACAAAAAATTTGAAAACTCAAAAATCGGAACTTTCTCTGGTCTGACAGAGTTTGTCAAACTGGAAATAAAAAACTAAAACAAAACGCAGATTTTCTTTTTTTACAGAAAGAAAATCTGCGTTTTTTTAATTGAGATTTTACTGATTTGCGTTTTGTTGACATGATATGCATAAATAAAACGTATCAACTACATCTCCGAGAGTTTTCCACTCTTCAATATTTAGATAATCACTGCTTGATATTGAGTATTTTTGCTCTAAATAGATTTCCAGCTCCATGATCTCAAAGCTGTCCATACCTAAGTCATTCTTCATTTTTGAGGCAAGAGATACATCATCTTCAGGAAAAAGGATTTTTTCCTTTTTCAACCATGTTACTACATGCTCAAAAATTTCATGTCTCAAATCTGTTGATGTGGTTTCTGAAGTTTTCTTAACCTCTGTTGCCTTTGCAATCTCCGCCGATAGCATTTCTATTGCCTCTTGCGGTGTTAAGTTTAACTCTGAGATTGCTTGAATTAGTCTTTTTACTTTTTCCATAACTTTAAAATTAATAATTGTTTTTAGATATTCACTGTTATCACATTATTTAAATTTTGCAATATTTTTAAAAGTGAGCAGCTGCAAATTTTGATTAAAATAAAATTTTTAATTTATTTTTAGGATATTATGTGATATGCTATTAAATAGATACAAGCAATAGTTTGTATTTAGCACCCGAGTGGTGCGGGGGTTTCATCGCCTCTTACTACATTCGGTGTTAGGGTATAACATCGTCATATTGTTATCTGTAATTATAGGTAACAATAGATATATCCCCAATTCATAGTGATATGGTTGGGGAGCCTTTAATGTATGTTCAGGAACCATATTTCTATCTCTGAAAAAATATGGGTCTAAAGATTAAGGGAATCATTTAATGTAGTATGATTGATGAACTCTCCGACCACCTTATAAAAGGTGGTTTAGTTTTTGATATATGTAATGGAGGGTATGATGAGTAATATTTTTGATGAAATATCTACAAGAATAGAAACTGAACCTTTGCATTCTTTTTTTGCAGAGGATGTGGCACGAGCAATGGACCAACATTTCTATGATAGAGATATACATAGAGGTTTACATAATAGTGAAGAACTACGAGAACCTGAAAAAGCATATGGTGTAATTCTTAAATTTATGGATAAATGTAATATAACAAGTCTAAAAGACCAAGATAGCTCTTGTTATGGTAAAGTTGCAATATCATCCTATTTAGCCAGAGCCTGTGCTACAATACCAGCAGAATCCCCTGAAATGGCTGCTAAATTAATTAAAACTACAAGTGAGTTATTTGAAATGAGAAGTGATGGTGCTATTGCTCAATTTCAATTAGATACATTTGCTAAACAAGGAAAATATTTAGGTGATAAAAAAGTTGCTGAAGCTTATTTAGATGCAACATCAAAAAGTTTTTCTAAACTTGATACTCCATATGATTCTTGTGTATCTGCATTAGAAAAATATAAAAGTATCGTTGCAGACCATCCGGAAATGGCAGCAAAAGTTTTAGATACAGTATCAATGCTACAAGATAGATTTGCGGATAATCCATATTATAAAGAAGCTACCAATGATATATTAAAAGCAATTGCAGATAATCCGAGAATTGATACTAATACAAGAAATTCAAGTAAGGATAGATTACCTAATTTAGAAACACCTCAACCAATGGCTCATAATGGTTTACAGATGGCAAGAACAGAACCTCAAAGCAATAAAAGTGAAAATAAAACTACCACAAAACCATCTGTCAAAGATAAAGCAAAAGATTTTATTAAAACATCAAAATCTTATACCGGTGGTAAAAACTTGTTTTCAAAATTAAAAGAAAAAATGGAAACATTTGCTAAAGAAAACCCCAAATTGCTCACAGCAGGTGGTGCTGCTGCAATGTTTGCAGGAATTGGCTCTATGAATCCTCAATTAGCTGCTGCCGGTGCTATTATAATGTCTGCAGGTGTTAAGGCTTGGTCTGACAAGTTAAAAGATATGAGAGGATTAGGAAAATCTAGTAATAGTGCTAAAATACAACCCTCAAAACCTTTAACATTAGATTATGCTGTTCATAAAAGTTTGACATCTCGCGAGGTATGATAAGTATGATTATATTAGATAATTTTGAATTCCATATTAAAAATAATGAATTAGCAATATCCATAGATTGTCCTGTTGCTGAAATTAACAATTTGAGATGGGATACTAAAAATACACTTATTTTAAGTATGGAAAATGGAACACAATATGCACTAATTAATATTTTACCTAATATTAGGAAAATTTTAGAAAGAATAGAAACAGTAATGATTGTATTTAAACAAAAACAAGATATTGTGGATGCATATGATATTGAAATAATTAAAGATACCACCTTAGAGTTTGATGATTTATTTAATGAAGAGGCTATATCTTGTTATAGAAAAATTGAGGAGTTGAAGAAAGGATAATGACACTATCAATTCAAGAAGCTGAAGATATAATCGCCGAAGTAAAATCTCGTGATACTGCTATTGGTAGAGATATGTCTCGTTGGTGGATGTATGAAAATCATATCAGAGCAGCTGCAAACATTGCTAAAACCATAGCATCAAAAATAGATGGTATGAATGAAACTAAAGCATATATTTGTGGTTTATTGCACGATGTCTGCCGAACTAATGAAAGGCAAGAGGCAAGGTTTCACAGCATTACAGGCTATGAAAAATTGGTTGATAAAGATGAAGATGTAGCTCAATCTGTATTGGTTCATATGTTTCCTTGGAATGAAATTCCCCCTTACGAAGAATGTAAAGATATGTTCTTTGGTAACAAGAAAGACTATGATTTTATTGTTGAATACACTAAAAATAATTCTCTAAATGATTATGATTTACTAACTCAAATGGCTGATAGCTTATCAAATAAAAATGGAATAGTTACATTGGAGCAAAGAGCAAAAGAATATTCAGAAAGACACGGAGTTGATATTTTATCATCAATGATAGAGCCAAGACATCGTCTTAAATTATATTTTGATAAAAAGGTTGGTGGAAATATTTATGATTTGATTATAAAAAATAACTCTTATAATTTTAGCATAAATCAAGGAAGATAAACACATTTCACTCCTCAATATTAACTTTGATGTATTGATATTTTCCGCTAGGGATGTCAGGGCAAATTATACCTATAGGGGTTAATGCTTTGTGCCAACACCACAGGCAGACAAACCTTGATAATGAATTAAATAGTTTTTCAATCTTTCTAAACTTTCACTTATAGTTGCTTTCTTTTTTATGGAAGGGAAAAATCCAGTTATTTCAATGACAAAAAACTTCAACCTCCTATCAAAAATAGGAGATTGTCAAGATTGGTGCTCCGGAAAGGACTTGAACCTTCATGAGGATTCCCTCACAAGTACCTGAAACTTGCGCGTCTACCAATTCCGCCACCGGAGCTTTGTTATCTTAGATATTTATACTCATAATTCCGTAAGAATCAAGTAATAAAATTGAACCAAGTATAATTCGATATATTACAAAGGGCATAAATGTCGATTTTTTCAGCCACCACATAACTATATATATCGCTACTATTGATGAAAGATATGAATAGACAACGCCGTTAAACATCCAGCCTATTTCTTGAAAATTGCCGGCTTGCCACACTTCATATCCGGTTAAAACTGTTGCTCCGAATATGGCCGGAATCGATAGCAACATTGAAAACTTTGCTGCTTCCCTGCGTTCAAGCCCCAAAAAACGAGCAAATGTTATGGTTGCCCCCGAACGTGATGTGCCGGGGATTAGTGCTAAGCATTGTGCACAACCGATAACTATGGCATCAACAATACCCATATGTTTTATTTGACGAATAGTCATAGAAAATTTGTCGGCAATAAACAAAAGAATTCCGTAACCCAAAATAGTCCAACCGATAAGCTTGGTATTTCTTAACCATTCCATGCCATGTTGTTTTAGGAAATATCCTGCAATTACTGCCGGAATTGTGCCTATTATTATAAGCCAAAACAACCTTGATCCTTCGTTCTTAAAAGATGGAATAAAACGAGTTTTAAAAACTCCTTTGATTATATCCCAAATTGTTTCGGAAAAATATATCATCACAGCCAAAATAGAGCCAAAATGAACCGCAACATCCAATGCCAAACCTTGGTCGGGAAATGAGGTGAATTTCGACATCAAAATTAAATGCCCCGAAGAACTAACCGGCAAAAATTCGGTGATTCCCTGCAATAATGATAAATAAAATATTTGAATGTTTGTCATTGTGCTCTTTCTTTAATCCTCAAAACGCCGGCTAATCTTTTTTTCAATGATAAGGGAGATATCGGCTTAATTAAATATTCTTGAATCCCTAAAGTTTTTGCTTCCAGAACGGTTTTTTCCTTGGCATCTACAGTAATAATTATTATAGGGACAGATTTATTATTCCCAAGCGTACCGTCTTTAATCTGTTTGGCTATTTCCATACCGGTTTGATCAGGCATTTGATGATCCAACAAAATTACGTGAACTTCGTTATTTTGCAAAACTTCAACCGTTTCTTCATATGTTGAAGCTTCTTTCGTGTTTTTTATTCCTATTTGATGCAGTGCGGTTTTTACAAATGCTCGTGAAAACTTATCATCATCAATTATGAGGCAAACAGCTGTATCCCAAGTCAATTGTTTATTTATAACTTCATTCATAAAACACCTCTTTATTTGTATATTTTAGTAAAAATATATAACTTATTTTATTAAAAATTTGCTTACATTTGTGAACATTTTTGCAAATTTTCTTTAATATTAATTAGTGCTTGAGGATTGAACCTTGTGTTTTCCCAAGAAGCTCCCCAATGCAAATGTGGACCGGTTGCCCTTCCGGTTTTACCGACCGTTCCGATTATATCGCCCTGTTTAACCCTATCTCCGCGTTCAACATTCATATCTTTCAAGTGAGCATAGATGGTTTGCAATCCGCTTCCGTGGTCAACAACTATGACATTACCCGAATAAAACAAATCGGGATATGCCGTAACAACTTCTCCATCGGCAGATGCACGAACCTGTGTGCCCTCTTTGGCGGCTATATCAATTCCCTGATGAGGATTTTTAGGAATATTATTCATAATGCGTTGTCCTCCGAATTTGCCTGAAATACGCCCCTCAACCGGCATTATAAATCCTGATTTCCACCATGTTTCGTTGTTTGAAGTTTTTAAGGCCGTGCGCACGACTTCTCGTTCAAGTTCTATGGCGGCAACATCAGAATCGGACGGCGTAACTTTGCGCGGAGGAACTCCTTTGATATTCTGCACATCCCATTTACCGGTTTTAACATCAAAACTATAGCTGCTTACATAATCATCGGTTGTTGTTATTTGCAAATTTTGTTTGTTTTTTTCGTTTCTGCCAAAAGCCATTAAGAAAAAGCCATCAGGTGCAACCGGAATTTCCTTATTGTTAAGCAAGGCGCTCTTTATCGTTTTTTTTGCTTTGGCTACAACGACTTCACCTTGTTCAAATTTGCCGCAAACCTCAACAGCAACCGCGGGAAAACATGTTATAACAAAACTAAAAATCAAAAAGATTTGCCTGATATTCATTTGTTTTATTTCCTTTTTTTGAAAATTGTTTCGGAGATTGAGTTTCTGAAAAAGTTTTTATACTTCCGTCAACAAAGCAAATTTCCATTGAAGACAGACCTTGAGCTTCTGCCTTAGAATAAACAGTATGACCTTTTTCATCTTTTATCCAAGCGAAGCCTCTTTTGAGCACAGAATCTAAAGAAACGGATGCAAGTCTGGCATCAAAAGAATCGAGCGAAACCTGTTTTTTATCGATAATGTTTTTAATATAAAATGGTCTTAATCCGCATAGCTCTATTTTATTTTTTTTGTTTTGAATGTAATTTTGGAAAGCTATATGCAGACGCTCTGTTCGATCATCAAATTTTTGAGTGGCTTCTTGCAGAATCTGCATTAAATTAGGTATTCCCCTGCTAAGTCCTGATATAATGTTTTGTTTCTCGTTAAAATAGCGTATTACCCCGTTTTTCAAACGCATTTCCAAGTTGTTAATTTGAGCTTGCAATTCAGATTTTACGGGGACCGCAAATTCAGCGGCGCCTGTCGGAGTGGGAGCACGTTTGTCTGCCACATAGTCTATTAACATGGTGTCGGTTTCGTGTCCCACCGCCGAAATAATCGGGATTTGGCTGGCAAAAACCGCCCTGATTACACATTCTTCATTAAAAGGCCACAAGTCTTCCAAGCTTCCGCCACCACGGGCAACAATCAAAACATCGGGCTTGTCATAATCTGATATTTCATCGAGGCGGTTAAAATCTTTGATTGCCTGAGCGATTTTTTCGGCAGCACCTTCGCCTTGAACAGGAGTTGGAATAAGCAAAATATGCGACGGGAATCTATCTCTGACGCGATGGATAATATCGCGGATAACCGCACCGGAAGCCGAAGTTACCACGCCGATTGTCTTAGGCAAAAACGGAATGGGCTTTTTGTGAATGGCGTCAAACAAGCCCTCTTTGGCAAAGGCTTGCTTGCGTTCTTCCAACAGCTTTAGCAAAGCGCCGGTTCCGGCAACTTCCATTGATTCGATAACCATTTGATAGGACGATTTGCCGGCAAAAGTGGTGATTTTTCCGGTTGCGACGACCTCGAGCCCGTCTTCGGGTTTTATAGCCAAATTGGAAGCTACACCGCGCCAAACAACTGCCGAAAGCGTGGCGTTTTCGTCTTTTAGTGACAAGTACCAATGTCCCGAATCAGCTCGCTTGGCACCAAAAATCTCGCCTTTTACCCTAACACGAGCAAAAGTTGTTTCGACAAATCGTTTTATTTCAAACGAAATCTCACTGACACTAAATTCGGGTATGTCTTGCGCCTTTGGGCTTTGGGTAAATAAATCTTCCATTTTGTCGCTTATTCTTAAATTTTATTTCTTCTATAATTTTAGGCAAAGCAAAGACAAAAGTTAAGCAAAAAATCTAATCTATACAAAGCTAATTGATGGTATGCAAGGTTGTAGCAGAGCAATAAAAAGCCTTGCATACCGCCTTAATTTATGATACAATCAGGTTAAAATAAAAAAACAGAGATTAACAGGGGAAAATGAGATGAGTGTTATCGGAAAAGATGTGGTCAAAGTGGAGATTGGTGGTAAATACAGATATGAATATCTTGAGGATGGATCTAAAAAATGGAAACATATAGTAGATGATGAGGATCGCGTTATTGATCCTAATGAAGTAAAAACATATTTTACTGATGATATGGCATTAAAAATAAAAAAAGATGAGCAAGGTAATGAAGTATCTTCTGAATATACATTATATAATAGTTGCGTAACAATTGATAAAAACTCAGGTATGTTATGTTTAAGAGTATCTGATGACATTATTTTTGATGATAAAAATTTGGAACCAATTAAAGATGGATATACTGCGCCTGTGGATTTAAACGAACAAATGATGGTGGCAGAATATATCAATAATAAATTTCAGGGGTGGTTTGTTAGAGACAAAGATACGCCTGAAATTACAGGGAGACGTGATGTTAAATATTATTCTAATGGTAAAAAACATTATGACACTATTTATCATAACTTAGGTGCTGAACGTGGGAAAAATATTTATAAGCAAGATATTTATTATCACGAAAATGGAAATCTTGCAGGAATGGCTATATCATTTTTAAATAAATTGGGTGGTAATAAAGCAGATCATTTATTTTGGGAAGAAAGATATAATTCCGAAGGTGTTTTAACATATAGAGTAATGGGATGTTACCGTAGAGGAAAGAAAGAGATTCGTTGTATGGAAGAATATGATGAAACAGGTACAAGATTAATTCGCTCCGCTGAATTTGGCGAAGGAGATCATGTCAGCGCCTGTAAACATATTGATTATGATGAAGAAGGCAATCCTACTATAATAAGATATAAAAGTATAGATGTAGTGGGCAACGAAAAAATCTTAAGAATTATTGATAATAATGAAAAGACGTATCCGAGCGGTCAGAAAAAATTTGAGCTGAATGCAGACGGAAGTAAAACAAAATTTTATGAGACAGGAGAAGTATTATCCCAAACAGATAAAGACGGAAAAGAAACGTTTTATTATAAAGACGGCAAACAACGTATGGTGATTGAAGCCGACGGAACTAAGAATGTAAATTATGACGGCGGACAGTTTTTGCTTATTTCCGGACGACATTGTGAAAAAGATGGTAGGGGAAATTTGTCTGAGGAAGGAAAAAAACAAGCAGAAAATATCGGAAAAATTATCGCGTATGCTTCGCAAGGCAAAATATCCGGATTACCACATGTTATTTTGCCGGAAACATCCAGTTCATCAGGACCGGACCGTGTCATAGAAACCAATAAAATTATCTTAGAAACAATTAACACGACTTTACAAGTAGATAATAAATGTGAAAAAGTGAATGATAGATACGCAATTGAAGAATGCAACCATGAAGCAAATGCCGAATTATCTATTCATAGCATGTGTGAAGGTTATGATACTGCAGATGATAGAATGGGATCAATTGCTTTTTCGGTTGTCGGACGTGACGGTTTTGTGATTGATCGTGTAGTGTTTACGGCTGAGCAAATAGCTGAACAGCTTGCAAGGGTTGAGGAGCAAGAAAAACTTAAGCAAGAAACCAAAAGCAAAATTGAAGCATTTAAGGAAGAGACCTTGGCTCAACAAAGTGAAGATAAGGCCAAATCACGGATCGCTTGGTTGCATAAACTAATAAAGGGTAATGCAACAGAAGAAACTGAGGCCACGCCTCATTCATCTAACAATAGTAGTGTGATAAACTCTACTATCAGAAATGCTCAGGGAAATGAAGGAAAGTAGTTTTTTTATAGATTATAACTTAAAAGCCCTCGATTTTTATCGAGGGCTTTTTTTTATTAAAGTGAGTTCTTAATCTCGGCAATTGCTTCGTCAAAGCGAGAACAGTCAGTTCCGCCGGTTTGAGCCATATCAGGACGACCGCCACCGCCTTGAGCTCCGACATATGAAGCAACTTTTTTGACCAAGTCAACAGCCGAAACTTTGCCTTTGATATCATCGCTGACACCGATTACCACCGAAGACTTTTCACCGTTTACAGCAAACATTGCAGCTACTAAATGTTGATGTTTATCTTTGAGTTCATCAATGATTGCCTTCAATTCTTTCGGCTGAATATCTTTTAGAATCTTGGCAATGAATTTGATTCCGTTTACTTCTTCAACATCATTTTCAGCATTTTGAGAACCGCTTACCAGTTGT
Organism: Alphaproteobacteria bacterium; assembly: GCA_045615365.1. Lineage (GTDB taxonomy): Bacteria > Pseudomonadota > Alphaproteobacteria > RF32 > CAG-239 > CAZU01. The sequence continues at coordinate 58,200 of JAZLEQ010000007.1, forward strand.
TTTTTCAGCTCAAAAATCTTGGCTTCCATTTCTTTGCGTTCCGCCAATATATTGGCAAGACGTTCCTCAATATCATTAACTCCGACTTTCAAGAGGGCACTGATAGCTTTAACTTTAGCTTCTAAATCACGGGTATGAGCTTCCGCGCCATTTCCGCTTACGCATTCCAGACGACGAACACCTGCAGCAATCGCCGAATCGGACAATATCTTGAATGCACCAATATCTCCGGTTTGGCCAACGTGAGTTCCTCCGCAAAGCTCACTGGAAACCCCGTCGCCCACACAAACGACACGAACTTCATCGCCATATTTTTCGCCAAACAGAGCCATTGCACCACTATTAACAGCTTCTTCTTGCGACATCAGTTTTGTGTTAACAGGATAGTTTGCACGGATCATATCATTTACTCTGTCTTCCAATTCGTGCAACTCTTCGGAAGAAATTTGCTTGTTATATGCAATATCAAAACGCATACGTTCCGGTGCCACAAAAGACCCTTTTTGGGTTACGAAAGAACCAAATTTTTCTTGCAAAGCTTTATGCAACAAGTGGGTTACAGTATGGTTTCCTTGAATTGCCATGCGATTTTTAACATTCACTTCAAATGTTGCATTATCACCTTTTTTTACAGCACCGCTTACAAGACGGCAAACATGAACATGCAATCCGTCGCATTTCTTCTTAGTGTCAACGACCTCAGCCTCAAAAGTTGATGAAGATATTTTACCAACATCCCCCACTTGTCCTCCCATTTCGGCATAAAACGGAGTTTGATTAGCAAGCAATGAAAATTCGCCGTCTTTTACTTCATCAACTAATTGGCCGTCTTTTACCAAGGCAATAACTTGACCATCGGCTGATAAAGTTGAATAACCTAAAAATTCGCTTGAACCGTGTTTTTCTTGCATCTCAAACCAAACTTTTTCGGTGCCGGCATCGCCAGAACCGGCCCAGTTTTTACGAGCTTCGGCCTTTTGAGCAGACATTGCCTCATTGAATCCTTTTTCGTCAACATCAATATTGCGAAGCTTTAGTGCGTCTTGAGTTAAGTCTAACGGAAAACCATAAGTGTCATATAATCTGAATGCCACTTTACCATTTAGGCAATCCCCTTCTTTCATGGATTTAGTTTCTTCATCAAGAAGCTTCAACCCCTTGTCTAATGTTTTGATAAAACGTTCTTCTTCGCAACGAATCGTTTCACTGATTAAAGTTTCAGCCTTATAAAGTTCGGGGTAAGCATCGCCCATTTCTTTTTGCAAAGAAGGAAGAAGTTTATATATCATAGGTTCATTAACGCCCAAAATATGAACATGACGCATAGCTCGGCGCATAATACGGCGCAAAACATATCCGCGTCCTTCATTTGAGGGAAGAACACCATCTGCAATCAAGAAAGCCATTGAGCGAAGATGATCAGCAATAACATTGTGAGAAGTGAGCAACCTTCCCTTAGGATCTGTTCCGGCTAAATTAGCAATAGCTTCTTTAAGGTTGGCAAAGATATCAATATCGTAGTTAGAATGCACACCTTGCAAAATTGCTGAAATTCGTTCAAGTCCCATTCCGGTATCAATGCACGGTTCTTTTAATTTAACACGAGAACCATCCGGCAAATCTTCAAATTCATCAAACACCAAGTTCCAAATTTCAATCCAGCGATCACCGTCTTCTTCAGGAGTTCCGGGCAAACCACCCCAAACATGTTCACCATGATCATAAAAAATCTCAGAACAATATCCGCAAGGACCTGTATCTCCCATTTGCCAAAAATTATCTTTTGTTCCGATAGGAATTATTCTGTCTTCCGGCAAAGATGAAACTTTTTTCCATATATCGCGCGAAACTTCATCTGTTTTGAAATATGTTACCGCCAGACGATTTTTATCAATGGCAAAATCTTTGGTAACCAATTCCCAAGCAAATGCTATGGCATCTTCTTTGAAATAATCATTGAAAGCAAAGTTACCCAACATCTCGAAGAATGTGTGATGGCGAACATCATATCCTACCGAATCCAAGTCATTGTGTTTTCCGCCGGCGCGAACAGATTTTTGGGAAGTCGCCACTCTTTTATGGGCCGCAGTTTCATTGCCGGTAAAAATGTTTTTAAATTGAACCATCCCCGAGTTTGTAAACATCAGCGAGGGGTCGTTATTGGGAACAAGAGAAGAAGAAGGCAAAATTTTGTGCCCATTCTTTTCAAAATATTTCAAAAAAGTATTTCTGATTTCGCTTACAGTTGTCATGTTTTTATTTCCAAATATCTAATCTTTCTCTAACTTTTTACTTATAAAGCAAACTATTTTCAGAGGCAAGTATTTTTTCTTGTATCAGAATACAACCGCAAAACCGAGATTATATACAAAATTGAAATTAAGAAATGTGGCAAACAACAACCACCAATAATACGGATATAACAACAGACCTGCTGCTTTTTTAATTTGCAGATATACGGTTATCATTTTAAAAACAGTCAAATCAAGTAAAAGCAAAACAATAAAGCCAAGCCCCAACAATCCTTGAGCAAAAAAAGCATAACACCACAAAATTTGCAAAAAAAGCTGCAACAAGAACAAATTATTAGCTTTATTTTTCTTGGATTTATCGCCACATCTCAAAGCAATTGTTACAGCCGCTATAATCAACACATATATCACGCTCCAAAAAATCGGAAAAATATATTTTGGCGGAGTTAAAGGAATGTCGGCAACAACATTATCATACCAATTTTTTATTCCGTATTGTGTAAAAACCGAACAAATATATGCCGTTAAAAAAACAGATACCGATATGTATATTAAATTCATTGTCTGTTTCATGAGTTTAATCCTTGCAAGAATTAATATTTTGTATATTATCTAATGATTGATTACATTTTTTAAAGTGGGATATTTCAACAAAGTGGAATATAATTACGACTTAACAGCAGCAGAAGTTGTCGGGGTTTGCAACAAGCTTATTGTTGATGCGAAGCTGCAAAATTCGGAAATTGTCAGCGCTTTTTGTGGCGCGATGGAAGTTGTTGCACTATGCACAAAAGGAACAAAAGTTCTGCTTAAGAGGACTTCTTTGCCACACAGGATTGTAAAGTATAACGTTGCTTTTATAGAAACTGCAAACGGAATGGTTTTTGCAAACCCGAAATATAATCGTCAACTTTTTTCCGAAGCTTTTGATAATAAGGTGTTGTCCGATTTTAGCGATTATTCTTTCTGCACCCCCCTTGATGCTTTCGCCAATGCCAAGGGCTTAGATTTTGAACTCAAAAAAACAAACGGCGAATCGTGTTTTGTATTTGTAACGGCAATATATAACAAAATTGAAGACAGTGCGATTTTCCCTTATGATGTTAACTTTTTTGAGATAAAAATTTTTGAAGAACTTAAGAAAAAACATGATGAGGGGGCAAGAGTTTGTGTTGTTATAATTGTTCCTCGTCAAGATTGTTTATCCTCAAGATTTTTATGGAACCTAAATCCTGTTGCTGCCGCCGCAATTTTTGATGCCGCACAAAAAGGTATTGAATTTTTCTGTTATGGTTGCAGAATCGAAAAAAATAGAATAGAAATAGATAAGAAAATAGAAATTAAATACTAAAAAAGAGAGATATCGTGGTAAAAAAAACAAAAGACAATATAGTAATTCACACCGACAAAAATGATTTTGAAGGAATGCGCAAAGCGGGAAAATTGGCTGCCGAATGCTTGGATTATATAACCGACTTTGTTGATGTCGGAGTTACAACCGAATATTTGGATGATTTGTGCCGCAAATTTATTTTGGAAAGAGGTGCCATTCCCGCTTGCTTGGGATATAGAGGCTACCCGAAAAGTTCGTGTATTTCCATCAATCACGAGATCTGCCATGGTATCCCTTCGCCTGAAAGAAAGCTGTTAAACGGTGATATGCTGAATATTGATGTTACGGTTATTGTTGACGGTTGGTATGGCGACACTTCCAGAATGTATTATGCGGGGAAACCATCGGTCAAAGCCAAAAGGCTTTGCGATGTCACCTATGAATGTTTAATGCGCGGAATTGACGAGGTTAAACCGGGTGCATATTTCGGTGATATAGGAGCTGTAATTGAGGAGACCGCTCACCGCTATGGCTATTCGGTGGTCGATATGTTTTGCGGACACGGATTGGGCAAAGTTTTTCATGACGAACCTAACGTTATGCATTGCGGCAAAAAAGGAACCGGCCCGATGATTGAGGAAGGGATGTTTTTCACAATTGAACCAATGATAAACTTCGGCAAAAAAGAAGCTGCTATTTTGGCAAACGAATGGACTGCAGTTACCAAAGATCGTTCTTTGTCGGCACAATTTGAACATTCTCTCGGAGTAACAAAAGACGGTTATGAAGTCTTTACATATTCTCCCAAAGGTTTAGACAGACCGCCTTACATAAAATAACCAAGAAAAAGAGACTATCATGACTGAGCAAATTCCCGACTATATCGGTCACCGAAAAAGACTAAGAGAACGCTTCTTACGAAATAAGGGTGCAGATATGGCTGACTACGAAGCCTTAGAATTGCTTTTAAGCTATGTTTTTTCTCGCAAAGATGTTAAACCTTTGGCAAAAAAACTGGTTGCCAAATTCGGATCGTTTGCTGATGTAATTTCGGCTCCGCCTCATCTGTTATCCGAAGTTGACGGAATTAAGGACAGTTCTGTTACTTTGATAAAATTTATTGAATTTGCAATACAAAAATTCACTTGGCAAAAACTTATGTCCGACGATTTGCCGATTATTTCATCAACCGAAAATTTACTTGATTATTGCTATTGTTCAATGGCTTACTTAGATGTTGAAACAATCCGTCTGATATATCTTAATTCAAAACTCAAAGTTTTAGGAAGTGAGGTAATACAAAGCGGAAGTATTTCATCGGTTAACATTCATCAACGAGAAGTTATTGCAAAATCACTTGCATATAATGCTGCGGGAATAATCATGGTTCACAATCATCCGTCGGGTGAGATTAAACCGTCGATTGGCGATATTGAGGTTACTCGCCGAATTGAGCAGGCTTGTGAAGCTGCGGAAATTGTTTTGCACGAACATCTGATTATCGGCAAAACCGGATACTACTCATTTTTGGAAAACGGTCTGTTGAAAAGCGCAACCAAAAGGCGCTGACTTTTAATATATACGGGGGTTTACTTATGATTTCTTTGATTATATTTTTTGTTGGTTTCATGATGTTTTCTTCATCCAATTGGGTAGTAAGAAAATTTGGCGAAGTTACATATGAACAAATTATGTTTCATCTTAACATGCCTTTTTCATCTGAGATACGAATTATGATGAGTTTTTTCAAAAACACCGTAATGACAGGCCTGATTATTGCCGTTGCTTTGGCTATACTGTTTTCTCACAAATACAAATTTCATATTAAAGCAATTGATATTTTCCGCAATTTTGTTTATAAAAAACGCAATATTCTAAGTATAGGTTGGTTGGCCTTTTGTTTGATTTTTGTGTTTTTTAAGATGAATGTTTGGAATATGATTACATTTTACAAATACAAAAGTGAAACATCAAACTTCTATGAAGAAAATTATGTAATTCCCCAAGAAGCAAAAGTTATTTTCCCAAAAAACAAACCGAATTTAATTTTAATATTTGCCGAATCGATGGAAGCCACATATGCCAAAACACCTAATCACAACTATTTTGGTGAAGATCTGATACCGGAACTGCATAATCTGGCACAAAACAATATTTCTTTCAGCGACAACGAATTTTTAGGAGGTTCGCATCAAATAGACGGGACTCAGTGGACGCAAGCAGGGTTGTTTGCTCAAACTTGCGGTGCACCAATTCAGTTGCCGATAAACGACCCCAATTGGTTTCATCCCAAAGGCGGATTTTTTCCTAAAGCTCATTGTCTATACGATATTTTAGCCGACGAAGGCTACGAAACAAGTTTTTTAATCGGATCGAACGGCGAGTTTGCCGGAATGAACAAATTTGTTGAGACGCATGGCAATCAAAAACTTTTGGATATTATGTATTATTCAAAACGCGACGGGATTAAGGTTTCGCTTGAAAAAACTACCAAATTACCCGATGAACAACTTTTTGTTTATGCCAAAGAAGAATTGGAAAACTTAAAAAAACTTTCCACTCCCTTTGTTTTTACCCTCATGACTCTTGACACACACTATGGAACCGCAAAATTCTCAGACAACAAGTGCGAACGCAAATTTGGTCCTCACAACAATATTGAAAACGTTGTATCTTGTGCCGACAAACAAATTGCAGAATTTGTTTCGTGGCTTAAAGAACAAGATTTTTACAACGACAGTGTCGTTGTTATCATAGGCGATCACCTTACTATGAACAACCGTTTCACCAAAGACATGAACAGAAAACCCATTAACGTTTTCATGAATACTCCGGTAGCTGCGGTAAAAACCAAGAATCGCACTTTTACACCTTTTGATATCTACCCGACAATTATTGAGAGTTTGGGTGCAAAGATTGAAGGACACCGCTTAGGGCTAGGAACATCCTTGTTTTCAGACACGCCAACTCTGACTGAAGAAAAAATGAGTGTTGAAGAAATGGATGTTAATGTTCGTAAAAAATCAAAAATATATGACTGGATGCTCTACGGCAAGGATGTTTATTAAGCCGATATCTTAATTTTGTTCTGCTTTACGCTTTTGCTTTCGCATTTTATGCTCTCTTTTGCTTGCTGCAAAATCATAATCTTCAATTTTAAAAAAATTGAAGATTATTTCTTCGTGAGCATTTGCTCACGAAGATGCATAGCACATCAGTTTCCATAAGTTGTCCTTTTGCTGTTCAAATGCCTCAGGATACTGATGACTATTCAGGCGGTAAAAAATGCCAAAACTGCCAGCCTAAATGCGCTAATGCTTGCTCTACTCCAACCGGTAATACCGATGCTAAC
>JAZLEQ010000008.1:0-44890 GCA_045615365.1 Alphaproteobacteria bacterium
GGCGACGATATCTTCCATGTCGGCACATTAGGCACAATCCTCCAACTCTTAAAACTTCCCGACGGCACTGTTAAAGCGCTCGTTGAGGGTGTTGAAAGAGTAAAGCTGGAAAACATCACCTGTTTGGAAGATATGATAGAAACCGAGATTGAACCGATTCCCGATATCAATGAGGAAAACCCCGAGATTGATGGTATTGCTCGCGCGGTTTTGTCGCAGTTTGAAGAATATGTCAAACTTTCCAAAAAAACTCCGCCCGAAGTTTTGGTTTCAGTCAATCAAATAGAAGATCACAGCAAGCTGGCAGATACCATTGCCTCGCACTTATCTCTCAAAATTGCCGACAAACAAGCCTTGCTTGAAGGAAAATCCCTAAGCGAACGCTTTGAAAAACTTTTAGAATTTATGGATGCCGAAATCACCATGTTGGAAGTTGAAAACCGCATCCGCAATCGTGTCAGAAAACAAATGGAAAAAAGCCAAAAAGAATATTATCTGAACGAACAAATGAAGGCCATCCAAAAAGAACTCGGCGACGATGATGAAGACGAAATTTCAACCTACAACAAAAAAATTGAAGCAACCAAGCTTTCTAAAGAAGCCAAAGATAAAGCCTTAAGCGAGCTAAGAAAACTCAAAAACATGGGGCCTAACTCAGCAGAAGCAACAGTTGTTCGCAATTATTTAGATTGGATTTTGGATATTCCGTGGAAGAAACGTTCCAAAGTAAACCGCGACTTGCAATATGCACTTGATGTTTTGAACGAAGACCACTACGGGCTTGATAAAGTTAAAGAAAGAATCATAGAATTTTTGGCAGTTTTGGCACGTTCGGAAAAAGTTCGCGGTCCCATTTTGTGTTTGGTCGGTCCTCCGGGAGTTGGTAAAACCTCACTCGGCAAATCCATCGCTAAAGCAACGGGGCGATCATTTGTTCGCACTTCATTGGGCGGAATGCGCGATGAAGCCGAAATAAGAGGACACCGCCGCACCTACATCGGTTCAATGCCCGGTAAGGTTATAAAAGGCATGAAAAAAGCCGGCACCACCAATCCTCTGTTTTTGTTTGATGAAATAGATAAATTGGGCAACGACTACCGCGGCGATCCCAGCTCTGCATTGTTAGAGGTTCTTGACCCCGAGCAAAATTCAAGCTTCAACGATCACTATTTGGAAGTTGATTATGATTTATCCGATGTCATGTTTGTAACAACTGCCAACTCTTTGGATATGCCTCGTCCGTTGTTAGACCGCATGGAAATCATTAGACTTTCCGGCTATACCGAAGACGAAAAAATAGAAATTTCCAAACGCCACCTTTTACCCAAGATATTAAAAGAAAATGGCCTTAAGGATAAAGAAATTTCCATCAGCGATGCGGCAATCCAGCATGTCATACGCTACTACACTCGCGAAGCCGGTGTTCGTAATTTGGAGCGCGAACTTTCTTCCATAGCGCGCAAAGCTGTTAAAGAAATATTGTTGGACAAAGAAAAAACAATAAAGAAAATAACCGTAGATAATGCAAAGGTTGAAGAATATCTGGGTGTAATCAAATATCGTTTCGGCGAAGCCGAAGAAAAAGACCAAATCGGTGTAACTACAGGACTTGCATGGACCGAAGTCGGCGGCGATATTTTGTTTATTGAAGCAGTAGATATGCCTGGCAAGGGGGGTGTCAAACAAACCGGTAAACTCGGTGATGTAATGAAAGAATCAATCGAAACCGCATACTCGGTTGTTCGTTCTCATTCCAAAGAGCTTGGTATCGATTCCGAAGTTTTTGAAAAGACCGATATCCACGTCCATGTTCCCGAAGGTGCAACTCCCAAGGATGGACCTTCAGCCGGTATAGCCATGTATACCACCCTTGTTTCGGTTTTAACCAAAACACCTGTCAGAAAAGATGTCGCCATGACCGGCGAAATCACCTTGCAGGGCAGAGTATTGCCTATTGGCGGATTGAAAGAAAAAATTCTTTCGGCACTTCGCGGCGGAATCAAAACCGTTATTATCCCCAAAGATAACGAAAAAGATCTGGCCGAAATACCGGAAAATGTTAAGAATGAGCTCAAAATAGTTCCGGTTTCGAATGTAAAAGAGGTCTTAAAAATCGCCCTTAAGAAGTAAACAAAAAAAACGCTTTTCTTTCACGAAAAGCGTTTTTTTAGAGTTCTGGTTATCTAATATAGAAAATAACCGAATTTTGAACTCCGTTTAAGTCAGCTGTTGTAAAGCCGGCTTTTTCGCCATATCCTGACCAACAAAGGTCGTAGGTTGGCTCAAAATCCTCCGGAAGCGTCGTCTCGACGGTATAACCATTGGATGTAAAGATGATGTATTTCCTAACGGCTCCACCATCCTTTGTGCGATAAAAGCACTCAATTGCATATTCATCGCACTTTTTATTTTTGTGAGTCTCGAAGCCGGAGTTTACGTTTGTAAATCCTTCTTCTGATATTTGAAGAGCATAAACGGCTTTTGCAGTTTTTAACTCTTCAGCAGTTTCTTTCTTAAGACTACTTTTATCATATACGTAGGTTTTTCCTTCGTATATGAATGAATAGTTTTGAGAAACCGCTGTGAATGACACTCCCGCCATCACAGCTAGAAACATGAAAATTTTTTTCATATTTTTTTTTAATTTTTAATTTGAACGTCGGCTCTACATTCATATCTTGCTTTTTAAAAGTTATTGCATTAAGCCGAATATCAAATTAACAATTCAAAAAATATGAATTTATAAATAATGATACAACACAATAACTATCTTTAGAATCTCTATTATATCACAAATTAAGCATTATAACAAGCCAAAAACATCAAACGTCCGATTCTCAACGGATTCGAGCAATTTTTTATGATAAAAAGCCGTATAAAATAAAAAAAACGGCGATTTTCTTAGAAAAAATGCAAAAAAACTGTTGAAAATGTTGATAATCTGGACTTTTTCATTTGACAGAGACATATTTTAATGCTCAAATTCTCGTGTGAACGGGGCGTTAAGCCTTTGTTACATTTGTTTATAACTTATATTAGAGGGAGTCCTCACCGTGAATAAAAATGAATTGATTGCTAGCATTGCTAGCGAAACTGGCCTTACCAAAACAGATTCTGCTAAGGCTTTGGATGCATTTGTATCTTCAATTACCAACGCTTTGAAAAAAGGCGACGAAGTTCGCTTGGTTGGTTTTGGTACTTTCGCTGTTTCTAAGAGAGCTGCTACTACTGGTCGCAACCCTCGCACAGGCGCTACCATCAAAATTCCTGCTCGTAAACAAGCAAAATTCAAAGCAGGTAAATCTTTGCAAGAGTCTGTAAACTAATATAGTTTAATGACAAACAAGCGGAGATCTTAAATTAAAGATTTCCGCTTTTTTTTTAATTTTTAAGAGTTGTCATGCGTTTTATAAACAAAATCATAGAATTAATTAAACAAGGTAAGGTTAGAACTCAATATTCTCATGAAAACGAGGTGCAAAAATCCGACAACCTGCGCGCAATTAAAGTAGATTGTTCCGGTTTTGTTGAATTCTGGCTTTCGCGATGCCATCCAAGAGCCCTAAAAGAGCTTTATTCTTTTGTCCTAAAGGTTAGGGACACCAAAAAATATCAAATAACACGTTTATATTCGGTAGATTTCTACGATTACTTTGCCTACCTCAAAACAAATTCGAGTCCCAACTGGGAGAGGGTGGACTATCGCCAAAGCTTTCAAGAGGGTGATATTTTAGCATTTATAAATCCGGAAAAACAAAGCCGATGTGCACATGTTGGAATAATAAAAGAAGAGATTTCCCGCGATTCATCAAAAATCATGGTAAGAATAGCAGATTCTTCCAAAATAAGCCACTATAATGATTGGCGTCAAAGCGAAAACATGGGGATAGGCGAGGGCGAAATAACCTTAATCATCAACAATGGGATTATAGATAACGTATTGTATAACAACGATTGTAGCAAATATCGTTTAGTTGAGATTGGGCGATTAAAAAAGTTAATAACAAAAAAATGAAAAAAAATAAAAAAAATGCTTGATTATTTTTTTTTACGAGTGTATAAACCATTTCAGACAGTAACGAGGGCGCTTAGCTCAGTTGGTAGAGCATCTCGTTTACACCGAGAGGGTCGGGAGTTCGAGCCTCTCAGCGCCCACCAATTAAAAACCACCTTTCAAGGTGGTTTTTTTGTATGGGCGCTAGGCGAGAACTCCCGAGACGGGAGTTTGACTACAAGCGAGAGGCAGACGGGAGTATGCCGGTGAGCGCAGCGAACGAGCGCAGTAGCAACTCAAGCGCAGCGCCGAGTAGCCGAACAGCATTCCACCAATTAAAAACCACCTTTCAAGGTGGCTTTTTTTGACTTTACATAAAATAATATTGTTTTTACAAAATTTGTAAATTATATTAAAAAAACTAAAGGAAGATAATATGAAAGTTCGCAAAGCACGAATTGAAGATGCTTTTGTCATAAGTCAAATAAACGTTGAAACATGGCAAAATGCCTATAAAGAAATAATAGATGCCTCTATTCTCAATGCAAGAAAAGTTGATGACAAGAGAATATCAACATGGGCTAAAATCATTGAAAGTCCGGAGCATATTGTTTTGGTTTGTGAGGTTGATGAAGAAGTTATAGGTTATTTGTCAGCAGGAAATGCTCGTGATAATTATAGTTACAAGAATGAAATTTTTGCATTATATGTTAAACCTGTGGCACAAAGACAAGGAGCCGGTTCTGCGCTTATAGAAGCTTATAAACACAATATAAAACATCAAGGTTTTTATTTATATGCTCTCAAAAAGAATCAAAAAGCAGCGTGTTTTTATAAAAAAAATGGCGGAGTTGTTTATGATAAATATAATCGCAATCTGACTATACAAGATAAAACATATGAAGAATTGTGTTATGTTTTTGATGAAAAATAAAAAAAGGTAGTAAATAAACACAAAGAAATATTTATATTATATACCAAAAAGACTTGAGTTTTTTTACAAACTCAAGTCTATCATCTTTAATACTTCATCCAGTGTTTGAAATGCTTTTGGGGGATATTGCCTTCAGCCTTCCATTTACCTTGATCAAACAAAAATTCTTTTTTTGTTGTTTCGTTGCCAATCGTTGAAACAAATGATCTGTTTCTTAATAGCAGTCCATTTTTTTCTCCCGAAATATAATCGCTTTTTTCCAACAATGTGTCGCCGGAATTGTTGATGATTTGGGTTTCAAAAACATAGTGTGTTTTTAAGGTTGCATCATTGTCAAAGTAGTGATGTTTAAACGAGATTCTGACAAATTCGAATATTCCCGATAGGGAATAATAGATTTCATAGTTTTTGTTTGAGATGATATCAAAAGTTTCAACAACCAAATGATTGCCTTTCCTTTTGTATTTGTGATTACGTGCAAGATTGTTAATCACAACGCCGTCATGTCCTACATGAAACGGTTTCTTAAAACTAAAAAGCAGCATGGCGCATATCTATATTTTAATAATTTTCTTTCGCTTGCTTTATATTACAAAAAAAAATTAAATCAACCAAAATCGAAGTAAAAAGAATAAAATTGTGCTTGTAAAAAATGAGTAAATATCTTAAGTTTAAAACAAAACAACTTTTATGCGAGGGTTAAACAAATATGAAATCAGCAAAAACATCGGTTTTAAGTCGTCTTAAAAACATTGTAACCAAAACCAAGAGACTCATTTCTTGGCGCCGTTCAATTAAAGATGAGCATATGACCGCCGATGATGCACAAGACATTCAACATGATGTTTTTACTCACACCCAAAATATCCGTCATACTCAATATACCCCACCATACATTGAACTTGCTGCCCAACTTTTAGTTTCTGAACAACAAATTTTTGAAGCAGCTGCAACCAAATTAACGATTATAGCTCAAACTCGTCGTAAATATGCGCCGGAAATAAAATCTATATTTGCGGAAATTGTTGCCAATCATAAACTGTCAGAAGAAAAAATCGATTATCTGAATCGCAAATTGAAACAAATTTAACCTCTGTAGTTTTTGATGCTTTCATCTTTTTCAAACAGATATAACAGGTTACGCAGGGCTAAGCCCCTTGCTGATTGCAGGTTGGGGTCTTTGTTTAGGATTAATTTTGCATCTTGGTTAGCGATTGTAAGCAAATTTTTGTGGTAGTCCATATCGGCAAGTTTGAAATTGCAAAATCCGCTTTGCCTTGTTCCCAAGATTTCTCCACCACCACGCAATTCTAAGTCTTTTTCAGCAATCAGAAAGCCATCTTCGGTCTGCTTCATGATGTTGAGGCGTTGTTTGCCTGTTTCGCTTAACGGAAGAGAGTATAATAGCAGACAATTTGCCGGATTAGTGCCACGTTTGATGCGTCCGCGCAGTTGGTGCAGTTGCGCTAAGCCAAATCTCTCGGCATGTTCTACAACCATAATTGTTGCTTCCGGAATATTGACCCCAACTTCGATAACCGTTGTGGAAACAAGCAGATTTAGTTCGCCTTTTTTGAAGCGCTGCATAATCTCGTCTTTGTCTTTTTCTTTCATTTTGCCATGAATTAGCCCGACTTTGTCGCCAAATATTTTTTGCAAATCTTCAAAACGCGCTTGAGCAGCTGCCAAATCGCTTTTTTCCGATTCTTCTATCAAGGGGCAAACCCAATAAGCGCGAGTTTTGTCATCAATTTTTCTTTTTAATGCGGATATGGTTTCAGCCAATTTGCTGATTGGTATAACTCTGGTATCAACCGGTTTTCTCCCCTCAGGCATTTGGTCAATTTTGGAATATTCCATGTCGCCATATGATGTTAGCAACAAAGTTCTCGGAATAGGGGTGGCGGTCATAACCAAAATATCTGCCTGTTTTCCTTTTTCCGATAAACTCAATCGTTGGTGAACACCAAAACGATGTTGTTCATCAACCACCACAAAACTCAAATCTTTGTATGAGACATCGTCTTGAAATAGGGCATGAGTGCCGATGATGATGTTTATTTTACCGTTTTCTAAGTTTTCTAAAATCTCTTTTCGCACCTTGGTTTTGGTTTTTCCGGTCAGGAGTGCCACATTAACCCCGATTTCGTCGCAAAGTTCGCTCATTGTTTCAAAATGTTGTTTGGCCAAAATTTCGGTGGGAGCCATAATCGCCGCTTGGCCGCCGGCTTCAATGGCATTGAGCATTGCAAATAGTGAAACTATTGTTTTTCCTGATCCGACATCTCCTTGCAGAAGCCGCAACATTCGGAACGGTTGGGCTTGGTCGGTGTATATTTCCGTTAAGACATTTTTTTGTGCCGAGGTTAGCTCAAAAGGAAGTTTATCGGCTATTTTTTTTCTTAAAAGTCCGTTTCCTGCAACAATTCTTCCGGCTTGTTTTTTCACTCTTTGGCGAACAATCGCTAAGGCTAACTGATTGGCTAAAAGTTCGTCATAAGCCAAACGGGATCGTTCTTTTGAATAGGGTTCCAAATCGCTCATGTATTTCGGATTGTGAATTTTTGTCAGCGAATTTTTGAAACTTTGCCAATTTTGTTTTTTTAAAAATTCTTCATCTAACCATTCATTCAAATCAGGAATTTTTTTGATTGTTTGTGAAACAAACTTATTCAATGTTTTGGTGGATATACCTGCAGTTAGAGGGTAAACTGTTTCAAATTTCGGGAGTTTGTCAATTTCTCTTTCCGAAACTATGTAGTCGGGATGGGAAATTTGCAACTTGCCGTTAAAACTTTCAATTTTTCCGCTTACGATTTTGGTGGCACCGATAGGTAAATTTTTTGTAATGGAATTAGCATAAACTTTAAAAAACACCAGTGTTATTTCACCGCTTTCATCTTGCATCACAACACGATAGGGTTGGTTTTTGTTTTTAGGTATTATATGTTCTGTTACTTTTGCCTTGATGGTGCAGATTTTGCCCACTAATGCATTTTTTATCAGAGGAGAATAACTTCTGTCTACAATGTTTGATGGGAGATGAAACAACAAATCGATGATTCGGTTTCCGCCTAAAAGATTGTGCATCAGTTTGGCAGTTTTGTCTCCGACACCGCTTAAGTTGGCAATATCTCCAAACAGAGGATATAAAATTTCCGGTCTCATATTCTGCTCATCAGTAAATAAAACTTGCATAACATAAAGCTATTGTATATATTTCCAAAAGTTATGTAAAGAGCTAGAAAAAAATAATGCAATATAATATTGAACAATATAAGGGTTTTACATTTTCTTCCGTGGTAAAAGGCTATGAGGCGCTTTTGCTCGGCAAGTTTGCGCTTAATTCAACACAAGATATAATTTATGTTGCTGCTGACGGAGTGGAACTTGATAATGTGGCATCGCTTTTGGAATTTGTTTATCCAAAGGTGAGAGTTCTGCGTTTTCCGGCTTGGGATACCGTTCCGTATGACAGAGTATCGCCAAATTCTTCCGTTATATCGGCTCGTATTAATTGTTTGTCGGAGCTTGCTCAATACCCAACTTGCAAGGAGCCGCGTGTTATTGTTACTTCGGTTGGGGCCGTATTGCAGAAACTTCCGTTGAAGAAAATATTTATCAATTCCTTGCGAGAGATTTCAGTTGGCAGTAAATTGAATTTTAATGATTTTCTGCACTATGCCGCGATTAACGGATATTCGCGGGTTTCTCAGGTTTATGAGGCAGGCGAATATGCTGTTCGCGGAGATATTATTGATATTTTTCCGGTTGGAACAGATGAACCTTTGCGAATTGATTTATTTGATGATGAGGTTGAGCGTATCCGTAAATTTGATGTAATGACCCAACGCACTACAAGCGAGTTGAAAAGCTATTGCTTTAAGGTGATGAGCGAAGTTGTTTTGGATGAAAATAGCATAAAGTCGTTTCGCGCCAATTATCGTGAAGCTTTTGGTGCCGAGTTTAAGGGAGATGAAATATATGAGAGTATTTCAGCCGGTAAAAAGTATATCGGCTTTGAAAACTGGCTCCCGTTTTTTTATGATGAACCGCTTCCTACATTGTTTGACTATTTACCGAATGCTCAGATTATAGTTGCGAATAATGTTGATGATGCGGCTCGTTCTAAAACCGAAAGTATTCGTGATTATTATACAGCACGATTAGAAGCATTGAGTGTTAAAACGACGTCTGAGGCAGAGGCTTATCGTCCGGTTTTGCCTGAAAAGTTGTATCTGACAGATGTTGAATTTACAGCCCGTTTGTCTGAACGCAAAGCTATTAGTTTTACTTCGATGAACCTTCCGGCAACGACAAATGTTGTCGATTGCGGGTTAATTCCGGTTCGTAATTTTTCGGCAGCTAAAAATGTTGCAGCCGGAAAGGTTTATAGCGAGTTGAAAGATTTTCTGGCGGAAAATAAAAAACTAAAACGTGTTATAGCATGCTATTCTCAGGGAAGCAGAGAACGTCTTTATTCTTTAATGAGCGAATATGAGATTCCCGAATTGATTTTGGCTGATACTTGGGATGAAGTTGAGGTTAAGGCTGAAAAATACGTGGTCTTAACAGTTATGCCTTTGGAACATGGTTTTAAGGGAAAAGATTTTTGTTTTATATCCGAACAAGATATTTTGGGCGAAAAACAAAATCGTCATAAACAAAAAAAATTCACTTCAAAAGACTTTATCGCAGATGTCTCATCATTGAGTGAAGGAGAATTGGTTGTTCATATTGAACACGGAATCGGACGATTTGAAGGACTTGAGAATATTACTGCCGGTGGTGCTCCGCACGATTGCTTAAAGATTGTTTATGCCGAAAATGCCAAACTTTTTGTGCCGGTTGAAAATATTGATGTTTTGTCTCGCTATGGTGTGGATGATGATAATGTTAAACTTGATACCTTAGGCGGTGCAGCTTGGTCGGCAAAAAAGGCGAGGGTTAAAGCAAAGATTAAAGATATCGCTGAAAAACTGATTAAAATTGCGGCCGAACGCCATTTGAAAAAAGCTGAATATTTTATTCCTCAGCAAGGTATATTTGATGATTTTTGTTCTCGGTTCCCTTATAATGAAACCGATGATCAGCTTAATGCAATTTCTGATGTTATTGCAGATTTGGGAGCCGGAATACCTATGGATAGGCTTGTTTGCGGTGATGTGGGGTTTGGCAAGACGGAGGTTGCATTGCGAGCAGCATTTGCCGTTGCATCTTCAGGTGCTCAAGTTGCATTAATTGTTCCAACAACTTTACTGGCACGTCAGCATTATCAAAATTTTAAAGCACGTTTTGAAGGTTTTCCGTTTAAGGTAAAAATGTTATCGCGATTGGTTACTCCGAAAGAAGCTCAAGAAACCAAACAAGGTTTGAAAGACGGAGCTATTGAGGTTGTTATCGGAACTCATGCATTATTATCTGAAAAAATTGAATTTTGTAATTTGGGGCTTTTGATTATTGATGAAGAACAGCATTTCGGGGTGGCTCATAAAGAAAAATTAAAACAAATCAAATCGGATGTTCATGTCTTGACCTTAACCGCTACTCCAATTCCAAGAACATTACAGTTATCTTTAACCGGAGTTAAACAATTAAGCATTATTGCTACCCCACCGGTTGACAGATTGGCAGCACGCTCGTTTGTTATGCCGTTTGACAAAGTGATGATTAAAGAAGCTGTTTATCGTGAAAAATACAGAGGCGGACAAACCTTTTTTGTATGCCCCAGAGTTTCTGATATTCACGATGTGGAAAAAGAACTTTCCAATTTGCTACCGGATATTAAAATTTTGGTTGCTCACGGTCAGATGCCTGTTAAACAGCTTGAAGATGTTATGAATTCATTTTCCGAAGGACAAGCTGATATTTTGCTTTCTACAACCATTATTGAATCGGGTATTGATATGCCAAAAGTGAATACCATGATTGTTTACCGTTCCGATATGTTCGGTTTGGCGCAACTTTATCAATTAAAAGGACGCATCGGCCGTAGTAAGGTAAGGGGATATGCTTATTTTACGGTTCCGCCAAAACGAAAATTGAAAGAAATAGCCCAAAGAAGGTTAAATATTTTGCAGTCAATGGATAGCCTTGGGGCCGGATTTTCATTGGCCAGTCATGATATGGATATCAGGGGAGCAGGAAATATATTGGGAGAAGAACAATCCGGACATATTAAAGATGTGGGAATATCCTTATATCAACATATGTTAGAAGAAGAGGTGATGCGTCTTCGTTCCGGTGAAAATGTTTCTATAAAGGAAAATGTGAGCGAAGAGTGGTCCCCACAAATTTCAACAGGTATACCGATTATGATACCGGAAACATATGTTCGTGATTTGGGAATAAGACTGGGGTTGTATAAACGTATTGGTGATATTAAAGACAACGAAACACTGGCGGATATTAAAGAAGAACTTATAGACAGATTTGGTAAGCTTCCGCAAGAAGTTGAAAATTTACTCATAACGGTAGAGATAAAGTCGATGTGTCGTCAGGCAGGAATAGATAGGGTGGATGCCGGCGCAAAAGGAATTTTGATCGGTTTTAAGAATAATGAGTTTTCACAACCGGAAAAATTGATGGATTTAATAATCAAGTCGTTTGGAGCTATAAAAGTTCGTCCGGATCAACGTTTGTTTATTGAAAAAGATTTGTCGTCATATAATGTTCGTATAAAAACAATTAAGGAATATATTTCCAAATTAATTGCTATTACGCAGTGATGTTTTAATAAAAAATTTACTGCAAGTAAATAAGATAACAAAAGAAAAACATAAGAGGAAAAGAACGTGTCGGAACAAAACGACAAATTTTACAACATGCGTGTTGACTTGGTTAATAATGGCAGGATATATACCGAGAATGTCGCCATTCGAAATATTTGGGAAAAAGATAGCAGCATATTTTTTGACATATATTGCCACCGCTTAAAAAAGTCTTTTGTTTTTGATTCCTTATTTATTCATGGCATATACGACATAAATCGCGATAAAGCGTATTCCGACATATCGTTATTCATAAAAGACTTCAAGGCAATATCACAAGATCAAAAAGAGCTTAAACCTATTATAAAAAAACAAAGTTCTTACGGAGTTTTTGAAACGATTAAAGAAGATGTAATAATTTTATTATTTATGTCGCGTCGTTGGCACGAAAACGAACAATTAAAAAATCGGATAATCATAGATTACATTTTAGATAATTGCGAAAACGCAAAAGACTTCAGTGAACAATATATCAGAAGTTTCATTTCACGAATTCAGCCGGAAATAGAGGACTTTTATTTAGCCTTAAACAAGCTTAAATCCAAAACGATAGAAAAGGCTGAATATTTTTTACGCGAGATTGTTAAAATATGTATATCCGATGGTCACATGCACTACATTGAAAGAATGTATTTGGCTGATATTGTATATGTTTTGCGCTCTGAAGGCATGCCTATCCCCGATGATTTATTATAATTTTTCAACCGAGGTGATAACGGTTTAAAATAAAAATACCGTCATAGCTTAAGAGAAGAGAAACGACGAGGATTAGCCATCTTCGAGTTAATTATATGGCTCGTCGCAAGGCTCCTCGTCGGCATTAATTTTATAAAATCAGTTTTCAGATAAATCATAAAAAACAAGCCTAATTATTCTTCCCTTAATTTTAAGGGAAGATAGGATTTTTTGCAACTTTAGTTGCTTAGAAATCCAGATGAGTTTAAATTAGTTTTGATTCATTGTTTGTTTAAACTCACCTCTCTTAAAATTAAGAAAGGGAGCCTAATTATTCTTCCCTTAAAATTAAGGGAAGGTATTATTTTTAATTTTTAGTGATTAGAATAAACTCAAAACAGATTGCGCAGACTGAGCGGCTAAGGATAATGAATTTGTGGCCAGTTGTTGTCTGGTTTGCAACATCAAATATTCAGCCGAGGCTTCGTTCATATCAGCAAGCAACAAATTATCAGCTCCGGTTTCAAGAATATCACAAAATGCTTCCGTAAAGCTGCTTCGGGTTTGAATAATATTATAATTGTTACCTAATTCCGATTGAAATTTTTCAATTTCATTAATTGTGTTTGCAAGTTCTCTAATAGATTTTTCAATATCATTCTTACTTGTCCAATCGGCGTATTCCAAACCGATGGAGGTTGTTGAAAAATCTTTTCCTTTTATTCTGAATTTACAATTATTTGTTTCGCTTAAACTAATATTTAAATCATTTCCTTTAAGAAGATTAATTCCGTTATATTTACAATCATTTAATAAGTTGGTATATTCATTTAATATACTATTTAATTGATTTTGATATTCTGCAGCTTTTCCCTTTAATTCTTTTTTTATTACAATAACAGGCTCTTCCATCGGAATAATTTCACCGGCAATAAAATCTCCGGTTCCTGAGTTATACAAAAAAGTTCCGCTCACATTATCATACATACAAACATTGTCATTCATATCAACAACCGGTATCAAATCTTTAACAAGTTGGTTGTTACTATCAAAAAACTGTAATTTGTAAACCCTGAAACTTCCGAATTCTTTAATCTGACCGGCATTGTTTCCTGCAAAAAGGGTGTAATTCAAACCGCTTCCAAGAGTAGAACCGGTAAAGTTTTTAACAAGAGTTTCTCCATTGTTGGTTATTGTATATTGTTTAATGTCGTTATTGACGCTAAACTCAACATGATTTATTTCTGTTTCTGAGAAGTTCGGCATTATTCCCTGTTGTCCCGTTCCGACATAGACTTGAGCTTTTCCTCCTGTATGAAACAGATTGCCGTATCGGGTTGAATTATTAACCTTACAGGTTAGCACCGATGCGGAATTATAGTTTCCGGCAACCTGATAATCAAGTTTATATCCGAAATTACCATTATATTCGGCAGTTGAAAATCCTGTATCAATATATTGTGTTCCCGAGCTTTGCAAGTATGTAAGTTGATATTTATAAGGAACATCTTTAGGCATAAAAATAACATCTTCGGTTTCAGATACTTCTATTTCATTCAACATCAGAGCTTGATTTGCTACAACTATTGCTTGTTCAAGGAGTGTTGTTGCATTATTCAAACCCTCAGTAGCCGCCTGAATTGTCTGGATTCCTTGTCCCATGGCGTCAAGCAGATTGTTCAAATCGGCAGCCCGATTCGTCAATCGGCGTGCCTGATAATACGAGGTTGCATTATCAATTGCCGAGTTAACACGCATACCTGTTGAGAGAATGTTTTGTGTTTTACCCATCTGCAATGCTATGGTTTTCAAGGATTGCAGATTACTTCGCATTGAAGCGGTTAAGGTAATGCTACTCATAGCACACCTCGCAATCGCCCGAAAGCCTTAGAAATGTAGGGGGGGGGGTAAAACGATTCGTGTTTCTTTCAGATACAACAAATCCCTTTGTATAAACATATACAAAGAGGCTGAATTCCACCAATCCGGCGGACTATGTCTCACTACTTGAAACAACTTCTGTTGCATCCTTACTTTTTGAATATTCAAAATATCGTGGATAGCTACTTCCACAATCGTAGTTTCTCATTTAAACCGTTTAAAAAGCTTTAAAAAAAATCCTCTCCTTTATTCAAAAAAGAGAGGATTAAATAAAAAGAACAAAAATTATTGTTATTGTTGTTGAATCAACACAATTTCAACTCTTCTGTTTTGTTGACGACCTTCCGCCGTTGCGTTAGACGCAATCGGATTAGCCGAACCATAACCTGTTGCAATAATACGATTGCCGGCAATTCCTTGCAATTTCAAGAAATCGGCAATAGCATCAGCTCTTTTTACAGACAATGGATTATTAATTGCGTCGTTTCCGGTGTTGTCGGTATAACCGTTAACTTTAATCAAGGTTTTATTATATTCTTTCAACACTTTTGCGATTGAAACCACAACCGGCTGGAACGATTTCTTAATAAAAGATTCATTGGTATCAAAAGTTATATTGCTTGGCATAATCAAATAGATTTGTCCGTTAACTTCTTGAACTTGAACACCTGTTCCGACAAGTTCTTTTCTGAGTTGAGCTGCTTGATAATCCATATATCCTCCGGCACTTCCTCCAGCCAAAGCGCCGATGCCTGCACCGATTAAAGCACCTTTTTCACCACCGGCTAAAGCACCGATACCTGCACCCAAAGCAGTTCCGATTCCGGCTCCCCAAGCAGTTTTTGCAACCTTACGTTCTCCGGTATAAGGGTCGGTTGCACAAGCAGACAACATAGCCAAAGCCACAAATATCGATAAAAGTTTTTTCATTTTTTATTCTCCTTCATTATTAATAGAAGCAAGTAATTCGTCTGACGTTTGAATCAAAGCTTCCGGTTCAATTTTTTTAATCAATCCGCACAAAACATTGCCAAACCCGACTTCAATAAATTTTTTACCGCCGTTTGCAAACATATAGTTCACGCTTTCCTGCCACTTAACGGTATTTGTAATTTGCTTTATGAGTAAGTCTTTTATTTCATCAGCCGAAACATATTCTTTAGCTGTTAAGTTGCTCACAACCTTAACTTGCGGTTCGGCAACTTTTGCGTTTTGAATAATTTTATTCATTTTATCGGCCGCACTTTGCATCAAAGGTGAGTGAAACGCACCCGAAACAGGCAACATAACCGCACGTTTTGCACCTTGTTCTTTTGCTCTTTCACAAGCCATTTCCACAGTTTCAACCGAGCCGCTCAAAACAATTTGAGCCGGAGAATTAGAATTTCCCACAAAACATTGCGATAAATCGGCTATTTGTTTAACCTTCGCATAATCCAAACCGATTATGGCAGCCATTGCACCTTTGTTTTCAAGACAAGCCTTCATCATATATTTGCCGCGAGATTGGAGCAAAAGAGCGGTTTCTTCCAACGACAAACTGCCGGCAGCACATAATGCGGAATATTCACCCAAAGAATGTCCGGCCATATATTTCACATTATCAAGATCAATCAAACCAAGATTTTTAAAGACTTCAAAATAAGCTATTGATGTTGCCATTATTGCAGGTTGGGCATTAGAAGTTTTGTTCAGCTCTTCCGTTTCGCCTTCAAACATCAATTTACTCAAGTTAAACCCTAAAGCATCATCAACTCTTTCAAAGACATCTTTGGCCACGGCAAAGTTTTCATACAAATCTTTACCCATACCGATTTTTTGAGAGCCTTGTCCCGGAAAAACCAAAACATTTTCTTCGATTTTCATTTTTTCTTACACCGTAACACTAAATTTTCTTAAATAATAACGAAACATTGGTTCCGCCAAAACCGAAAGAGTTAGACATTGCAATTTTTACATCACATTTTTTAGCCACATTTGGCACCAAATCCATTCCTGCAACTTCGTCAATCGGATTTTCCAAATTGAGAGTAGGGGGAAGGATACCGTTTTCAATAGCTTTAATACAGAAAATTGCTTCAACTGCACCGGCTGCACCGAGTAAATGACCTATTGCCGATTTTGTTGACGACATTTTAAGGTTCGGGCAATTTGTAAACAATGATTTCACGGCATTAGCTTCCATGGCATCGCCAGCCATTGTAGAAGTTCCGTGAGCATTAATATAGTCCACATCTTGCGGTTTAATATTTGCTTTGTTCAATGCCATATTCATAGCTTGTCTTGCACCGCTTCCGTCAGGAGCCGGCGATGTAATATGATAAGCATCACCCGAGCAACCATAACCGATAATTTCTGCATAAATTTTAGCACCTCTTGCTTTTGCATGTTCATATTCTTCCAAAACAACCACACCGGCACCTTCACCCATAACAAAACCATCATGTCCCTTATCCCAAGGACGCGAAGCTTTTTGCGGAGTTTCGTTATATGAGTGAGACAAGGCTTTTGCCTGCATAAATCCGCCGATAGCCAAAGGAGTAACCACCGATTCCGAACCTCCTGCAACAATAACATCGGCATCGCCCAAAACAATAGACTGATAAGCTTGAACAATAGCATGACCGCCGGTAGCACAAGCGGTAACAGCCGACATATTAGGGCCCTTATAGCCATGACGCATAGAAACATGACCTGAAATCATATTAATAATACAAGCCGGAATAAAGAACGGGCTAATTCTGCGAGGTCCGGATGCTTCCAATGTAACCGCATTATCATGAATTGTTTGCAAACCGCCGATACCCGATCCTATAATCACACCGGTTCTTTGTTTTTCGTTTTCATCTTCCGGCATCCAATTTGCATCTTTAATAGCTTCTTCAGCAGCGGCAATACCGAACAAAATAAAATCATCAATTCTTTTTTGTTCTTTTGGTTCCATAATCAAATCAGGATTAAATTGTCCTTCTTCTGTTCCTTTAATAACTTGTCCGGCAACCTTAACCGCAAAATTTTCGGTATCGAATTTTGTGATATTGCTCAAAGCAGACTTTCCGGCAATAATGGAACTCCAAGCTCTGTCAACGCCCATACCGAAAGGGGTTAAAGCACCAAGTCCTGTAACAACAACTCTTTTCATAATCTGTTCCTTTATATTGTTATTAAAAAATATTTTCATTTTTGAATATACCGTTGCGTAAGTTTATAACACCTCCGCCCCAACACATTCCTGCACCGAAACCGCAAACTATAGCTTTTGACGGTGTTTTAATTTTTCCTGTTTTAATAGCTTCTCCCAGAGCAATTAAAATTGATGAAGCAGATGTATTTCCAAAATGCTCAATCATAGAAATAACTTTTTCATCACTATATTGCAAACGTTCTTGCACTGCCGACAAAATTCTTTGGTTAGCCTGATGCATCACCAAATAATCAATATCTTCAGGCAACATATTGTTTTTTGCTAAAATTTCCTCGCTCACGAAGTTGGGGACAATGTTTGCCACGAACTTATAAACATCTTGTCCTCTCATCCCCAAAATCTGCTTAGTAGGGGTTGCATCTGTAAACGGGCAATTTCCTTTGGCAACCGGCATTGTAATATAATCGCCAATACTACCGTCTGCCATAATCTTCATATTAAGGATATCACTTTCGTTTCCTGCCGCAACAACCATGGCGCCAATTCCGTCACCAAACAAAATAGATGTTCTACGGTCTTTCCAATCCAAATAGCGCGAGCAATTATCCATTGTAATCAACAGAATATTTTTATAAAGTCCCGAACGAATATAGGCATTAACCATATCAAGTCCGTAAACAAATCCGGAACAAGCTACCGAAAAGTCAAAGGCCGGTATATTTTTCTTAATTTCCAACAATTTTTGAGCCATACAAGCTGTTGTTGGCATCAACTGCACAGGCATAGAAGTTGCAGCAACAATCAAATCCAAGTCATCTGTGGAAATTTCAGCATTTTTTATTGCTTGAACACAGGCTTTTTTAAGCAATTCAAAAGCCTCATCATCACTTGCAAAAAGTTTACGTTCTTTAATTCCGGTGCGTGAATAAATCCATTCATCGGAAGTGTCGAATATTTTAGTTAAATCCTCATTAGTTACAACCTTAGAGGGAACCGCATATCCGATTCCCTTTATTACAGGTAGCCTGTCGGTCACAATTTTGTCATTATTTTCAATCATATTTATTCACCCACCGACATATTTAGCAAAACATTATCAATAACATTCAACAACTTACAATCCTTTTTTCAGAGTTTCAATCAACTCCTTAATTGTCGGCAAATGATTATTTGCAAACAAGGGGTCATTTTTAAACTTACAAGCATTTTTACCTGCAAATAAAATATTATCAATCAAGCTTCCTGCATGTCCGACTTCGATCAACGATTTTCTAATGCAGAAAGAGCGCAGATCAGGCAATTTTCCGGTTGTGCCGTTTTTAGAATGCGATGTCCAAGCCGAAAACTTACAAGCCGACAAACATCCGCAACAATCTTTAATATCATCCATATTTTTAATTTTCTCATCCAACGGCATAAATATCAATGTTCCGTCCGGAGTTTCCGACATTGCGGTATAACCTCTTTGCCTTTGTTCCTCAACAATTTTCATATCTTCTTTTTTCACATAATAAGTTTTTGTTTTGGAATAACAAACAGGTTCGCTATATTCTTCATTTTTTTCTTTTGAGAATGGAACTTGATTCTTTGATCTGTCAAACAATTTACAAAGAAGAGTATTCTTAATTGCTGAAGACAAGAAACCTGTCGGGCTGAAATCTTGAATAACAACATCACCCAAGTTAAGGTTTAACAACAATTTTTTCCAAGCATCGCTAATTGGGCTTTCTTTTGTCAGGAGAGGGCGTGTTCCAAACTGAAAACCGACTTTCCCAACTTCCGGATTATCAATATAATCTTGCCAATCAGCCAAAGACCAAACACCACCGGCAATAATAATAGGCACATCATTCAATCCGTTAGCATTCATAACTTTACGAATATCAACAACTTTTTCATAAGGGGATTGTGGTTTAGAAACTTCATCAGTGTTTGAAAACCCGCAGTGCCCGCCGGCAAACCAAGGGTCTTCATAAACCACACCACCCATAAATTCTTTATATTTTTCATAACCGCGTTTAATCAAAATCTGCAAAGCTCTGCCGGAAGAAACAATCGGATAATAAAAGACACCGAATTGTGATGTTAACTCAGCCAGCTTAATCGGCAATCCTGCTCCTGAAACAACACCGTTAATCAATCCTTTTGTTCTTTCCAAAACATTTTTAATCAAATATTGGCTATCTGCAAGCTCCCACAAAACATTCATATTAATCAAGCCGTTACCACCTGAAACTTCATGTGCTATCTGAGCTTGAGCCACACATCCGTCAACAGCTTTATCCATCATCTCAGCATGACGTTCCATACGGGACTTTGACAATATATCAGGAGTTCTTACAACTCCGTTTTCGTCTTTAATATCAGGAAAAACACCTGAAAAAGTTCCTACACAATTTTCTTTTGCCCACGAACCTGCCGTAAACCCGTTACTCACATTAACTCCGCGTCCTCCTTCAAATAAAGGGAATACTTCTTTTCCGCACAAGTCCAAAAGCTTTATATTTTTCATTTTGTTTATTCTCCGTTATTAAAGATAAATATTAATTTTTACAGCAATAATAACTATCTTTTTTACTTTTTAATGTAAAGTAGGCACTTTTTTTCCTCATAGTTTCCCTAAAGAAACCATTTAGCACGAAAGAGGATAATACAACAAAATAAAATAATGTCAATCAGTCGATTGAAAATATGTGATAAAAATGGATAACTAATTGATTTATCGTATATATTCTTCAAGGGTTTTTGTTGTCAGAATTTGAGGTAACAATAAGTAATCATCTGATTTTCCGTCATAATACACATACAAAGGCACACTTGCACGTTTGTAAAAATTTAGGGCTTTGTTAAGTGCTGCTGAATAATTTGTAATATCAGCTCTTAAAAGTAAAATATTTTTTTCTTTTACTAAGTTTTTCATTGTTTCTGATTGTAGAGCATTTTTCTTATTAACCATGCACGTAATGCACCATTTTGCAGTCCAGTCAATAAACACCGGTTGTTTTTTGCGTAGAGCATTTTCAACTTTCAGACGCGAATAATTTTCCCAGTTCAATGTTTCATTTTCGTTCACAACTTTTAGTTGCCCTAACATTATCCAAATTAACCAAACAGTAGTTAATAACAATGGAATGCTTAATATTTTTTTCAATACATTCATCCATTTGCCTGATTTCGGTAAAACTCTTGAAAATTTAACAGGCATAAAAGCAAGCAACATATAAGGCAGCGCATACCCGAAGCCCAAACACAAAAATATGGGGAAATAAACATAAGTTGGTGCCATCAACGCATAACCTATGGCAGCTCCCATAAAGGGTGCGCTGCAAGGAGTTGCAATTATTACAGCCAGCAACCCTGTCATGAATGCATCAACATTTCCGAAGCGACAAATCTTCGGAGCAATAACGGTAATTTTATTCAAGTTTATGATATCAAGCATAATTAGTGTCAATATGCCAAACAAAATCGCCATCAGTCCGACAAACCAAACCGACTGCAGTTGGAAGCCCCAATTTATATTTTCGTTTCCGCCACGCATCATATATAATATAGAAGCCAATAAAAGCATTGAAACAATAACACCGGATCCGTAAAACAAAGCATCCTTAATTCTTCTGTTTACTGGAGTTTTTATCAAACTTACCACCTTAATCCCCAACACAGGCAAAACACACGGCATCAGGTTTAGTAACAATCCTCCTGCAAAAGCCATTAAGATTGCCACCCAAAAGTCGGGTCTGAAGATATAGTCTTTTCCGGTAAAATATTCTTCAATTTCCTTAATTTTTGTGTCAAAATATGGATGATTTTCTTTTTCTATAATTAAATTTTCATTTTCGGAAATACATTCATCCTTGCAAACTTGCCATGTAATATTAGCATTAAGCTTTGTTATAGGGCTATTCCCACGTATTGTTGTTTTATAGAATGCTTTATCCGCATAACCATCAAAAGAAAAGACATCCTGATTAAATTTTTTAGGCAAACTAAAGCTTTCTTCGATAATATTCATTCCGTCATCAGCAAGCCAATTAACAACCAATGGTGCACCGAATTCTTGTTCATAAGCTGAAAACATATGCCATTCAGGTTTGATGTTAAATTCAATCAAAACTTGAGCTAATTTATCATTTTCACTATATTTGGCATAATATTTGACATCAACCATTCGTTCTTTTGCATTTAGCGCAGAACAAAAAAACAAGCATATTAAACAAATTAAGTGAACAACTTTCATTACTTTTTGCTTTTTTGCAATACCACCAGTTTATAATATGCCGACGAAACAATTATCAAAGCTTTAACCAAGCTCCAACAACCCAATGCTATTGCAACCGGCAGAAAAACAAACGGCATAAAACACAACAGAACAAATGCAAACAAAATTTCAAACCCCTGTGTAACACCTCCCAAATAAAAGGGCATGTCGTTAATAACCAAATTTCTGATATCCGAAGTTTTTGTAACCACCCCATAAGCCAACATTGCAGCTACCGATGCGCAATAACCGAAAAGGAAGAATGACGCTGCAACGGCATTATCATAAGGATTAGCAAGCGCGAAACCGAAAATCACACCTGCATAAAAGATGAAATCTAAACAAGCATCAAGGAATATACCGAAATTTGTAATTCCTGCAATTTTAGCCACACCACCATCAAGAATATCGCAAAATCTGTTTATCAAAATACAAACAAGTGCTTCAAAATACATATTCATCGCCAAGAAATTAACAGCCATCATTCCGACAACAAAACCGAATATTGTAATTACATTTGCGCTAATCCCGCTTTTATGAACTTCTTTTGCCAAAACTTCAATATGTTCGTTCCATTTTTCTTTATAACAGGAAATATTTTTGCAAAGTTCTGATGTTTTATATTCTTCTGTTATTTTGTTGATTTTGTTTGTAATTTTTTTAAACATTGTATAATTCCTCATAAATATGATAATAGGGGTGTTGACATTGAATAAACTTAAATATAAAACACTTTTTCTGTTTTGTAAAAAGTAAGTTTAAAATTATACAGGTATAATATGCGCATTTTGAAATATATTTCAACATCTTGTTTTCTTCTTCTGCTTGTTATTTTAGTTTATAACAATTCTCCGCATTATCAAATTATTAAAGGTGAAATTTTCGGCACATATTACAACATAAAAATACGTTCTCAGAGCCATGATAAAGGTCTGAAAGCAGCAATAATCAATCGCCTTAATGAAATAAATATGCAGATGTCGGTTTTTGAAGCAGGCAGTGAAGTAAACAAAATTAATCAGGCTCAATCCAAAGAGCAAATTATACTATCTTCTGATATGCGCAACGTTTTAAAGGCTTCTTATAAAGTGTGGAATGAGAGTAGGGGATATTTTGATCCGACACTGGGCAAGATTATTGATTTATGGGGGTTTGGTCCTTCCAAAACATCTGCTCCGACAGATGACGCAATAAAAAAAGCCATGCGTGCTGTAGGATTTAATAAAATAAATTTAAGCAACGACTTCTACAAGCTCACAAAAACCAATTCACAGACAGTATTAAATCTTTCTGCCGTAGCCAAGGGATATGCCGTTGACGAAATAGCCGAGTTGCTTAACCGAAAAGGATATAAAAATTATGTTATTGAAATAGGCGGTGAAATTAAGGTTAGAGGTTTCAAGTCAGATCCTGAAATTCCTTGGAGTGTTGGGATAAACAAGCCGCAAAACTCAAGTGATGATAATTCGCTGATTTTGTCCTTAAGCAACATTTCCGTAGCCACTTCCGGAAATTATCGCAATTTCTATCAAAAAGACGGTCGTATATATTCTCACACCATTTCTCACAAAACCGGTCGTCCTGTTGCAAGCGATATTCTTTCGGTCAGTGTTTTTCACAATTCTTGTATGTATGCTGATGCATATGCTACCGCAATTTTGGCGATGGGGGTTGATAAAGGCATAAAATTTGCTGACAAAAACAAACTAAAAGTTATTATCTTCGATAATAAAATGAATAAAATATATTCATCATCAGCACAAAAAGCATTTACGGAATAAATAAAATGAACGAAATTAAGCAATCTGCAACAATTACCGCTATTGATGACACTGGCGTTCGCCTAAAGTTTTTAAGCTGTTCAGCATGTTCTTCGTGTTCAATTAGAGGGCACTGCAACTTATCGGAAAGCAAAGAAAAGGAATTCACTGTCAACATAGCGGATGCATCGGAATATAAATTAGGAGAAGAAGTTAATGTTTCTATTTCCTTGTCACAAGGTGCCAAAGCAGTTGTCTTTGCCTATGTTATTCCGCTTACACTGATGCTTTTAACAATCATTTTATTAACAAGCATCGGCTGTAGTGAAACAACAAGCGGAATATCTGGAATAATTATCTTGATTCCTTATTATTTTTGTATATTCTTGTTGCGAAAAAGATTAAAGAAGAGTTTTCAATTTAAGATATCAAAAAGGACGAACTAAAAAATGGACAATCTTATATTGTTTAATATCTTAATTTTGGGCGGAACAGGGTTTGCCGCCGCATTTGTTTTATACTTTGTTTCCAAGAAATTTATGGTTGAAACAGATGAAACAACCATAAAAATACTCGAGGCTCTGCCTCAAGCCAACTGTGGCGGCTGCGGTAAGGCCGGTTGTGCAGATTTTGCCAATGCATGTTCTAAAGCCGATTCTGATAAATTTGCAAACCTTTTTTGTCCGGTTGGCGGTGTGGCAACAATGCAAAAAATTGCAGAAATAAAAGGCTTTGAGGTAGCAGAAAAAGCCCCGACCGTTGCGGTTTTGCGTTGTCAGGGAAGCTGCCAAAACGCACCGGCTAAAATTGAATATGATGCCATAGATTCTTGCCGTATAGCCAATCGTCTGTCAGCCGGTCAAAGCGGGTGTCCCGACGGTTGTTTGCGCTTGGGCGATTGCGTTAAAGTATGCAAATTTGGCGCTTTATTGATGAACGAAGAAACCGGAATGCCTGTAATTGATGCATCAAAATGTGTTTCTTGCGGAGCTTGCGTAAAAAAATGTCCTCGCGGTTTGTTTGAAATTCGCCAATTAAGCACAAACGGTTCGGTTGTGTATGTTGCTTGCAAAAACAAACAAAAAGGGGCTATTGCCCGTAAAAATTGCAAAGCCGCCTGCATTGCTTGCGGAAAATGCTATAAAATCAACGATCTTATCAAAATTGAAAACAATATTTCCTATATTCCGACCGAAGTTGATGCAGATAAATATGGCGCGGAATTAGCACAAAATTGCCCCACCGGAGCAATAATATATAAGGAGAAAACCAATGTGTAATAAGCTTAGTTTTCCCATGGGCGGAATACACCCCGATAAACACAAAATCACTACCGATTGCCCGATTATTGATGCCGGACTTCCCGAAACGGTTACGATTCCCGTAAAGCAACATATCGGAGCACCGGCCAAAATTTTGGTAAATAAGGGTGATAAGGTTAAGGTTGGCACACTTTTAGCCGATTCTGACGGAATTGTCTCTGCCGACGTCCACTCATCAGTTTCCGGCGAAGTAATGAAGGTTGAAGATGTTGCCGCAGCCAACGGTTATGAAGAAAAAATGATAACAATTAAGGTTGAAGGCGATGAATGGGAAGAAAACATTGATAGAACCCCCGATGTTGTCAAAGAAATAAACTTCACCCCAGAAGAGATTATTGCCAAAATCAGAGAAGGTGGAATTGTCGGCATGGGCGGTGCAGGCTATCCCACCCCTATCAAGACCTCTATTCCGGAGGGTAAAAAAGCCGATATTTTAATAATAAACGGCATTGAGTGCGAACCTTTCTTAACCGCAGACGACAGATTGATGGTTGAAAAAGCCGAACAAATAATAATGGGCGCAAGAGTAATAAACCGTGCTTTGGGTATTCAAAACGCGATCATAGCCATTGATGAAAACAAACCGCAAGCCATAGAAGTTCTCACATCTTTGAGCAAACGCTATATTGGTGTCAACGTTAAAGTTTGCAAAACCAAATATCCGCAAGGCGGCGAGAAACAACTTATTCGCGCCATAACCGGCAAGGATTTACCTTCAGGCAAACTCCCGATAGATATGGGCTGCATTGTACAAAATGTAGGCACTATTTTTGCAGTTTACGAAGCAGTTTTGAAGAACAAGCCGCTTTTTGAACGCATCATCACTGTTTCCGGTGATGCCTGCGTTCATCCTTGCAACTACCGAGTTCGTATTGGCACTCCGATTTCATACCTCATTGAAAAATCTGGCGGTTTAAGTGACGAAGTAGGTAAAATCATTTTGGGTGGACCGATGATGGGCAGCGCCATCGTCAACATATCAGCTCCGGCTACCAAATTGACATCCGGTGTTTTGTTGTTCAAAAAAGAAATGGCAGATAAAGGAGAACCCGAAAACTGTATTCGTTGTGGCAAATGCACTCAGGTTTGTCCGGCAGGATTGCGTCCGTTTGCTATCAAACAAGCCATAAGCTACAATGCTCCGGTTGAAGAAATCCGCAAACTTCGTGCCGGCGATTGCATAGAATGCGGCTGTTGCGCTTATAGTTGTCCGGCACACCTTCCGTTGCTTGACTATTGTAAAATTGCTAAACAGGAAATCAGAAAGAAATAGGACTGAAAATGCTAAAAATATCCACCAATCCTCATATGCAAACATCACGCGATACCAAAGCTCTGATGCTCGATGTTGTAATTGCATTAATGCCTGCAGCACTTGTTGCGGTATTAATATTCGGACTTGATGCTTTAAGAGTAATTTTAACTTCTGTTGCATCATGCGTTTTATTCGAATATATAGCTTGTCGCTATTGGTTTAAGAAAAAACAAAACTCCACTCGCGATTTTTCGGCTATAATAACCGGTTTATTGTTGGCATATAATCTGCCGTCATCAATGCCAAGTTGGATGATATTAATCGGTTCGTTTATGGCAATTATCGTAGCCAAAATGTGTTATGGGGGGGTAGGGCAAAATATTTTTAATCCGGCTCTTGTCGGCAGGGTATTTTTGTTCATCTCTTTCCCCGTGCAAATGACCACATGGCCCAAACCTCAGTTTTTGCAAATGTTACCCGATGCTCAAACCGGTGCAACTACGTTGCGCATACTAAAATCATTGGGAAACAAAAGCGGGGCAGGGAATGGTGCCTATTCCTTAAGCGATCTTCCGGATTATGTTGATTTGTTTTTTGGCAATATGGGAGGTTGTATTGGCGAAATTTCAGCTTTTGCATTGTTATTGGGCTTAGGCTATATGCTTTGGCGCAAAGTAATCACCTGGCATATTCCCGTATACTACGTTTTAACTGTTTTTGTAATGACCTCGCTATTATACCTCACAACCGGCGAACTCAAGTTCACACCGTTTGTTCATTTATTGTCAGGTGGTTTAATGTTGGGAGCTATCTTTATGGCTACTGACTATGCAACATCTCCCATGACCATAAAGGGTCAGACAATTTATGCCATAGGTTGCGGATTCTTAACGGTAATAATCCGTTGTTTCAGTGCATATCCGGAAGGCGTATCGTTTGCCATTTTAATAATGAACGCATTTGTTCCGTTAATTGACAAATTTGTTGTTCAACGCTACTACGGGGAGAAGAAATAATGTCTTCAAAAATCAAAGAATTCACATCTCCTGTAATTACCTTGGTTGCCATTTCATCACTTTCGGCATTTATTTTGGGGTTTGTCCATAACAAAACCTTAGAGCCCATAAAGAAAGCCAAGAACGATTTGGAACTGAAAGCCATATCCGAAGTAACCAATGAGTTTGATAACAACCCGTTCGATGAACAAATGACCATCATTACCAAAAACAAAAAAGACAAACTCAAAATGTATCCTGCTCGCAAAGACGGTAAAATAACTTCTGTTGCCGTAAAAACCTATTCCAACAGCGGTTTTGGCGGCAGAATGGAAATAATGGCAGGTTTCAATGCCGACGGTTCAATCAAGAGTTTTAAGGTAATCAGCGCAAACGAAACACCGGGGCTTGGTTCAAAAGTTGACGAACCGAAGTTTAAAGAACAATTTGAAGGGTTTCACCCTGGCCGCCAAATTTTGAAAGTTCGTCAAGATGGTGGCGATGTTGATGCCGTAACGGCAGCCACCATAAGCTCGCGAGCAGTTTTACGAGCCTTGGAACGAGCTTTTGATGCATATACTAATTTTAACTTGGGGGGAATGTAATGAATAAAACCTCAATCGAAAACTTAACTCGCGGAATAATCAGAGAGAATCCCATATTCGTCATGATGTTGGGAATGTGTCCTACTTTGGGAGTAACCACTTCAGCCATAAACGGTTTAGGAATGGGTTTTGCCACCATGTTTGTTTTAATGATGTCAAACATGGCAATATCATCAGTTAAAAGATTTATTCCCGACATTGTCAGAATCCCGTCGTTTATTGTCATAATAGCCTCATTTGTGACCGTATTGGAAATGTTGATGCAAGCCTACATGCCGGCACTATACGGAGCTTTGGGAATATATATTCCTCTTATTGTTGTAAATTGCATAATTTTGGGTAGAGCAGAGGCATTTGCTTCCAAAAACACAATTATCCAATCACTTTACGACGCAATCGGCATGGGTATAGGTTTCACTTTCGGTCTCACATTATTGGGAAGCTTGCGTGAAATCTTGGGTAACGGCTCAATTTTCGGTTGGTCTTTTGTTGGTGAAAATGCACATCCGATGTTGTTGTTCATCATGCCTCCGGGAGCTTTTTTGGCTTTGGCGGCAATCATTATTGTTGTTAACAAATTAAAAGGAGCTAAATAATCATGGAATACATAATGATATTCATAACGGCGATCTTTGTTAACAATATTATATTATCGCAATTTTTGGGAATTTGTCCGTTTTTGGGGGTTTCCAAAAAGATAGGCACTGCCGTAGGCATGGGTTTTGCCGTAATGTTCGTAATGACTTTAGCCACCACCGTAACCTTTCTCATATACTACACATTTTTACGTCCGTATCAGTTAGAGTTTATGACCACCGTAACTTTTATTTTAGTAATTGCGGCTTTGGTTCAAATGGTTGAAATAATCATAAAGAAGAGTTCTCCGGCACTTTACCAATCTTTAGGTATCTTTTTACCTCTCATCACCACCAATTGCGCGGTTTTAGGTATTGCCATATTAACAATCCAAAAGAACTATACTTTGGTTGCCGGCATCTGCTATACCTTAGCTTCGGCCATGGGCTTCACTTTGGCAATAGTGTTGTTTGCCGGCATTCGTGAACGTTTGGAACGCACCGAAATTCCCGAAGCCTTGCGCGGAACACCTATAGTTCTCATTTCTGCAGCATTGCTTTCTATGGCATTTATGGGTTTTGCCGGAATTTCATATAAATAGCAAGTTATAAAAAAACAAACAAAAAAGCGGATTTGTTTTTAACAAAATCCGCTTTTAGTCGCTTTTTATATGAGTGCTTACTCTCATTAAATTAAAACACTCATATTTTTTATCGGTAAGATATGCTTTTGACCCCCTACCATAAAAACTAGGAACTTCCTTCGGACATTTGTCTGAATTAGGTTCCTCTCATCAGCTCTATTCCAGAAGAGCTTTAATGCTTCTTCTGCCGGCAGGATCTTATTTGATCCTTGAATGAAGCCAGGTGTTGCTTTTATAACTAGCAACCCCTTTTTCGAGAGAGCGCAATAGACGCTTTCTTTATTGATGCGCGCCATAATTCGCGCATCTTTTTCATTTACTTTTAAATTCACCTCTTCTCCAGAAAGGAAGTTGTGAATTTTTGATATAGAGAAGAATTTCTCTTCTCTATTTTCTTTTTTTTGTTTCATTTTTTCTTTTTTTTTGCACCATCTTTATTTTTTGGAACATCTTTAATTGATTTGAAAATCAATAAAGATGGTGCTGGTTATTAATTTGCATACCTATTCTATACTCTACTACAATGCGGTATGCGTAACATAATAATAGAGACTAAAAACTAAACTTCGAAACAATATATATCACATTTTTACATACTTGTCAAAATTTTTTTCAAATTTTGTATAATTTTTTCAAACATCTCGTTTGTTAATGTGCCTGTATTTATGTTATACCTTGATGTATGGTAAGAATTTAGCATTAAAATTTTGTGTCTAAAAAGCTCGTGAACGACTCCGTGAGCAAACTTAAAATCAGCTTTTTTATACCCCAAAATTCCCAAAACCGCATTATGAGCCACACTTCCCAATGTTAAAATTATTTTCAAATTAGGCATATTCTCAATTTCATCAATCAAAAATTTGCCGCAATTTTTAACCTCTTCTCCGGTAACCTTATTTTGCGGAGGCACACACCTGACCGAATTTGAAATCCTCACATTAACGAGTTCAAAACCGTCATCAGCCTTTTTGCCATAATTTCCCTTAGCAAAACCAAACTTTTTCAAGGCCGGATACAATATGTCGCCGGCATAATCATTAGTGAAAGGCCTTCCGGTTTGGTTGGCACCATTCAATCCCGGAGCAAGCCCCACAACCAATATTTCAGCATCCAAATTACCGAAAGAGGGGACGGGACCATTATGATAAGTAGGAAATTTTTTAATATTTTCTTGTCTGAATTCAACCAATCTCAAACAATTTTTGCAATTTTTTTCAGGAGGGCAAAAACTCATGTTTCTCAAACCTTTCAATTCAACATTTTTCCCTATATTAGAAAAATGACGTAAAAAAATACTTAACTCCTCTTTAAATTGCTTTCAGCAGTATTATCTAATTTTTGTAAACCGGAAACATTAACGGTTTTTAATATGAAAACAAATCTGTTTATAAATGGAGTTTAAATAAATGAAAAAATCAATATTACTTGCAGGTGTTGCCTGTGTTTTAATCGCTACTAACGCTTCTGCCGGTATGCGTGAAATGATTGATCATACCAAATATTATGTTGGTGCAGACTATGCATTCAGTAAATTTGATTACAAAGGCGATTTGGATCGTGCAAAAGATTCATACAGCTCCGGAATTTTGAATGTTGGTGCTCGCATGGACAGAATTGGTATTGAATTATTTGGCCAAATGACCGGTAGCAGAACTCAAGATTTAGAAGATAGTAAATTAAAAACCAAAGTATATGCATATGGTATGGATGTTTACGGATATCAGCCGTTAGGTTGCGAAGGCAAATATGATTTGCTCGCAAGCATTGGTTTGGCCAACTACCACTACAAAGGCGAATCAGCTGAAAACGACAAGAGCGCAAACCGTATAGGATATCGTTTCGGTCTTGGTGCAATGTATAACTTCAACGACAACATTTCTGCTCGTTTGATGGCTCGTTATGCATACATCGGAGCCGACACCATGAACCATGCCGCAGAACTCACAGCCGGTATGCGTTATAATTTCTAAATCATGGCTTGAAAAAAAAGAAAGCTCCTTAAAATTTTAAGGAGCTTTCCGTTTGTTTGTCATATTCTAAAATTGTTCTTGCAATTCAAAGAAATAAGATTGTGGATGATCACAAACAGGGCATTTTGCCGGAGCATTAGCAGATTCAATTCTGCAACCGCAGTTTGCGCATTCCCAAACAACTTTGGTCGGACGAGTAAATACAGTGCCTTCGGTTACAGCTTTAAGCAAAGCTTTGTAACGTTCTTCATGACCTTTTTCAATTTTGCCGACCATATCAAACAAAGCGGCAATTTTACCAAAACCTTCTTCTCTAGCTTCTTTGGCCATACGAGCATACATATCTGTCCACTCATAATTTTCACCTTCGGCAGCATCTTTCAAGTTTTCCATGGTTGATGGAACTTCACCGCCATGCAACAACTTGAACCAAATTTTGGCATGTTCTTTTTCATTGTTTGCAGTTTCTTCAAATTTTGCCGCAACAATGTTAAAACCTTCCTTCTTAGCCTTTGAAGCATAATAAGTATATTTATTGCGAGCTTGAGATTCGCCGGCAAAAGCTTCCATAAGATTTTTTTCTGTTTTTGAGCCTTTAAGTTCCATTTTTTATACTCCGAATAAAAGTTAAAATATCATAACAATCATTAAATTATATTTCTTCAAAGTCAATGAAAATAATCTGTTTATAAAATAAATCTGCATAAGATGACGATTTTTGTTGATTTTGTCAAAAAATGATATATATACATATTTGCATTAATTTAAACCTCTTAAAGGATAACAGAAAATGAAACAAAATGTTATTAAGGTCGGAAATTTTGAAATAAGTAACACAAAACCTTTTTCGTTACTTTGTGGCCCTTGTCAAATCGAAAGCAAACAACACGCTATCGATATATGCGGTGCTATGTCAGAAATAACAACCGACTTAGGTATTAATTATGTGTTTAAGGCCTCCTTTGATAAAGCCAACCGCACTTCAATTAACGGAGCTCGCGGTGTTGGTTTTGAAAAAGGAATGGAAACTTTTGATGAAATTAAAAAACTCTATAACAACATCCCTATAGTTACCGATGTTCACGAAGCAAGCCAATGTGCTGAGGTAGCCAAACATGTTGATATTCTTCAAATTCCGGCTTTCTTATGCCGCCAAACCGATTTAGTGGTAGCTGCAGCCAAAACCGGTAAAGTTGTAAACATTAAAAAAGGTCAATTTTTAGCTCCTTGGGATGTTAAAAACTTAGTTCAAAAATCTGTAGACAGCGGCAACCCCAATGTATGCATCACCGAAAGAGGAAGCTCATTCGGCTACAACACATTGGTAGTTGATATGCGCGGTTTCCCTTGTATGATTAAGGAAACCGGTTGCCCTGTAATCTTTGATGCCACACACTCAGTTCAACAACCGGGTGGAAAAGGTTCGTCAACCGGCGGACAACGCGAATATGCTCCGGTTTTAGCTCGTGCAGCAATAGCAGTCGGTGTTGGCGGTTTGTTTATTGAAACCCATGAAAACCCTGACAAGGCAATGTCAGACGGTCCGAATACGATAGCATTGAAAGATATGCGCCCAATGTTGGCCTACCTCAAAGAATATGATGCTATAACCAAATCTAAGGTTTCAGATTATTATTCCGATTTACCGATATTGGAAGCATCAACTGCAGAATATAAATTGTTGCAAGGTGGTGCAGCTATCAATACAGCTATTGATGAAATAAAAAATGTTGGCTAAGATTTGCTGAAAATATAAAAAAAGCTCCGAGTTGTGCTTATTCGGAGCTTTTTTGTTGACCGAATAAACAAAAAATTATAAAAAAACAAGTATGAAATTTGTTGATGAAGGCTACATAATAAATTGCCGCAAACACGGCGAAAGTTCACTTATATTGACTGTATTGTGCAAGGAATACGGCAAAGTTTGCGGTTATGTAAAATCCGGACTTTCCAAAAAAAACTTAGCCACATATCAACAGGGTAATTTGGTAAAAATAGATGCATGGTCGCGAACCGATGAAAACATGCTTTCTTTAAGAGTTGAGCTAATAACCCCTCATTCCGTTAATTTCATTTCATCAGCTGAAAAACTCACAGCATTGTCTAGTTTTTGTTCTCTGAGCAACATCTGCTTGCCCGAACTCCAACCGCTTGACAGATTTTATTATATGGTTGATAGTTTTGTTAATCTTATACATGAAGATAATTGGCTAACACATTATTCTTTATATGAATTTTACTTACTTGAGTTTCTGGGAATAGGTATTGATTTGAGTGAATGTTCAGCTACCGGAAGCAAGGAAAACTTAGCTTATGTTTCTCCAAAAAGTTCAAAAGCCGTCAGTCTTGAAGCCGGCGAGCCTTATAAAGAAAAACTCTTTAAATATCCGCATTTCATCATCGATTCAAATTTTAATCCGTCCAGGTCGGAAGTTATTGATTTGCTTAAAATGACCGGTTTTTTCCTCAATAAAAATTTTTTTGCGATTCATAACTTGAAATTTCCCGAATCTCGTGATAACTTGGCCGAAATTATAGCAAATTCGTAAGGATACTCATGGCTGAAGAAATAGAAAAAATAAAAACGGTTGCCTTAGCAGAGGAACTCAGCAGTCGTTACTTGTCATATGCAATGTCAACCATTGTCTCGCGTTCATTACCCGATGTGCGTGACGGCTTAAAACCGGTGCATCGTCGTTTGATGTATGCAATGCGTCAACTGCATCTTGACCCCAAATCAGGCTTTAAGAAATGCGCAAGAGTTGTCGGCGATGTAATCGGTAAATATCACCCGCATGGAGATAGTTCTGTTTATGGTGCCATGTGTCGTTTGGCGCAAGATTTTTCGGTGCGCTATCCTCTTGTTGACGGGCAGGGTAATTTTGGTAATATAGATGGCGACAGTCCTGCAGCCATGCGATACACTGAAGCTCGTCTTACCGAATATGCCATTGCTTTGATGGAAGGTTTAAACGAAGATGCCGTTGATTTTCGCGACACTTATGACGGAGAAGAGCAAGAACCTGTAGTAATGCCCGGTGCAGTGCCAAACTTGCTTTGCAACGGTTCAAACGGAATTGCCGTCGGTATGGCTACCAACATTCCTCCGCACAATTTATCGGAAGTTTGCGATGCTCTTTTACTCATGATAGAAAATCCGTCTGCCACAATAGAAAGTTTGGTCAAAAAAATCAAAGGTCCTGATTTTCCGACCGGTGGTATAATTGTTGATAAGTTTTCCGCTATTCTTGATGCATACACCACAGGCAAAGGTAATTTCCGCATCAGAGCCAAATGGCAAAAAGAAGACTTAGGAATGGGGCAATATCAAATTGTAGTAACCGAAATTCCCTATCAGGTTGTAAAATCTAAGCTGATTGAACGCATAGCCATACTTTTACAAGAAAAGAAACTTCCGTTGTTAGCCGATGTTCGAGATGAATCAGCTCAAGATGTTCGTATTGTTTTAGAGCCTAAAAATCGAAATGTTGATGCCAACATGCTCATGGAACTGTTGTTTAAGAACACCGAGCTGGAATCTAAGTTCAGCATGAACATGAATGTTTTGGATTCTGATGGTGTGCCCAGAGTTTTGAATATATCAGAGGTATTACGCGAATTTTTGAATCACCGTATAAAAGTGTTGGAACGCCGTAGTAATCATCGTTTGCAAAAGATTATCAATCGTTTGGAAATTTTGTCGGGTTATCTGATAGCCTACCTCAATTTAGATGAAATAATTCGCATCATTAGAGAGGATGACGACCCCAAAGCTCAACTGATGACGCGCTTTAATTTAAGTGAAGTTCAGGCAGAATCAATCTTAAATATGAAACTTCGCAATTTGCGCAAACTTGAAGAGGATGACATCCGTAAAGAATTTGAAGAATTGAGCGCAGAAAAGAGTTGTTTGGAAGAATTATTGTCAAACGAAACCTTGCGTTGGCAAAAAGTTGCTGAAGAAATTAAAGTTATAAAAGAAAAGTTCGGCAAAAAAACAGCTTTAGGACGTCGTCGCACCGAATTTTCCGAAGTTGATATCACCAATATAGATATCTCCATGGAGGCTCTTGTTGAAAAAGAACCTATAACCATAATCTTGTCTCAGAAGGGTTGGATAAGATGTATGAAAGGCTATTGTCCGCTAAACGAAGATTTTAAGTTTAAGGATGACGACAACTTACTCATAGCGATTCATGCGCAAACTACCGATAAGATTGTATTTTTTGATACAGCAGGTAAATTTTATAATGTAAATGCCTGCGACATTCCTTCGGGTAGGGGATTCGGTCAACCGCTAAGATTGATGATTGATTTAGGAAATAATGATAATATAACCGATATGTTTGTCTATGAACCCAAGTCATCATATGTCATTGCGTCGGATAAGGGCTATGGCTTTGTAGTTGATGAAAATCATATTATTGCGCAAACCCGTCAAGGCCGCAAAATTATGAATGTTGCAGCCGACGAAAAAACAATGTTCTGCAAGAAAGTAACCGGTGACATGGTTGCGCTTATCGGAGACAATCGTAAGATATTGGTATTCAAAATGGAAGAAATACCGACTATTGCACGCGGTCATGGTGTTTGTTTGCAAAAATACAAAGACGGAGGTTTATCAGATATTCAAATATTCAATGAAGCCGATGGTTTCAGTTATAATCGTTCCGGCGGTATAAGCGTTGAAAAAGACCTGATAACTTGGCTTGGACACAGAGCCCAAGTTGGCAAGCTTGCTCCGTTCGGTTTTTCTAAGAACAACAAGTTTTTGAAGCAATAACAATGTCTGAGGTGTATTTTGAATATATCAGACAAGGGAATGTGGTAAAAGTTACCGCAATAGAAACGGAAACTAAAACCGAAGCCGCTGTTGTAGTGCCTGCAAACTTAAGCGAAAACGAAATGCAGGCACGAGCTTTGCAAAAACTTCTTTATGTAATGAAAAAAAAGGCAGAATTGTAGAACAAGCTTGTGGATAACAAGGTTGTATTTTCTGAATATGTTTCCCATTTAAAAAAAAACTATTTATAATGGCTCATGCCTTAAGGAAGGCAATGGGGAATTTTTATTTTATGGGGAATATATCAGATGTCTGAAAAAACAGCTGAAAACAAATCTGTTTCGAACAACTTACCACAATTCATGAGAGAAACAAACGAAGGATTAACGAACTCCGTTGTAATTGATGAAAAAAATTCATGGCTCAACAACAACCTTCACAAACTCATGGTTGGAGTTAGTGCTTTATGGTTTGCCATTGTCTTAATTTATATCACTCAATTTTTCGGTTGGTCGAATCTGTTTTTGATGATGCCTGACGAATTTGGCGGATTCTTAGCCGGAGTAACTTTGCCTTTAGCCATAATTTGGGTTGTTATGGCCTATATTGACAGAGGTTCATCATTTAAGCAGGAAGCCAAATTTCTCCGAGCATACATGAACCAATTAGTATACCCCGAAGACGGAGCTCCCCAAACTGCCAAAGCCATGGCAGACGCCATACGTTCACAGGTTGTTGAACTGCAACAAGCTTCCAAACAAGCTCAAGAACAAACCTCTCAAATAAGAGATGGTATTAAAAACAACATCCACGAATTCAGTAAATTGATAGCCACTCTTGATAACTATTCGGCTAAAACCATTGTTGAGTTGAGTGAATCGGTAAAGTTTTTAATGAACAACTTCGAAAACATCATAAACAAAGCACAATCATCAAATCAGACCTTTACTCTCATCAATCAGGATTTTATAGCCGGCAGCATGGCCATTGAAAAAAGCTTGAACGCACTTTTGGAAAAAATTTCACCTCATTTGCAAGAATTTAATCAAATGGTTGAAAATCTTAATAAAAACGGATCAGAAATATCAACAGGGCTTGCAAAAGCTGATCAAAACATGAAACATGTAATTGAAAATACTTCGGCCACATTTGAAAAAATGCAAGAAGTTATCGGCAGTCAAATTGAATCATTGCAAAAACTTACCGATACAACATCGTCAAGTTGTTTTGAAGCAAAAAACAAAATTTCTAAAGAAATAACGTCACTTGAGGACAGCTTACTTAATCATCGTCAATCACTAAAGCTCATATTGGAAGAAAGTGGTAAAGAAGCTAAAAATAAGGGAGATGAATTAACCAAATTAGCCATATCCAATATAGGAATAATCAATAACAACATCAAAAAAGGTCTTGAAAATATTGAAGACGGAGTTGATTTGCAACTGCAAAAGATAGACGCAGCATTAAATAAACACAACAAAGATATCAACTCTTTTGTTAAAAGTCTTAGTGAAAAAGCCGAAAATGTTAACCAAAAATTTGCC
This sequence comes from Alphaproteobacteria bacterium, assembly GCA_045615365.1. Classification (GTDB taxonomy): domain Bacteria; phylum Pseudomonadota; class Alphaproteobacteria; order RF32; family CAG-239; genus CAZU01. Next base: position 37,114 of record JAZLEQ010000008.1, read on the forward strand.
AATTATGGTGAAATTGTTTCACAAGAGGTTGATAAACTCATTATTCGCACAGCAAATTTAGAAGATTCTATTTCTATGCAAGTAGCCAATCTTGACAGTGTTTCCGATAAAGCAATTGTTTCCATGCAAAACATCGATTCAGCCTTGTCTGATAATATTAACAATTTAAATAACAAAGTATCGACAGCGCAAAACTGCATGACATCATATATTGATACTCTAAGTGAACGAGCTAAAGACTTTGAGACAATAAGTTCTGATGCATCAGATAAAATCACCGATTTATCTGAATATCTGCAACAAAAACATCAGGCACTTCAGGCTAACTTGGCACTAGGTATAAATCAGCTTAACGAAGTTAAAAAAGACTTAAATCAATCTGCCGAGGAAGTTCTTGTTTTAACCGACAAGTCTATAGAAAAAATTAATCAAACCTCGCAAACCATGCAAAAACACGCTTCTCAGTTAAGTGAAGCTTCATCACTTGTTGTAACCCAAAATCAAATAAGCGAAGCATCATTGGCGCAACAACAAAAATATATTACAGATACTGCAGCCCGTGTTAAAGATATTAAATCCGAACTCAAACGCCAGATTGAGGAGCTGACAACAGCTTCATCAACCCTTGAAAAAGGTGCCGTAAATACTGTGGATATATTAAAAACAAATATCAATAAGATGTTATCTCAATGCAATGAAACAATTAATAAAAGCAAAGCCATTAACGACAACTTGCTCGAACAAGCCAATCAGTTTGATACTTCGGCAAATCGCACCATAGCTAAAGTTACCCAATTTGAGAACATTTTAGTAAAACAAAATCAAAATATGGAGTTGTTAGGAGAAACCCTTGGTAATAAGAGCGAAGAAATAAGCCATATTCTTGACAAACATACAGCCGACATTGAAAGAACAACAAAAAACACTGAAGAAATTTTGAACAAAACAATTAAAGATTTTGCAGTCCAAAGCGAAAGCATCAACGAAATTTCCGCCAATGCCAATCGTTTAATTACAAACACTATAAACAATATTGATGACAAAGTTTCATCGCTTAATATTTTAATTCAACAACAAGGAATTGACTTTGATGAATATAGCAACAAAGTTGCCAACAACCTTTCTCAAACAGTCGCCGGTGTAAAACAACAATTGGTTGAAATAGAGCAAAATTCAGAAAAAATGTTTGCACGCATGGCTATTTTAGAGGAAGATACCGCTCGCAAATCTAAGATGGTTTTGGAAAACTCTCAAAGATCAATTCAGCAACTTTCAGATATTGAAAAATCATTAATGGAAAAGCACGAATTAACTGAAAAAATCACCGACAGCACAATCAGCAAATTGGGAAATGTTAACAGTAAAGCGCTTGACATGCTCGATACCACCATTAAAACAATGAAAAGCAACATTGATTCAATATCTGATAACTTATCAACTAAATTACAAGAAATAAAACAATTCCAAAACGAACTTGATAAAAATGGTGAAAATACGTGCAATAAACTGAGCGAACAGTCTAAGTTTATGGAAAATATGAACTCCCGTATACAACTGCAATCAAGTCATATTAACAACATGCTCGAAAATCAGAAAAATATCATATCTGAAGTTGTAAACACTTTAGCAACACAAACTCGTTTGGGTGAAGCATCTTTGGCACAACAATATAAATATTTAACCGATGCCACTGTTGATACGGCAACCAAAATGCAAGAAATAAATGCAATGTTTAAGGATAACAGCAGTAATATTTTTGATACCACAACCAAACTTTCATACGAATTTGAAGTTTTGTCGGATAGGTTGTTGAAAAACTGCGATGCCATCAATAAGGCCTCCAAAGATTCTATATCCAACATAGATAAAACCAGTCTTCGTTTAACGCAATGCACTGAAGATTTAGACTCAACAATCTATCATTCGGTTGAAAATTTCAATAGTGTGTTCAAAGAATATGAAAAATATCTTGCAGGTTTCAACACGGTAACAGCAGAAACATCAACCGGAGTAATTGAGATAAACAAACTTATTTCCGTTCAAAGTGACAAAATGGTTAAAATATCTGATGACACCAAAAAACTGGTTGATTGCTTTAATAACGTTTTAAACGACACATCAAACAAATTGGCAGACCGAGCAAATGATGCTTATGAAAAAGTTAAAAATTTAGGGCTAGATTTGAAAAAATTGAGTATGGAAATGGACGATGCCGCCAAAATAAGCGCAACCCATTTAGAAAAATCAGGCGATAAATTAAGAGCGTCAATCAATGAAATAGCCGCCAACGCCGAAAGAATATCCAATAATATCCTCTCTGCAGGAGAAGTATTTGTAAAACAATCTCAGGCATTAACGGTTATTGCAGACGGAACCACGGATAAAGTAACGGAAACAATCAACAAATTAGTTGATGCCGGAAAGGATTTTGAAAATAAAAGTTCTAATATAATCAAAGAAAGTATTTTGTTTAATGACACGGTTAACGGGCAAACAAAAATTTTAGAAGAAACCTCAACGAAAGCCGAAAATATCATTAAGAATCTTTCAGAAACATACAAAGAAATAAAAATAGATACTTTCATAAAAGATGCGGTCAAAATTATTGGCAAACTTGAAGAAACATCAGTTGATATTAACCGTTTATTAAACCCGAAAGACGAAGAAGATTTGTGGAAGAAATTTTATAACGGAGATACTCAAGTTTTCATTCGTTCAATTACCAAAAATTTAAGCAATTCACAGATATCAGCCATTCGTAAAGAATTTGAGAAAAACGAAGAATTGCGTAAACAAATAAATTCATACATGAAAGAATTTGAAGCATTGGTTGAAAAATCCAAAAACCACGAACATTCAGGAACCTTGATGGCCATCATATCAGGGGCTGATTTAGGTCGTTTATATTATGTTTTAGCAAAAGCAATGAACAAAATAAATTAAGGATTTATAAGTAGATGCCGCAAAATAACATCAACAATCACATTCAAAATCTACAACGGCAGATTGCTGATGTTGTCGGTCGGATAAAAGGCAGACAAGAAAGTAAAAATCTGGCAAAGTTTTGTTTGCTTGAAGAATATTTTTCTGACAATTCATCAAAAGTAGAAAATCAAGCCTATAAATTGATGAGCGCTGAAGCATCATACAGCTTGCTTAAAGAAGAACAAGCAACCGACAGTAGTTATGCTGCAGAAACCTACGATTTTGTTAGTAATGCCGATAAAAGAACTACTGTGGTTGAAGGTCTATATTTTGAAAACAATAAAGAATTTGATTTTAAGGTGTAAATGACAATAAACGGATTAAAAAGCAAAGTTTTCTTAGCTCCTATGGCCGGTATTACCGACAAACCGATGCGCCGTTTAGTAAACTCCTTTGGCGAAGGCAATATAGTTTCGGAGATGGTGGCAATTAATGCACTGTCTCGTAAAAATGCCAAAACATATAAAATAGCCGATGTTTCAGACGAACCATATCCGGTTATTGTTCAGTTGGTTGGTGGCAATCCGGAATTATTTCCCGATTCTGTAAAATTTGCCGAAGAGCTTGGCGCATATTCCATAGATATAAACATGGGGTGTCCGGTAAAAAAAATAGTAGGCAACAATTCCGGTTCATACCTTATGAAAGATATAAAACTCGCTTCCGAAATTATAACTTGTGCCAAAAAAAGCACATCTCTTCCCATAAGTGTCAAATTCCGCAAAGGTTGGGACCACAATAGCATAAATGCTGTCGAATTTGCTAAAATGTGTGAAGATTGCGGGGCTTCATATATAACCGTTCATGGGCGCACTCGTTCAGACTTTTACTCCGGTATAGCCGACTGGGATATAATTGCTGAAGTTAAGCAAAACGTCAAAATACCCGTAATTGGTAATGGCGATATTGATTCTCCTAAGAAGGCTGAGGAAATGTTGAATTATACCAAGGTTGACGGTGTAATGATAGGTAGAGCATCTTTGGGTCGCCCTTGGCTTATATCGCAAATTCACAATTATTTGGAGCAAGGTGTTGAAGCAGAAGAAATAAATCTTAAAATAATAAAAGAAACTTTGCTGAAACACATATCATTACTTAGTGAATATTATGGCGAAAAAAGTGCATTATCATTATCGCGCAAATATGTCTGTTGGTATTGCAAAAACCTTCGTGATGCACGTAAATTCAGAGAAATTTATGTTCACATAGATAATATGTCGGAAGCATTAAACACCATAAACGACTTTTTTGAAAGAAATATGGAACAAGAAACAGGGGAAACAAAATGAAAATAATCGTCTGCGGCGCAGGTTCTGTCGGAAAAAGTATTGTCAGTTACCTTATAAAAGGAAATAACGATATAACGGTCATCGACGACAACCAACGTAATCTTGATGACTTAGCCAAAGAATATGACATATTGCCATTATCTGGCAAATCCTCACACCCCGATGTTTTAGAAAGAGCAGGAGCAAAAAATTGCGATATGATATTGGCCGTCACCGACAACGACGAAACCAACATGGTAACTTGCCAACTGGCCTATACATTGTTTAATATCCCCAAAAAAATCGCCTCAGTAAATAGTCAAACATTCACAGATCCTGTTTGGGGAATGCTTTATAATGATAATCACTTACCTATTGATTTGCTCATTTCTCCCGATATTGATATAGCCGAACAAATTTTAAAAATATTACAATATCCCGGATGCTCAGGAATTTTACCTGTTTTTGATAAAGAATACTATATTCTGTCTTTCAACATAAACGACAACTGCCCCCTCATAAATATTCCCTTGGTAGAGATAGGTCGTAATGACGAAAATTTGAATATTGGTTTTGTTAACATTGTTCGCAATAACATAAGCTTTTTACCGGATATGTATGATGAACTCAAATCAAATGACCAAGTCAATGTTTTTGTGAAATCAGACGAAATATATAATGCTATTTCTGCATTTGGAGTTGAGAAGCCTGCAAATGAACGCATCGTAATTTTTGGAGGTAATTCAATATCTGAATACATTGGCAGCAAGATTGAAAATGATGCCACCATCACATCTTGCCGGTTGGTTGAAGAAAACTTGGAAAAAGCAAAATCATTAGCTCGAACTTTGAATCATGTAGTTGTAATTCATGGTGAAATGATGAGTGATGTTATTTTAAGCGAAGCCAACATCAAACAGGCCGACGCTGTTATCGCTCTAACCGACAATGATAAAGATAATCTTTTAGCCTCACTCCTTTCTTCCAAAAACGGCGTAGAAACGACCATTTCCGTAATAAACACCCCATCATATAACAATCTCATGTTCAACATAACAGATAATATTTTGGTAGACAGAAGCGCCATAAGCATTTCCCGTATATTAAAGGAAATACGCAAGACCAAACTCATATCCGCCTATTCGGTCGCCAGAGGGCTTGGAGAGATTTGGGAAATAAAACTAAATGAAGAAAATTCATGTGGCAATAAAAAGATAGGCGAGATTAACCTTCCTAAAAACTGTCGGGTTGTAGCCATCAAACGCAAGGATGATATAATTTATCCCGATCCTACCACTCGCATAGAAAAAGAAGACTTAATGCTTGTTTACATAGATTCGTCAATGATACGGCAAGCAGAACAAATTTTTTGTTGAAAATCTTTGACATAAAATAAAAAATGTTATTAAAATAAAAGAGTTAAAAAATAATAATAAAGGATAAAACCTATGAGCGAAAACAAAAACACATTTTTAGAAAAATTAATGCAAGATGAAATAGCTGTTACTGTTTTTTTGGTAAATGGTGTAAAACTTCAAGGCATTATAACTCATTTTGACGAAACAACATTATTGCTGCGTCGCGACGGACACACACAATTGATTTACAAACACGCAATATCAACCATTATGCCTGGCGAATCCGTAGAGTTATAATAATAAATTGTCATTAATAGAATACAATAATAAGCCACGAATAAATGCGGCTGTAGTTTTTCCTGATATAACCGGGCAAAAGATTTCTTTGTCGGCCGATTCTCGTTTGCAAGAAGCAGTCGGATTGTCTTTGGCTATCAATTTAGAAGTTTGCCATAGCGAAATTGTGAAAGTCCGCAATATAAAACCGGCAACCTTGGTCGGGCAGGGAGTGTTAGACAGGTTAATTGAGGTAATAAAAGAAAAAGACATCTCCTTAGTTGTATTTGACACAACGCTTTCTCCAATCCAACAACGCAATTTAGAAAAGAAGCTTTCCGTAAAAGTGATAGACCGAACAGCTTTAATATTAGAAATCTTTGGCGAAAGGGCTCAAACCAAAGAAGGTAAGCTTCAGGTTGAATTAGCACATCTGACATATCAACGCAGTCGTTTGGTCAGAACTTGGACACACTTAGAACGTCAAAGAGGAGGTGCCGGATTTTTGGGAGGCCCCGGCGAAACGCAGATTGAGCTTGATAGACGAATTATTGATGACAAAATACTAAAAATAAAACAAGACTTGGAAAAAGTAAAACTCACTCGTAAGATTCAACGTTCATCTCGTAAAAAAGTTCCTTTTCCTTCGGTGGCTTTTGTCGGCTACACCAATGCCGGAAAATCCACATTGTTTAACACTCTTTCAGGCAGCAATGTTTTTGCCAAAGACTTGCTTTTTGCCACTTTAGACCCGTCAATGCGCAAGATTAAACTTCCTTCCGGCAAAGAAATAATCTTGTCGGACACAGTAGGCTTCATTTCAGACCTTCCTCATGAGTTGATTATGTCTTTCAGGGCTACATTAGAAGAAGTTTTGTCAGCCGATTTGGTTGTCCATGTTCGCGATATCAGCTCCGATAATTCCAAAGAACAAAAACACGATGTATTAAATGTTTTGGAAAGCCTTGGGTTTGATGACTTTGAAAATTCTCCGAAATATATAGAAGTATTAAATAAAATCGATTTACTTGAAGACGAAAGAAAAAGCGATCTCAAAAAATCACTAAAAGCAAACGTTGTTGCAGTTTCGGCCATAAGCGGCGAGGGCGTTGATAAACTCTTAAGCTTAATTGATGACAAACTTTCGGTAGATTTTGAAGTGTTAGAGGTAACAATTCCGATAACAGATGGCAAGAGATTGGCAGAAATCCATGCAAATTCTGAGGTCTTGGCTAAGGAATTCAAAGAAGAACATATCAACCTTAAAATAAAAATCAGTTCCATTGAAAAAAACAGGCTAAAAATAAACTAACTGTTTCCACCCCCCAAGCCCGTCTATCAAATAAAAAAGCCCACCACAAGGGTAAGGCTTTTTTATTTGGTCGGGACTATTTAACGGATTGGCTTCGCCGCAACTGCGTCTCTTCGCTTCGCTCACCGGCATACTCTCGTCTGCCTGAGACTTGTTGTCAAACCTACTTTTCGTAGGTGCGAACCCAAGCCCGTCTATCAAATAAAAAAGCCCCACCACAAGGGTAAGGCTTTTTTATTTGGTCGGGACTATAGGATTCGAACCTACGACATCTTGCTCCCAAAGCAAGCGCTCTACCAGGCTGAGCTAAGTCCCGATTACCGAACAAGAGACAATCTATACAACTTTAATTTAATTTGCAAGAACTTTTTTTAGTTTTTTTCAAAAAAATTATAACTCCCCAGAAATTTATAAATAATTAAAAAAACTTGCATCATACAAATATGTATGTTATGCCAGAGTAAAGCAGAAAAATAAAGGAATTTAGGATATGAAAGTCGGAATCATTGGCACTGGATATGTAGGGCTTCCAACAGGAGTAGGGTTAGCTGAACTCGGGCATGATGTTATTTGTATAG
>JAZLEQ010000009.1:0-8955 GCA_045615365.1 Alphaproteobacteria bacterium
TCAAGGCATTAGCGAAAATTATCCGCAATATGGCACGAACTTTTGGGGCAATTCCGCCAATAACTACGGCTTCGGTATGACCAATATTGCGAACAATACAGCCAATATGCAAAACAATTTCTCGCCAATACCTGTGGCAACAGCAATACCGCAACAAGTACAAAACAATATACAACCGCAAATAAAAGAGCAAAATCCTTTGCAACAAATTGTCGGGGCTACTGGAGATATGGTTCGCAATTATGTTGATATGAAAAGAGATAATACTATAAAAGCGGATGATTATTTTCATTGTAAAGCCAACTATGAGGCAGCACAGAGAGGAAGAATAGGAGAAAATATTGCAGAAAAATTAGGAAATGCAAAAGAAGAATTTGATTTTTGGGATAATCAATTCAGAAAAGGATTATCACCTCAGGAAGCTTTTTCTGATAGAATTCATGATAGAACAATCAATCAAATTGGTAGACAAATGGCAAAAAGTGGATTATATAAAAATTCAAGAGAAGCTTGTTATCCATATAGAGTAAATGGCATCAATGAAAAATACTAAAATGAAAGCAATATTAAAAATTTTATGGAATCTTTTAGCTGTAATCGGCATTATGATTATTTGTGTTTTGGGGTTTTTACTTTTTGATGAAAAAGCAAATTGTTTGGATTTAGGAAAAATCTATGACCCTGAACAGAAAATATGCCGAGATGATTGTCTAACTTGGGATGAGAAAATTGGTTGTGTACCAATTACTGAAGAAAATATCAGAAGAAAAGAAAAAGGATTACCTTTTGATAAATAAATGTTTTATTTAAGGAGAGGCTCGTCGGAAACGGCGAGCTTTTTCTTAAAATATTAAACTTTCCTCTCCATCCCAACAAAGTTTAACATCAACCTTCACACGACCTTTATATATAATTTTTAAGGATGTAATGCATTGATTTTACAGTATAAAAGCCTTTAATGCCTTATCTAAACGTTAATCAGACGATACAGAAAAACGTTTATTTTCAATGGGCTGTGGATTTTCACAGCCCATTTTTTTGTTTCACATAAAATCTTGCATTATGAGTTTTTGTTACCTAACTAAAGAATATAAACTTTAGATTAGGAAAGAACCATGACCGATAAAGAAACTCTTCCCTTAAAGCGGCACGTAAATTAAATATGCTGATTTTGCATAATGAAGTCTTAGCAAAAGTTAAATTTTAGCAAGCTATAGGGCATAGACAAGATATTCTCTGAAACGCTAGAGTTAAAATCTAATATTAACTTAAAAAAGGAGCAAAAATATGCCAAATCCGCTTTTATGGCCAGTTGTAAGGCAACTTGCAAAACAAGCAGCAATGCCTAAAACATTAAACAAACATGAAGATCTAGTTGTCAAGGAGATGAGTAACAAAAATTCTCCTATGCACAAAGATGTATCAAAATGGACAGATAAAGACTTTAATAAAGCCCTATCTTCTCCATCTTTTAAATACAATTATACTTTACAAAATAAAGCAAGGCAGTATATTAAAAGAAAATAATGTATACTTAATAAGGGATATGCAAAATGCAAAGATTATGGACAACAGCAAGACAAATAGTTATCTTTTTTACCCTATGGGTATTTGTTATATGGTTTAGTGCTGAGATAATTTTTGCATTGTTTAAGAATGACCAAAGTGTTTCAGAAGATGATTTGCAAGGTGCTGCCTGTATCTCTTTTATTTTAGTTTATGCCATTATTAAGCCCATAGCTTCTCGCTATAAATTAAAATTATGGATTAAGTATATTCTATATTTTGTAATTTATACGGCTTTATTTCTTTTAATTTCTTTTATGTAATTATGTTTATGATAAAAAGTTAGATTAATGCATCTTTGCGAGATAATACTGATTTTATACCATTCACAGCATCTTCACATAGAATTTTTAAGGATGTAATATATTGATTTTTCATTATAAAAAGCTTTAGTGCTTTATCTAAACGTTAATCTTTTACGAGAATTACAAAATTCAGAAAGAGGCAAAATTTTGCCTCTTTTTTTATTGACATTTTTTCAAAAAAACGGACATAAAATATCTTGATTTTTATAATAAAACAAGTTATCATCCGACCACTAATAAAAATGATTATATCAAACAATTAAAAAATATATTTATTATAAAAAATCTTTAAAATTTTGTGTTATGGAAACAAAAATTATTACGGGACGAATTGTATCTCAACCGGTGGTATTAGCCGAAGATTCGTCAGCTTTAGTATTAGTAGCCGTAAAAACCGATGATGGGTATAAAGAATTGCATTATGCCGAACATCATACTGCTCTACGTCGTTATGCCAATTCAATGTTTTCAAAAATTGCCACATCTGCGATTGGCGAAACTGTTGAGGCAACAATATATCTCGCCACAGGAAGAATAATTTATTTTAAAAACATAACTCGGAGATGAGTTATACGCGAGCAAAACAACCACCCCCTCACAATTTTTAATAATGTGAGGGGGAAATTTAATTATCTTCCTATGCCGTATAATAAATTAAAATTCACAAAAAAAATAACCATACCAAATATCCACACAAAAGTTCCCTCATTAAAAAATATTATAGATTTTTTATATAGTTATAATAAACTGCTAAACAGTTTTATTAATTTTTTATCAAGCAAGGAGCAAATAAAATGTTTTTCGGGCGCAAGATTTTAGTGTTTTCCGCAATGTTTCTAACCTTAAGCGGTTGTAAGAAAAATGTAGAAAATGCCTCACAACAAAAATTACAAGATGTTAGCGTAATAGAACTCACATCCCAAGATATACCTTTGAGTTTTGAATATTCTGCCAGAGCACAAGGCTCCAAAGAAACCGAGGTTCGCGCACGTGTCGGCGGCATTTTGCTCAAACGCAATTACACCGAAGGTGCAAAAGTAAACGAAGGCGACATTTTGTTTGAAATAGACCCCGCTCCCTACAAAGTTGCTCTAGACCAAGCCAAGGCTCAACTAAGTCAAGCCAAAGCCCAATACACCAATGCTCAAACCCAATGGAAACGCACCAACGAACTGTTTAAGGAAGGATTTGCCAGCGCCAAAACTCGCGATGAAGCCAAAGCCAATCTCGATTCCTTAAAAGCCGCAGTTGAACTCGGACAATCTGCTGTAGATGCCGCTCAGCTCAATCTTGACTACACAACAGTCAAAGCTCCGATAAGTGGTATTACAAGCCTTGAAGCACAGTCGGAAGGCAGCCTGATTTCCACATCCGGTGATGCATCGTTGCTCACCAAAATTGTTCAAATTGATCCTGTTTATGTAATTTTTTCATTGTCTGAAAATGAGTTGATGTCTTTCCGTGCAATGAGTGAACAAGGTTTGATTAAAACTCCTGAGAACAAAAACGAAATTGTTGCAAAACTCAAGTTTAGCGATGGCACGATTTATGCCGAAAACGGCGAAATCAACTTCATAAACCCTATGGTTGATGAACAAACCGGCACAATCAAACTTCGCGCAGTATTCAAAAATTCTGCCAACAAAGTGCTCCCCGGGCAATTTTTGCGTTTAGTCTTGGACGGGCTTACACGCATAAATGGCATTACACTTCCGAAAGAAAGCGTAATGCAAGAAGCCGGTAATTCATATGTTTACAGAGTTAATAATGAAGGAATTGTTGAAGAAGTTGTTGTTAAAACCGGCTTAACCACCCCCGACGGAAAATGGATTATCGATTCCGGCTTAAACCCTAATGATAAAATTATTGCCAACGGTTTGCTGAAACTCCGTTCCGGCATGAAAGTAAATCCGGTTATATATAATCCCGAAACAGAAACTGTTGCAACCAAATAGGAGCAAAAGCCATGTTTTCAAAATTTTTCATCAATCGCCCGATTTTTGCAACGGTAATCTCGCTGGTTATTTTGTTGGCCGGTCTTGTTTCAATGAAGGCTCTGCCTGTTGAGCAATATCCCAATATTGTCCCGACCGAAATTCAAATTTCCGCCATCTATCCGGGGGCCACTGCTGAGGTTTTGGCTGACACTGTAGCAGCCCCGATAGAACAAGAGTTAAATGGCGTAAAAAACATGATATACATGTATTCTAATGCCACCTCAAGCGGCTATCTCACCATAGGCGCAGTCTTTGAAATCGGCACCGACCCAGACCAAGCCACCATTGATGTAAACAACAAAGTTCAGGCTGCCACATCAAAACTACCGAGCGAGGTAACCAAACAGGGTTTAACTGTTGAACAAAAATCAAATTCAATTCTTCAAGTTATAACCATGCGTTCAACTTCCGAAAAATATGATACGGTATATGTTTCAAACTATGCTCTTCTAAACGTTTTAGATGAACTGAAACGCATTAACGGAGTTGGAAGCGCATCGCTTTTTGCTTCACAAGACTATTCGATGCGGATTTGGCTGAATCCTGATCAACTTGCTCAATATAACCTAACCCCGCAAGATGTAATATCTGCAGTCCAAGAGCAAAATTCCCAGTTTGCTGCAGGTCAATTTGGGCAACAACCCATGGATGAATATCAACCATATACTTACTCGGTAAACACTAAAGGCCGTTTGGTAGATGAAAAAGAATTTGGCAACATCATCTTAAAGAGCAATGTCAAAGGCGGCAATTTGAAGCTTAAAGATGTTGCTCGTATTGAATTGGGTGCCCAAGACTATAGTGTAACCTCCAAGTTCAACGGAGAAGAAGCGGTTGCTTTTGCCGTATATCTTCAACCTGGAGCCAACGCATTGCAAACAGCCGACGCTGTTAAAAAAACAATGGAAGAACTGTCCAAACGTTTTCCTGAAGGCATAACCTACGAAATTCCTTATGATACTACACTTTTCGTTGATATCTCAATCAAAGAAGTGATTCATACCTTTTTTGAAGCGGTTATTTTGGTTATTTTGGTTGTTTATCTGTTTTTGCAAAACATGCGTGCTACAATCATCCCCATTTTGGCAGTTCCGGTTTCGATTGTTGGAGCTTTTGCCGGAATGTATATTTTAGGCTTCTCAATCAATTTATTAACTCTTTTCGGTCTTATTCTGGCTATCGGTATTGTAGTGGACGATGCTATTATTGTGCTTGAAAATGTTGAAAGACTGATGAAAGAAGAAGGGCTTTCGCCGAAAGATGCCGCCATTAAAGCTATGATGGAAGTTTCCGGTCCGGTTGTAGCGGTAGCACTGGTGTTGTCTTCGGTATTTTTGCCAATCGCCTTTTTGGGAGGCATGACCGGTGTAATGTATAAACAATTTTCTGTAACCATCGCCGTTTCGGTTATCATTTCGGCATTGGTTGCTCTCACTCTGACACCGGCACTCTGCGCTCTAATCATCAAACCGGGGCATAGCCACGAACCCAAAGGCATATTCAAGTGGTTTAACAACTTTTTTGACAAACTTACCGAATGGTATCTTGCAGGTGTTCGTTTTTGCCTAAACAATCGCAAAACGACCATGCTTGGTTTTGCAGGTGTAATTGCAGCCATTATAATGTTGTTCAAGATAATTCCGAGCGGATTGGTTCCCAATGAAGACCAAGGTAACTTGCTCATGGCTTATAACATGCCGGAAGCATCATCATTACCGCGAACTGAAAAGTTTACAACGAAAGTATCGGAAAAGATAAAGCAAATACCGGAAATCACCGATGTTTTAACCATCAACGGCTTCAACATGCTTTCAGCAAGCCAAAACACCTATTCCGGCATCAGCTTCATCATCTTAAAAGACTGGGAAGAACGCACTCAAGCCTCTCAATCTGCCGATAGCCTTTCTAAGATGCTGACGGGAATTGGTATGAGCCAACCGGAAGGAATAGGTTATGCTTTTTCAATGCCTCCGATTATGGGCTTAAGCACATCTGGCGGTTTTGAGGGCTATATCCAAAATCGTGCCGGTAAAACTTCGCAAGAGCTTATGGATAAGACCAACGAGTTCATCAAGGCAGCCAACTCTCGTCCTGAACTATCCAATGTCAAGACCACATTCTCGGTGAATACCCCGCAATATCGCATTGATTTGGACAGGGAAAAAGCTCGTGCGATGAATGTGCCGATTAATGCTATATACGCTGTGATGCAGTCAACATTCGGAAGCTTATATATTAACGATTTCACATACTTAGGTCGCAATTTTAGAGTAACACTTCAATCTGAGGCCAAATTCCGTCGCACTCCTGATGATTTACGCTATGTCTATGTAAAATCAAATGACGGAGTTCTAATTCCTTTATCAACCTTAATTATGGTTGAAAGAGTTACAGCGCCTGAATTAATCAATCGCTTCAACATTTTCCCTGCCGCCAAGATCATGGGCGATCCTGCTTCCGGCTATTCATCAGGACAGGCTATTAAAGCCATGGAGGAAGTGGCTGACCAAGTTTTGGGTAACGACTATTCACTATCGTGGATTGGTTCGGCTTATCAGGAAAAACTCACCGGAGGAGCTTCAACCAAGGCCTTTGTATTCGGCCTAATTATGATATTCTTGATTTTGTCGGCTCAATATGAAAAATGGTCGTTGCCGTTAGTGGTAATTTTGTCGGTTCCGTTTGCAGTTTTGGGAGCATTACTGGCAACATGGATGCGTGGCATAGAAAACGACTTATATTTTCAGGTTGGTTTGGTAACTTTGATAGGATTGGCCGCCAAGAACGCAATATTAATTGTAGAATTTGCGGTTGTTAAGGTGGAAGAGGGCTTAAGTTATGCCCAAGCGGCCATTGAAGCAGCCAAACTTCGTTTTCGTCCGATTGTAATGACATCTCTGGCCTTCACCTTTGGTGTTTTGCCTTTGGCAATCTCCACCGGAGCCGGTGCCGGCAGCCGTCACTCTATCGGAACCGGAATGATTGGCGGTATGATATTATCAACTTTTGTGGCAACTTTGTTTGTTCCCATGATGTTTGCCATAATCGGAGAAATGTTTGATAAAAAGAAAGAAAAATAAAAGCCGCAAAAATGCCCTGAGGAAGTCAGGGCATTTTTTTTTGTTGTCAAAGGCTTAAAAAAATGGTATAAGTATCACAAATTTAAAAATTATGAAAAGAATTTTTTTGATATGTTTAGTGATAATCGGGATGATTATACTAAACGGGTGTGATGTCATTCTTGCTTTGGCAGATACCACCATTAATGTCTGTAATACTATTGAAAATATAGGATATGACATTAAATCAGCCCAAAGAAGCATTGAGCGATTTGAGCGAAATTTCAGTGGGAGCAGACGCTGTTCAATTGATGATATGGAACAAACCATGTCCCAAGACAGCCTCTACTATGTAGAAATTGAACCGGTTTACGTGGCAGAGTAAAACCGGTTTTTTCTTTTAAACATTCTTTTTTTATAAAAATGGCACATAAATTGCATATATTTCCTTAAGTTGAACCGCAAATTTTGGGGAAATATGTAAAATGAAACTTATAAAACCTTTGAAAACATTAGCTTTAGGCATATTTTTAGCGGCTATGACAATCTCGGCAAATTCCGCATATGCCGTTTCGCGCATTAAAGATATTGCCGACTTTGAAGGTGTTCGCGACAACCAACTCATCGGTTATGGTCTGATTGTAGGCCTAAACGGCACCGGTGATAACATCAAATCGGTTGATTTTGCCAAAGAAAGCCTCATTTCAATGCTCGATGCGGTTGGGGTAAATGCCCGCGATGGTCAAATTAAGGCCAAAAACGTTGCAGCAGTAATGGTGACAGCTAATTTACCTGCTTTTGCCCGCCAAGGTTCACGTATAGATGTCAATGTTTCCGCTTTAGGCGATGCGAAGGATTTACTTGGCGGAACATTGATAGCCACTCCCTTAAAAGGTGCCGATGGCGAAGTATACGCCCTTGCTCAAGGCTCTGTTGCCACCGGTTCGGTTTCTGCAAGCGGTCAAAGTGGCAGTTCTGTGTTAAAAGGCGTTCCCACATCGGGGCGCATTGCCGGTGGAGCCATAATTGAAAAGGAAATTCCTTTCAAATTAAGCTCACTTGATACAATTAATATTGCATTGCGCAATCCCGACTTCACAACATCTCGCCGTATTTCCGATGCTATCAATGCCACATTCGGCAGTCCTATTGCCGATTCTTTGGATCCCGGAACCGTAAAATTGACAATCCCCGAAGAATATAAAGACAATATTGTGGCTCTCATGACCAAAATTGAACAGCTCAAAGTTCAGCCCGATACTATTGCTAAGGTTGTAATAGACGAAAGCTCAGGTATCGTAGTTATAGGTAAAGATGTAAAGATTAACCGTTTAGCTATTGCTCAAGGAAATCTTACCATAAAAATAACCGATATTCCCTACGTTTCTCAACCCGAACCGTTTTCTTTGGGCGAACAAATAGTGCTTGATACTTCAATTGTTGATGTTCAAGAAGATGAAGATGCCAGAATGCGTATATTGGACACAGGTATAAATTTACAAGAATTGGTTGATGGTTTGAATGCCTTAGGTGTAACACCTCGTGATCTGATAAGCATTTTGCAAGCCATTAAGGCCAGTGGCGCTCTTCAAGCTGAGATAGAAGTAATTTAAGGAGAAATATCATGCAAGGTTTGAACATAATGAACATAACTCCGGAAATAAATTCTTCTCTGCCGGCCATCAACAAACAAAGGGCAGCAGAAAGTGCCGAAAGTTTTGAGGCTTTTTTCTTAACCAGAATGATGGAAAGCATGTTTGAGGGTGTTTCAACCGACGGGATGTTTGGCGGTGGTCATGCCGAAAAGATATATCGTTCATTATTGTTGGACGAATATGGCAAAGAAATGGCCAAAGTTGGCGGAATAGGCGTTAAAGAATATGTAATGACGGCAATTTTGCAAATGCAGGAAGCACAAGCCGTTCAAGAAAGCAAAGCATAAAGGAGGGGGCATGGAAGAATTGCAAACACAAGAAATTTTAGATAAAATGGAAATGATGAAACAAATCATCATCGGTTTTACTAATG
>JAZLEQ010000010.1:0-67145 GCA_045615365.1 Alphaproteobacteria bacterium
ATCAGATTACTTCTCATCGATGCGGTTAAGGTGATGCTACTCACAGCTCACCTCGCTTTCGGCGCAAAGCCTTAGAAATGTAGGGGGGGGGTAAAACGATTCGAGACACAAAAACCCTTTGCGATTCTTTCACGCAAAGAGCCTAAATGCTTACAAAGCCTATGTCTCAATCCTTGCAACACTCCTGTGTTTCCTCATACTTTCAATACATAAAACGGATAAACTCCTATCCTTCTTATAACATATTAAGGCATAATTGCTTAAAATATGGTTAATAAAAAAAATAACCGAAACCAGCACTACAAAAAAACACTTAACATTCCGACCCACTAAAAAAGCACCGTTCTAACGCGAGCGGTGCTTTTTTTTATTTTTCAGAAAATATCCGACTATTCAGCATCTTTCTTTTCAGATTTTTTGCTTTTCTTTTCGGTTTTCTTTTCAGCTTTCTTTTCAGCTTTCTTTTCTTCTTTTTGTGCTTCAGCTTCGGCTGCTTTTTCAGCGGCTTCCAAAGCGGCTTTTTCGGCTGCTACTCTTGCCAAGTCTTTTGCACCTTTAGCATTAACATCGCGATCAACCAATTCAACAATAGCCATTTGAGCACAATCGCCATAACGGAAACCTGCGCGCAAAACGCGAGTATAACCGCCGTTACGATTTTTATAACGTTCTGCCAAAGTTGAGAACAACTTAGCAACAACTTCATTATCACGCAAGAAAGCCAATGCCTGACGACGGTTATTCAACTGACCCTTTTTACCCAAGGTAATCATGTTATCAACAAATGTTCTGAGTTCTTTAGCGCGAGGCAAAGTAACTTTAATTTGTTCATGTGTCAAAACAGCATTAGTCAAGTTAGAATACAAAGCTCTACGGGCATTAGTATCCATATTAAGTTTTCTATGTTTCATTCCATGTCTCATAGCATTTTCCTTTCTTCATTTCTATGGCCTGACGGGCAGACCGGATAATTAAACAAAGCAGATACTACCTTCATACATACCTGCACCTTATAGAGTCTTTTTTCATCTCAGACTCACAAAGTTGAGCGGACTATAAACAATTATTTTATTAATTTCAAGCTTTTTTTACATTAAAAGGGTCCGTTTTTTTCAAAACGAACCCCTTACAACTTTCAAAAACAAATTTATACCAGCATTGTATCCAAAAGTTCTTTGCAATAAGCTCGCAACTCCGGATCTTCCATCAGTGACAATTTCAAATTTGCCCTTTCCAAATCTTTGTTGGTTCCGCAATCAAAGCGCATCACATCACACAACACACCGGTCAGGCGCATTCCGCGTTCTGCAGCCAATCCCATAGCATCTGCCAAATTAATTTCGCCATTTGTTCCTTTTTGAACTTCCGGCAAAATATTCATAATTTCGTTTGGCAAAATATACGGTCCCATACTTGCATAATTTGATGGCACATCTTCCAAAGCCGGCTTTTCAACTTTTCCTTTTGCATGAACAACTCTTCCGTCTCTTACTGCGCCGGACAAAACGCCATAACGCACGAGCTGCTCGCGCGGAAATTCCATAACATTTTCAACCATTCCGCCTGTTTGTTCATAAACTTCCAAAAGCTGTGCCAAAACACCGCCTTTTCCATGCAGATTAGTATAAACATCGTCCGGCCACATAACAACAAAATCTCTGTCACCGACCAATTCTTTCGCCATCAAAATTGCATGACCATTACCCAATGGTTGCGACTGTTCTGCAAACGAAAACTTCATTCCCTTAGGAATAATCTTCAACAATTCGGCCAAAATTTCGGTTTTTCCTTTTTTAGCCAAATGATCTTCCAACCAAGGATATGGTTCATAATATTTTTCAAACAAATGTTTACAAGATTGATCACTGTAAATAAAGATAATTTCTTTAATACCGATTTCAGCGCAAGCATCCACCGCATATTGAATAATCGGCTTACTGTGCAAAGTTAAAAACCCTTTATGCAAAACTTTTGTTGCGGGTAAATTTCTTGTAGACAATCCTGCCACCGGCAAGATACAAACTTCAGGTTTCTTCATAGCATAACTCCATAAAAATTATTATGCAAATATATGTATCACAAAAAAACTATTCCTCAAGCTAAAAACTTATTATATTCCTGCCTTTTTTTATCACACCTGTGTCTGTTGTTTCATCATCTTTTTTCTTGTCATTTTTTTTGCCTGTAAAATCAAGCACTTTGATCTTTTCATTATTAATTTTGTCTTCTGCTTCTTTAATTTCGTTAATATCCCTCACTACCGTAATTTTTTTACCGGTTTTCTTAATGCTTATACTTCCCGTATTTTCCTCAATCATACGTCGTTCTTCTTCTTCCTTCACTTTTTGTTTATAAGCATCTTCGGCAGCATCAATCTTAGGCAATATGAGTTCATCCGGTTTTTTCTCATTTTCGTTTATAATTGTTTCCGCATCTTGCAACTTCAAATAAATTTCCTTCATCTTCGGATTATTTTCTTCGTGTTTTTCAATATTCGATTCGTTTACAATCTCTTCATTAATTTTATTGCTTTCAATCTCATATTGTTCCAAAAATTTTGCCTGTTGACTAATCAAATCGTCAAAAGCTTTAAAATCTGCATCTTCTCGCATTTTATAGTCAGTTTCAAAAGTTTTTAATCTTTCGTCAAATTTATTTAAAACAGCATTATATTCAAACAACTTCTGTTTCAAGGTATTGTTTAATTCAACAATTTTTGTATATTCCGTTGCATATTGTTTTTTCAAATCTTCCAAATAAACCTCATCAATCAGCTGAGATATATTTTTAAGTTTTTCTTCCACATTGTCATTTGCTTTTGCCAACTCATCAATCACATCCTGAGTTACTTTCATTGAATTAACATCCACCCCGTTAACCTTATCAATAAGCGTAGTAACTTCATCTGCAGCTTCTTTTTTAAGGGCTTCAAATTTTGTAATATTATCAGGCACAAAAACCTTTATTATTTTGTCATCTATTTTCGGATCGATTTCATTTCTCACTTTGTTCAACGCTACATCAGCACGAACCTTTTGTTCATCCACAAGAGATTGCCAATGATCTTTTTCAGCCTGTTCTTTGGCTTCTTTCAAAGCTTTTTCCTCTTTATCTCTGTCAAAATAAACTTTTTGAATATCGCTCACATTAATAATTTTTTCCGGATTGCTCATATCCCCTTTAAGTGTAAAAGAAAATCCCGGTAAAGAAGTTATATCCTTAAACTTAACATTAAATATTACATCCATGGTCCAATTTTTAAGATTGCCGCCACCGCTCAAGGTCACATTATCAGATGTTGAAGCCATTGATGCATTTTGCAAACTGAAATTTCCCTTATCAAACAAGACTCTGCCCAAAATTCTTTCAAACGATGTTTCACCCGAACCGATATTGGCATCAACCGCTTCGCCCAACCCGTCGCCTGAAATTCTGACAAGCAAATCATCATAAACAGGTTTCAAGTTCAATCCTCTCACACTGCTGTTTGCAACATTAACATCTATTTTTCCGCTTAACTGGTCAATAAAATCTTTTTTACTTACCGCACTTGAAGAAAGCTCTGCCGTCAACGAAAATTCACCGTCTGAAAGCCCGTATTCTCTTCCTCCGAATGGGAAATCAACAATTTTTGCATTTTCAATTTTTGTCGTGAAATCAATTTTCGGTTCATTTGCAATATCCAAGAAAAGCTGTGCGGTTAAAGGTGTTTCCTTATAGTCTGCGACAAAATCATTCACACGAATTTCATTTCCTGCCGAAACCAATCTGAACTTACTATTCTTAAACAACTCTCCTTTATATGACAACTCGGCAACATCAAACACTCCGTTAAAATTAATGTTTTTATATGGCTCATAATTAATCTTTTCTTGTCCGACGACGGGTTTTGATAAGAAGTTTGCATCACTCATTGCTTGTTGTTCAATCATTGCAGCGTCATCCGGACTCCTAACCAAAAATCTTTCAATCTCCAACATATTCACTTTAAGATTTGAGTTTATTATTTTGTTATCATTTTCAAGCTGATACTCAACATCACCGACAAAATCGACATACCCCACATTAGCAGTCATTTCGGACAACAAAAGATTTTCCTTATTTCCTTTAACATTTGCCTTGAAATTAAAAATTCCCAAATTGGAAGCCATAGGACTGTAGTTCAAATTAAAATTTTGCAACAAACTATTGAATTCCGGATAATGAGCTTTCATTTTACCGTCAAAATTATAACCTTTTTCATCCTTAACCACGGTTCCCTCATAAGCTGCCGTAAATTCTCCGATTTTCACATTGCTGTTTATCCCCATATTATCAAACGAACCGTTTATTATGCCGTTCAACTCTATATTATCCATTTCATTATAATTTATTTCCGGCACGGAAAGCTCAAATTTATTTATAAAAGACATCAAATCCGAACTCTTAAAATCATAATTCAAATCAGTAAAATTCAACGCCGTATCAAAACCGCTGACCGCACCGCTTAGATAAACCGATGTGTTTGCAACTTCACCGATTAGTGCATTTTCAATTTCCAAATTTCCATCCAAAAGCTTCACCTTAAAGGCCACCTTTTCAAAGGGCATACTTTCATAAATAATCAGGTTTGCGGTTGTATCCATAACCAGATCCATTTCTCTTAAGAATTTGTTTTTTCCGAAACGAGAAATTGCTCTTGTCAACCAAGTTGTTTTTCCTTCATCGTCAACATCTTTAGGCGGAAAATAGTTATCCAAATTAATTGTATCACCGTTAATCAACAACATTAAATATTTTCTGTCCTTGAAAAACAATCTTGCATTACCTGTCAAGGTTGTTTTATCCAAAGTAACTTTATAAGGAGAAAATTGAATTCTCTCATAATCTCCATCAATTTTCGTATCCAAAATCATTTTTTTATAAACTGACTGGACGGCATTTTCCGGATTAATATCCAACCATTGCATTGTCTTCAACAAATCGACCGCTTCCACAAACAAATTCAACCTGTATATCGGCTTTTCATCTTTTGCATAAATACGCCCGTCAGTTTTCAACAATGTATCCCCGGGCAAAACAACGCTGAATTCTTTTAAATTAACAATATTATTTTTCAAATCAAATCGGGTTTTCAAATTTTTCAAGCCTTGTCCCTGATAAAAAGCTTTTAAAGCAGAAACCCCGACATCCAAATCATATTTATAATCAGGATCATACGGCTCGGTTTTGTATTTTTCCACCAACTCTTTCATAAAATTAACGAAAGGCTCCACATCCAATTCTGCGAATTCAAAATTAGCTTTAATTTCTTTGCTTGCCGGATCTTTATAAGGGAACAACAAACTTCCCGATCCCTGAGTGTCTCCATACTTAACAACAACATTTGTCAAATCAATTCTATTATGGTTTATCAATGCATCAAAACCTAATTTTATCGGAGCATTATACTCATCAGGGATCACCTTGCGTTCAAAATTTCCGTTTACAAAATCGCCCACTTTCATCGATTCCAGAATAAATCCGCCATTCAATTCCAAATTGCTCAAATTTATTGTTCCGTCAAATCTTAAAAAGCTGTCGGAATTAGGATGAGTTATCACCGCATTCAATGTTGTGGGCATATTTTCGGCAATTGTTCCGATGGATAGCGCAAACCCTTCCGGTGATTCTCCCTTCATGTAATTGCCCTCAATTCTAAACGGTCCGAACAAACTTTCCGTAGCAACCTCACCATTAAGCTTTGTCAGCTTTGTATTTTTTTCCGGATCCCCTGTTTCAAAATTAACCTCTGCATTTTTCAGGGAAATACTGCTTAAAATATTTTTATTATTTTCAAACATAGCTCTCTGATCTGCGGTTAGATCGCTTTGCCATTTAATTTCTTTTGCATTCAAATCAACATTAAGCACCGCACCGTCAAGCACCATTTTTTTAATTTTAACATTTCCCTGCAACAAAGGAATAAGATCCAAATCAGCCATTGCATCTCTAATTGTCAACACCGGTTTTTTGTCATCAGCTTCACTGAATATTCTTGCATTATTCACATTAATATAAGGAGCGGGAAAAATCTTCAAAGTAACATTTCCGTCCAACTTAACATATTTTCCGGTCAATTCATGAAATTGGTTGGCTATAGCGTCTTTATGCTTATTCCAATCCATATTCAAGATATAATAAGCCACACCACCGGCAATCAACAGCACCAAACCGATAAAAATCAAAAAAAACTTTTTCATCTTCATCCAACCTTTTTCAAATTACAATTCATAATAGAATTATGGGCAAAAAAACTTTGCTTTTATAAACATCTTGTGCTTATTATATAATATAAAATTAAAAAATCATTTAATATTACAGGGTTATAGACAATGAATGATTTATCAAAATTATACGAACTGGCAAAAAAAGCTTCTGCCAACGCCTATGCTCCATATTCAAACTTTAGAGTAGGCGCCGCAATTCTCAGCAACAACGGCAATTTTTATATTGGTTGCAATGTAGAAAATATTTCTTATCCGGTTGGAACTTGTGCCGAGCAAAGTGCAATTTCCGCAATGATTTCCGCCGGCGATTCCCAAATTGCCAAAATTCTGATTTATGCCGACAGCCCCCACCTTATCACTCCGTGTGGAGCTTGCAGACAACGTATAGCCGAATTTTCAACAAACGATACTTTGATATATTTAGCCGATTCTATTGATATAAAACGAACCTGCAGTTTGTCCGAAATTCTGCCTTTTTACTTTAAGGAGTTATAATCGATCATGCTCAACAGCCACACACTCTCAGAAAACATAAAATCAAAACTCAACGGATTCGCACCGGATACCGCCATCATTCTTGGCTCCGGTTTGGGTTCATTGGCAGATCAAATAAACAACAAAATAATAATAAAATATGATGAATTGGCAGATTTTCCTTTAAGTAGCGTTTCCGGACATAAAGGCCGGTTTGTTTGCGGTGAATTACAAGACAAAAAAGTATTATGCATGCAAGGACGTGTTCATATTTACGAAGGCAATTCCCCGCAAGCCATTTGCCGAATAATTCACGGTCTGAAACTTTTGGGCATAAACAAACTTATAGTCACCAATGCTGCCGGCTCTCTAAACAAGAACATACCTGCGGGCTCAATCATGATGATAACCGACCATATCAACCTAAGCTCTTTCAATCCGCTCATAGGTCCGAATAACGATTCCATGGGGCCCCGTTTTCCCGACATGAGCAATGCGTATTCCAAAAAATTTCAAAAATTAATTCGCCAAACTGCAAATGAACTGAACATTTCTCTCAAAGAAGGTGTATACCTTATGGTTAGCGGCCCAAATTTTGAAACTTCCGCAGAAGTTCGCGCCTACGGACTACTGGGAGGAGATGCTGTCGGGATGTCAACAGTTCCCGAAGTAATAAGCGCAGTGCATTGCGGGATGGAGGTAATGGGATTTTCAGTTATAACCAACCTCGGAACCGGACTGAGCGACCACTCTCTTTCCCACGAAGAAACATTAAAAATGGGGCAACAGGCTTCTGCCGAATTGTCAATGTTAATCAACACTCTTTTAAAAAGGATATAAAAATGGATGATGTATCTGCAGCGAAAATTCTTATTTCCTCTATTGACCTGACATCTCTAAACCTAAACGACACCGACGAGACCATCCGTCAATTATGCCAAAATGCATTCACACCATATGGCTCCACCGCATCTGTTTGCATATATCCGCAGTTTATCCCATATGCTAAAAACATTCTCCCTTCTGATTTTCCGGTAGCAACGGTAATAAATTTTCCCTCGGGAATTGCCGATATCCACCTTCTGGAAAAAGAAACCGAAATTGCCATAAAACTTGGCGCCGACGAGCTTGATATCGTTTTTCCCTACCGCACATTTTTAAACAATGATATCGAATTTTGCCAAAAATACCTAAACAAAGCTCGCTCTGTTTGCGGCAACAAAACGATGAAAATAATCATTGAAACAGGCGAATTGAAAAACATACCGGCAATCAAAAAAGCATCAGAACTTTGCATAGAATCTCAAACAGATTTCATAAAAACATCAACAGGCAAAACTTCTGTATCAGCCACCCCCGAAGCAGCTAACGCCATTTTGGAAACAATATCACAAAGCGGCAAGAAGGTAGGTTTTAAGGCTTCAGGCGGAATCAGAACATTTACAGAAGCCAAAAAATATCTCAGCTTATTCCAATCAATAATCGGCCCGAAAGATGCCAATCAATCAAGATTCCGAATTGGTGCAAGTTCTGTTTTGGCCGATATCATCAACACCATCAAACAAGGATATTAAAAATGCTTCCACAAGAAATCATCAGAAAAAAACGCAACAGTCAAACTCTTTCAGCGGAAGATATCAAAGAATTCATTAAAGGCGTAACATCCGGAGAAATTGTAGATGCCCAAACAGCAGCCTTCACGATGGCTGTTTTTCTGAACGGAATGACCAAAGAAGAAACCGCATCATTAACTTTGGCCATGCGCGATTCCGGTGATGTTCTTAAATGGAGCGGAATTAACGGACCTATTGTTGACAAACATTCTTCAGGCGGAGTAGGCGACAAAGTAAGCCTGATGTTAGCCCCCATGCTTGCTGCTTGCGGAGCTTTTTGCCCCATGATATCCGGTCGTGGTCTCGGGCACACTGGCGGAACACTTGACAAATTCGATTCCATCCCCGGTTATCAAACCCAACCTTCAAACGATCTTTTTTATAAAACAGTTAAAGACATCGGTTGTGCCATAATCGGACAAACCGGCAACCTTGCTCCGGCAGACAAAAAAATCTACGCAATTCGCGATGTTTGTGCAACAGTTGAATCTGTTGAACTCATAACGGCATCAATCCTTTCAAAAAAATTGGCTGCCGGTCTTCAACACTTGGTAATGGACCTGAAATGCGGCAACGGTGCCTTTATGGATTCCATGGAAAAGGCCGAAGAACTTGCCTCATCAATTGTTCGCGTAGCAACTGCAGCCGGAACCAAAACACAAGCCGTCATCACCGACATGAACCAAGTTTTGGGCTCCAATGTAGGAAATGCTTTAGAAGTTGCCGAAGCCGTTGATTACCTCAAAGGTATAAATGTAGACCCGCGCCTTCACGAAATAACCATTGAACTTTGCGCCCAACTTCTGGTTTCTTCCAACATCACCCCCAAAATTGAATATGCCAAAACAATGCTTCAAGAAGTCATTAACAATGGCAAAGCTTTAGAAAAATTCGCCCAAATGACAAACGCTTTGGGAGGCCCGCAAGACTTCTGCGAAAAACCATGGAAATACCTTCCCAAAGCCAATATCATCAAACCGGTATATTCAAAAACTTCCGGCTATGTTTCATCAATGGATACCCGCGGCATAGGTTTAAGCATCATTGAAATGAAAGGCGGAAGAACCACTCCTGAACAAAGATTAGACTACGCAACAGGGTATAGCAACTTTTGCCAAATCGGCAACTACGTAGATGAAAAAACACCTTTGGCAATAATTCATGCTCAAACAGAAGAACAATATACAAGAGCCGCTACAAGCATACAACAGCTCATCAAAATCAGCGACAAACAACCGGCTTCTTCCCGCTGTGTAATTAAAAAAATTTCTTCATAAAAAATCAATGCATTCCAAAAAATATACCGACAACGGCCGATAAACAAATATAAAATATCGGCCCTTTTTTCCACACTCTCATCAAAATAAATAAAATTGCAAAAAACAAAACATCAAAACTCGTCAACATAACATCCTTTCCAATCTGCACTCCTGCATAAAGGATCAACGCCACAACTGCAGGCCGCATTCCTTCCAAAATATCCCTGACTCTTATATTACAGCTATATTTATTCATCAGCTTTGCAATTAAAACGATAATAATTACCGACGGCAAAATCAAACCGAAAGTAGCTCCGCAACTTCCCAAAATTCCGGCCACCCCAAAACCTGCAAATGTAGCCATATTAACACCGATCGGCCCGGGAGTAGATTCGGCCACGACTATCATGTTTGTTAAATCACCAATCGAAAACCAACCATATTTTTCTGATAATTCATACAAGAACGGAACTGTAGCCAAACCACCGCCGATAGCTAACATCCCAATCTTAAAAAATTCAACAAACAACTGCAAATATATCATCTTTTTAGCTTTCTTTTTACTTCACCTATACTCAACGCGATTAACGCCGAAACAACCACAACCGAAGCTGCCGACAACCCGACAACAAAAACCGAAATCAAAGCCAAACAGAGAATAAAAATACTCTGAATGTTTCTCACATTTTTTTTCAATAAATCCACCAAAACATTAGCAATCAAGGCCACGACACAAACTTTAATCCCCGCAAAAGCATATATCACATACTGATTATTCATAAAAGCCTGAAACACTGAAGCAATCATAACAATTAAAATAAAAGGAGGAACCACCATTCCAAGAGTTGCGGCAACCGCTCCTTTAGTCCCCTTTTGCGAATACCCGATAAATGTAGCCACATTAATGGCAATAATCCCCGGCGTGCATTGTCCTATTGAAAAATAATCTAAAAGCTCTTCCTCTCTTACCAAACGTCTTTTTTCAACCAACTCGGCTTTTAACAAAGGCAAAATTGCATAACCTCCACCAAAAGCAAACATCCCTATCTTAAAAAATATTTTAAAAAGCTTTAATAAATCTTTCATAAAAAATCCGTTTTCCTTCGTTGTTTTATCAATATCCGCCAATTATATATAAATATTATTTTATAATAGTTAACGAGTAAGATAATAATGATTATAGGCACAATAAAAGAAACCTCATTTTTTGAAACCAGAACCGCAATCACCCCTCAAAGCGCCAAAACATTAATCAATTTAGGCTACTTTGTTTTAATCGAAAAAGGCTGCGGCAAAACATCCGGTTTTAGCGACAACGCATACCGTTCCGCGGGAGCAAAAATAATTTCATCTGCCACAAAAATTTTATCCCAAATTGATATTTTATTAAAAATATCACCTCCTTCTCCAAAAGAATTATCACATATAAAAAAACAAGCCATAATCATAAGCGACTTTCAAAACACAACGCCTAAAAATTTTCGTCAAAAATCTTTTTCCGAAAACACATTCGTTGCTCTCAACAAACTTCCTCGTTTGTCAAAATATCAACCGTTCGACATCCTGACATCACAAAACTCCCTTTCCGGTTACCAAGCAGTTCTGAGTGCAAGCAATCTGACTCCTCGTGCAGTCCCCATGATGATAACTGCCGCCGGCACAATTCCTCCATTAAAATTTCTGATTATCGGCACCGGAATTGCCGGACTTCAAGCCATTGCCACCGCCAAACGCCTTGGAGGCAAAGTTTTTGCCTCAGACCCGAAACCTGAAGCCCAACAAGAAATAGAATCTCTTGGCGCCATATATTTGAAAGACATTATTTCACAAATTTCCGATTTTGACATCATCATAACTTCTGCCTTTTCATCAGGCAAGCGAGCCCCTCTCATAATCGGAGAAAAAGAATTAAAAAAATTGTCTCCCGAAACTGTTTTAATCGACATGGCTTGCGCCAACGGCGGCAATATTATCGGCTCAAAAAACCATAAACTCGTTCGCAAAAACGATTGCATTATTTATGGCAATTCCGAATTTGCAACCCTATTACCCCATACTGCAAGCACACTCTTTGCCAATAATTTTGCAAATTTCATAAGCCATTATACATCACGTAAAGCTTCTACACCCACATTCAATATTAACCATCCCGAAATAAAAGATTTACTGTTTTTGAAAGGATAACATCATGGAAGCATGGATATTTCTAACCATTTTCACCCTTTCTTGCTTTGTCGGATACTTTGCCATATTAGGTGTTTCACCGGCTCTTCATTCTCCTCTAATGAGCGTAAGCAATGCCATTTCCGGCATAATCATAATTGGCGCCATGTCATCATTAGAACAATCAACGAACCTTGTTTCATCACTTCTTTCCTACTTTGCATTCTTTGTTGCAGCCATCAACATTTTTGGAGGCTTTGCCGTATCACAACGAATGCTTGAAATGTTCAAATCAAAGGATAAAAAATAATGCCAAACATAGCTTCATTTCTAAATCTTTTAGCCATAAACTTTCTCATCGTATCAATCCGCTTATTATCAACCCCCAAGACAGCGCGCATTGGCAATCAATTTGCCATTTTAGGAGTTTCATCTGCTCTGATTGGCGCCTTTATCTACCTAGACATTACACCATATTGGAAAACCATAGTGACTATTTTAGCCGGTTCTTTCATTGGCATCTTTTGGGCAATAAAAGTAAAAATAACATCTCTTCCGCAAATGATTGCCGTTTTGAACGGTCTTGGCGGTCTTGCTGCTTTTCTGATAGGCATTTCCGAATATTTTTCAAGTTCTTTCGACCGCTTTAGCGCAACATCAAACATTATCTTAGGCGGCATAACTTTTTCCGCATCAATTTTTGCATTTTTCAAGCTTCAGGGAATTTTACCTTCTCGAACTGCAACATTTCCCTTACAACACAGTCTCAACTTTCTCATTTTTCTTATCCTAACAGGATTATCTTTTTGT
The DNA here is from genome assembly GCA_045615365.1 of Alphaproteobacteria bacterium. Taxonomy (GTDB): domain Bacteria; phylum Pseudomonadota; class Alphaproteobacteria; order RF32; family CAG-239; genus CAZU01. The sequence continues at coordinate 12,568 of JAZLEQ010000010.1, forward strand.
TTTATAATCCATAATCATTCTACTCTCTTTCCTATTATCGCAATTCTAAGTATGCTTTTCGGCATAATGTTTGTAATTCCCATCGGCGGCGCCGATATGCCGGTCATCATATCATTTTTGAACTCTCTGTCAGGATGGGCAACCGTAAGCATTGGCTTTTCTTTCGACAACACAACATTAATAATTGTCGGAACAATTATCGGTGCAAGCGGACTGATATTAACCGAAATAATGAGCAAAGCCATGAATCGTTCTCTAACAAGCATCTTTTTCGGCAAAAACTCTTCGCATAATTCAACAGCAGAATCTTCCGACAAACACATCAACACTGCATTTCCTCAAGATGCCGCCTTTATCATGGAAAACTCTCAAAAGATTATCATTATTCCCGGATTTGGCATGGCCGCTTCCCAAGCACAATATTCTCTTAAAACAATGTCTGATTTACTAAAAAACAAATTTTCCGTTGATGTAAAATTTGCCGTTCATCCTGTTGCCGGACGAATGCCCGGACATATGAACGTTCTTCTTGCCGAAGCCAATGTTGACTATTCCGAAGTTTATTCTCTTTCCGAGATCAACAACGATTTTTCCTCAACCGATGTAGCCTTCATAATCGGCGCCAACGACATCACCAACCCCAAAGCCCAAACAGACCCATCTTCCCCCATCTACGGTATGCCTGTTTTTGACGTAAGCAAAGCCAAAACAGTCTTTTTTGTAAAACGCTCTCTCGGAGAAGGCTATTCCGGAGTTGACAATCCGCTATTTTACACCCCCAACACCATCATGCTCTTTGGTGATGCCAAAGAAATAACCGAACAAATTGTAAAAAGCTTGGAATCAAACTAAAAAGATGCCAACCTTAAAGCTATCTTTTCACACATTTTCTCAATCATTTCGCTTTGAAATTTCACAAACTGGGTATAATCATCCCCCATCACTTCACTATCTGAAAACTTTTCTCTAACCAGTGTTTTTCCGTTTCTATCAACCACATACCACCAAGCTTCCAACACAGCTTCCTTGTCTTCAATCATATCAAAACGAACAATTTGCAGATTAACCAAATAATCAAATTTTTCAATCAATGACGCCTTTGCCTTCACAACGGCATTAGGCAAAAATGAACTTAAATCACCCACCACAACTCGCCTTATCATTGTATCCAAAGGCTCGCCCCATCGATTTGTTTCATCAATTTGCATCTGTAAATTATCTTCATCAAAAGAAACTATTTGTGGTCTATTCAAATAATCCGGCAGTTCAACCATATTAACCCCAACGCTAAATTTTTTCTCACTTACCGAGGCTTGCGAACCGTCAAAAATCTTTAGTTTATAAAAACTGCTTTTAGGCGAATATCCGCCCAAACAGGCACCCAACATACAAACTACAATCAACAACAAAATCTTTTTCATCATTTTTTTCCTTTAATTAAAGCTTCCGGATGTTGTTCCAAATAGTCCGTTAAATTTTGTAGAGAGTTTGCAGCCTTACTCACACTCACCACCATATTATTAAAATTATTCAAAACTTCTTCTGCTGCAGCTTTGTTTTGTCCCACAAACTTTTCCAATCCGCCTATTGTTCTATCAATTTTCGGCATACTGTCATTTAAGCTTTTGAAAAATGTTGCAAAATTTTTCACACCTTCAGCCAATGGAATTTCTTGTAAACCTTTTGACAATTCACTCATTGTTGACGGTGTTGTAGGAATCTCCAAATCTTTACCATCTCCATAATACCTCACCGGAGTTTCGGGCATCATTTCAAAGTCAATCATCAGTTGTCCCGTAACATAGCTCTGCGAAACAAGCCTTGCTCTCAAACCTTTAGCAACAAGCTCTTGCAATATTTCTTTTCCGCTTTTGTCTTCTCCTTTATTATCCAACGACTTTTTTTGCATCCTTGCATACACAGGAATACTAAAAGACAAATCTTCCATATTTGTCATAATTTCAATTTTACTCACCTCACCGATTTTAACGCCTTTAAACACCACCGGCGACCCCACAGTCAATCCTTTAATCGATTCGTCAAAATACATCACAATTTCTCTTCCTCTGTTTGCAAACAATTTATTTTGCAACAAAGCCCCCAAAACAGCCGCCATAGCAACTATTCCCAACACCATAAACAAACCTATCATTTTTTTGTTTGGCTGCCTTGACATCACTTTTTTCCTCCCCTCAAAAATTTCAAAACATTTTCATTTGGCGGGTTTTTCAACAAATCCTTAGGATTACCTCTTGCCGTAACGGTTTTTGCATCCGCATCTAAAAATATTGAATTACTTGCAATCGTAAAAATAGATCTCAACTCATGTGTAATAACCACAATAGTAGTTCCCAAGCTCTCATTAATCTCCAAAATCAATTCATCAAGCAAATTAGAACTCACCGGATCCAATCCTGCAGAGGGCTCATCAAAATATAAAATTTCCGGATCCAAAGCCAATGCACGAGCCAATCCTGCTCTTTTTTTCATACCACCGCTGATTTCAGCGGGATAAAAATCTTCATATCCTTTCAGTCCCACCAAAGCCAACTTCAAGCTCACCAAATCATCAACCATATTCTTTGAAAAATCGGTATATTGTTGCAATGGCAACGCCACATTTTCTGCCAAAGTCATCGAACTGAACAACGCACCGCTTTGATACAAAATTCCGCATTTTTGCATTATTTTTTTTTGTTTTTTTTCGCTTTGAGAATAAAAATCCATTTCATCAATTAAGATTTTACCTTTTGTCGGTTTCTTCAGCCCTGTCATCACTCTCATTAACGAGCTTTTACCACAACCTGACCCCCCCATAATAATAAAAACATCTCCTTTGTTAACTTCGAAATCAACCTTTTGCATCAACACATTATCACCGTATGCAACGGTCAAATTATCGCCTTTGATTTTCACATTTTTGTTAATCATATTCCCATCACCTGACAAATCAAAGTTAAGAATCCTGTCACCACGATCATAATAACAATCGACGAAACAACCGCTTTTGTTGTTGCCTCACCAACACTTTCGGCTTTTCTTCCGCAACTGACACCATAATAACAACCGCAACAAGAAATTATAATCCCATACACAAAACCATGGAAAATACCCACCAAAAAATTAGTTAAACCGAAAGCATCTGTTGAGAATTGCAAATATTGCGCAGCCGAAATATCCAAAGCCAATACCGCAACAAAAGCACCACCTATCATCCCCATAATATCAGCCAACATTGTAAGAAACGGCATAGCTATAATCAAAGACAACATCCTCGGCAACACCAAAAAATCAAAAACCGAAAAGCCAAATGTTTTTAACGCATCAACTTCTTCATTAACCTGCATTGTCCCGATTGTTGCCGCATACGAAGCGCCCGTTCTGCCGGCCATTATAATACCGACCATAATAGCACCCATAATTCTTATCATGCCTATTGTAACCAACGATGCCACATAAATTTGCGCATCAAACATTTTAAGTTGAATAGCACCTACAAAGGCTAAAATAAGCCCCACCATAAAGCTGACCAAACATACAATTCCCACAGCCTTATAAGTGCAATTTTCCAAAGCAAATTCAAAATCAATTTTTCGCATAACAGACCTATTCAAAAACAGCCTGCCAAACGACTTCATTGTTTCATTCAAGAAAGTTAAAGCTCTTACTGCGCTTTCGCCCCAAAGGATTCCTTTTTCACCAAAATTTTCCAACCAACCTGCTTTATTACCGACAAGCTTATTTTCAGGTTTTCTGTCAACTTCCAAAGCCAATTCAAGCAACTGCGCCAAATTTTTCGGGAGTTTTTTCATATCGACCTCAACACCCGAATTTTTCGCTTCATCAACAATCTTATACAAAACCGCCAACAAAGCAGAATTCCAATTTACCAACTTGTCGCAATCAAACCCTATTTCATTAATCTCGCCAAACCTGTCCGTAACATTTCCGACATCAAAATCAAACTCCTGCCGAAAATCTCCTTCCGGCATCAATATCATCTTACTATTATCAATCTCAAACTTTAAATTCATATTTTCAAAATTTCTCTACCATTTACCATATTATATAAACCGTATTTCTTAAAAGCAAGCCTTCGACTTTATAAATTAGTATGTAAAAAAGCCCCAAGAATTTCTTGAGGCTTTCATTACAAGCTGTGTTTCGATTATTTTTTCAAAACAACAACACCCGGCAATTCTTTTCCTTCCATCCATTCAAGAAAAGCTCCGCCTGCAGTTGATATATATGAAAATTTCTTTTCAACACCGGCATTAGCCAAAGCAGAAACAGTATCACCACCGCCGGCAACCGACATCAATTTTCCTGCTTGAGTTAACTCTGCAGCATGTTCGGCCACAGCATTTGTAGCAGTGTCAAACGGCTTCATTTCAAACACACCCAAAGGACCGTTCCAAACCAAAGTTGCACTTTCGTCCAATTCCTTGTTAATTGCGGCAATGGTTTTTTCACCCACATCCAACAAGCTCCATCCTTCAGCAGGTATTTCATCCAAAGAAACTGTTTTATGTTCGGCCATAGGCTTAAATTCCTTAGAAACAACCACATCAGAAGGCAAAACAATTTTGCAATTATTTTCTTTTGCTGTAGCCATAATTTCTTTAGCAGTATCCAACATATCCATTTGCACCAAAGAATTAGCTTCATTCACAGTATCGATTCCGCTTGCTTTCATGAAAGTGTGGGCCATACCACCGGAAATCACCAACTTATCAACTTTTTTCACCAAGTTATTGAGCAAATCCAATTTTGTAGAAACCTTAGAACCGCCAACAATTGCAATCAACGGACGCTTCGGATCATTCAACCCTTTAGACAATGCATTAACTTCTTCTTCCATCAGGCGTCCAAAAGCCGACGGACGCATTTTAACGGCAGCCACCATTGAAGCATGGTCACGATGAGCTGTTGAGAAAGCATCAGAAACATAAACATCAACATTTGCAACCAGTTCTTTAGCAAAGTTTTCGTCACCTTTTTTCTCTTCTTTATAAAAACGCAAATTTTCAAGCAACAAAACTTCATCAGCGCTCATATTTTTAATTGCGTTTGCAACATCTTCGCCGATACAATCACCGACAAAAACGACCTTTTTACCCAAAGCTTTTTCCAAATCTTTAACGATATGAGTCAAAGAATTTGCCATATCGCCCTTACCTTCCGGACGTCCCAAGTGAGATGTAACCACAACTTTAGCACCTTTTGCCATCAACTCTTTAATAGTCGGCACAGTGCGGTCAATACGAGCAGTATTGGTAACTTCGAATTTTTCATTCATCGGCACATTCAAATCGGCACGCAACATAACCACTTTACCGTTCAAATCACCCAAATCGTCAATAGTTTTATATTCCATATTTTTTTCCTCAATAATCTTAATAAAAAAAACAAAACCCCTATCTTTTTTTGATAGGGGTTTATAAGCTAAGAATTAGCCGTTAACCTTAGCCATATGGGCAACCAAATCCAAAACTTTGTTTGAATATCCCCATTCATTATCATACCAGCTGACAACTTTAACAAAAGTAGGAGTTAACTGAATACCTGCTTTTGCATCAAAAATAGATGTGCGAGAATCAGTCAAGAAATCAGAAGAAACAACAGCATCTTCAGTATATCCCAAGATTCCTTTCAATTCACCTTCAGAAGCTTTTTTCATAGCGGCACAAATTTCTTCATAAGAAGTTTCTTTAGCCAAGTTTACAGTCAAATCAACAACAGAAACATCCAATGTCGGAACACGGAAAGCCATACCTGTTAATTTGCCGTTCAAAGCAGGAATAACCTTACCGACAGCTTTTGCAGCACCTGTCGATGAAGGAATAATATTACCGGCAGCAGCACGACCACCGCGCCAATCTTTAACTGACGGACCATCAACAGTTTTTTGAGTAGCAGTTGTTGCATGAACAGTAGTCATCAAACCATCTTTAATGCCGAAAGCATCATTCAAAACTTTGGCAATCGGAGCCAAGCAGTTTGTTGTGCAAGAAGCATTAGAAACAAATTGAGTTCCTTTAACATAAGAATCTGTGTTAACACCGCAAACAAACATCGGAGTATCGTCTTTAGAAGGAGCCGACATTACAACATATTTAGCACCGGCATCAATATGACCTTGAGCTTTTTCTTTTGTAAGGAACAAACCTGTTGATTCAACAACATAGTCAGCACCGATTTCACCCCATTTCAAATCAGCAGGATTCTTTTCGGCAGTAACGCGAATAGCTTTTCCGTTAACAACCAATTTTCCGTCTTTAACTTCAACTGTTCCGTCGAATCTGCCGTGCATTGTATCATATTTAAGCATATAAGCCATATAATCAACATCGATCAAATCGTTAATACCGACGATTTCAACATCATCTCTTTTTTGAGCGGCACGAAAAACCAAGCGACCGATACGGCCAAATCCGTTAATACCGACACGAATAGTCATATTATTATCCTTCCTAAAAAAATTAAAAATATGCAGACAGCCCTGCACGGCATAAAAATTATCGTCTAACAATCTATCATCCTGTAGTTTTTTTTCAAGCATTTTTTTTGAACTTGCAACAGTATCTCAAAGCATACTAAAGCACAAAAAAGTGCCTTCTTGACTAATCAGTCCGTCGGCCTTAAAAATTAATAAATATAAAAACATAAAAGGAACAAAAAATGTCTTCCGCCTCACTAACAAAATATTCCCCCAAAGAAGAACTATGGAATTGCATTATCCATGGCATTGGCATCGGATTAAGCATAGCGGGTCTTGTTTTACTGATAGTTTTTTCATCTCTATACGGCGATGTTTGGACCATCATTTCAACCATCATCTTCGGCACCAGCATGACTGTTTTATACACGGCCTCAACCCTATACCATGCCTTCAAAAACGAACAAATAAAAAAATGCTTAAAAAAATTTGATCACATATCCATATACTATCTTATTGCAGGCAGCTATACTCCGTTTTTACTCGTATGCCTCAGAGACTCAATCGGATGGACAATGTTTGGCATTGTCTGGTTCTTAGCAATTCTCGGAACCATCCTCAAATTAAAAACATCCGGCAGCGGCACAAAAATATGGTCTTTAAGCCTTTATTTAGCCATGGGTTGGCTCGTAGTTTTTGCCTCAAAATCCCTACTTGCCAAACTCCCGTCCATAGGTCTCACCTTTTTGATTATAGGCGGAATGTTCTACACCTTTGGAATATTATTCTACATATGGAAAAGCAAACAATACACCCACGCAATTTGGCACTTTTGTGTTTTAACAGGAACAGTCATGCACTTTTTTGCCATCCTTTACTCCTGTGTCCTGATTTAATAAGCTGCAATCACATAAAAAAACAGGCTTCGTTTTTTACCCGAAGCCTGTTTTTCTTATTACAATTTTGCGGCAATTTCTTCAATTTCATAACATTCAATAAAGTCACCTTTTTGAATATCATTATAATTTTCAAACGAAATACCGCATTCAAAGCCTTCCTTAACTTCTTTAACATCATCTTTGAAACGTTTAAGCTGCCCGATTGCGCCGTCATGAATAACCACATTATCACGCAGCAATCTGATTTTGGCTCCGCGCTTAACCATACCTTCGGTAATCATGCATCCTCCAACCTTACCCACACCGGTAATATTGTAAACTTCTCTAATTTCAGCATAACCGAGTAATTTTTCTTTCAACTCAGGCGAAAGCATTCCTTCCAAGCCTTTCTTAATATCATCCAACACATCATAAATGATTGAATAATACTTAATTTCAACCCCATCACGTCTAGCCATATCACGAGCCTGAGCATTTGCGCGAACATTAAATCCCACGATAAGTGCGTGAGAGGCTTTTGCCAAAGTAACATCCGATTCCGAAATTCCGCCAACAGCTGAATGTAAAATCTGCACACTAACTTCATCATTCGAAAGTTTCGAAACAGTGCCTTCAATAGCTTCAATCGAACCTTGAACATCGCCCTTAATAATAATAGGCAAATGCTTAACTTCACCCGATTTAATCTTATCCAACATCTGTTCCATGGCAGATTTTGCCGATTTAACCAATTTGGCTTCGCGTTCTTTTCTTATACGATAACCGGTAATCTCTTTGGCCTTGCTTTCATCGGCAACAACAATAATATCATCGCCCGCTGACGGAGTTCCTTGCAATCCCAAAATTTCAACCGGAGTAGCAGGACCGGCTTCCAACATTTTTTGTCCGTGCTCATTAAACATGGCACGCACATGTCCCCATTCCTTACCTGCAATCACCACATCACCGATTTTAAGCGTTCCTTTTTGCACCAAAGCGGTAACAACGGTTCCTCGTCCCTTTTCCATTTTGGCTTCAACAACCACTCCTTCACCATTACGATTCGGATTTGCTTTTAAATCAAGCATTTCAGCCTGCAACAAAATAGCTTCCACCAACTTATCAATATTCATTCGTTTTTTAGCCGAAACTTCTGCACACAAGCATTCTCCCCCCATTTCTTCAACACCGATTCCGTGTTGCAACAACGAGGTTTTAACCTTCATCGGATCAGCCGCCGGCAAGTCAATTTTATTAATAGCCACAACAATTGGCACTTCAGCCGCCTGAGCATGACGAATAGCCTCGATTGTCTGCGGCATAATTCCGTCATTTGCAGCCACCACCAAAACCACAATATCCGTAACTTTTGCACCTCGCGCTCTCATTTCTGAGAATGCTTCGTGCCCTGGTGTATCAATAAATGTAATTTTATCACCTGATTGAACAGTAATCTGATAAGCACCTATGTGCTGAGTAATACCGCCGGCCTCTCTTGCCACCACATTTGTCTCTCGCAATGCATCCAACAACGATGTCTTACCATGATCAACGTGTCCCATAACGGTAACGACCGGAGCTCTGGGCAATAATTGCTCTTCAGTATCTTTTTGCCCATACAAATCCTCTTCCACATCACTATCGGCAACACGTTTAAACTTATGCCCGAATTCCTCAACAATAATCTGAGCCGTATCGGCATCTATCGGTTGGTTAATAGTAGCCATAACCCCCAAAGACATCAATTTTTTAATAACTTCGGCCGACTTTTCCGCCATTCTGTTTGCCAACTCTTGAACTGTGATAATCTCCGGAATAATCACTTCCTTTATCACTTTTTCTGCGGGAGTTGCCTGAACAACCGGCTTAGGTTGCTTTTTCTTAAATCTGCGACGCGGAGCTCCAAAACCGTAATCATCGTCGTCATCATCCGTTCCTATATTATGAATACTGACTTTTGGCGAACGTCTTTGAGTCTCAAACGAGCGTTTTGTAATTTGTTTTTTTCGTTCCTGTTCAAAAACTTCTTCTTTAGAATAAGCCTTTTTTCCTGATGGCAAATCATCTTCGTCATCATCAAAATCTCTCTTTTGTCTTTCCTTAAACTTACTCAAAGCTCTGTTATCAGTCTCATTTTGAACTTCGGCATGGACTTCGGTTTTAGCTTTTTCGGCTTTTGCTTTTTCAGCTTCCTCACGAGCCTTTTCTTCGCTAAGACGTTTTTCCTCAGCTTCTTTTTCTTGCTGCAATCTTAAAGCCTCTTCTTTTTGTTTTTGACGCAACAAATTACGTTCTTCTTCTTCCTGACGACGTTTATTATCAAACTCTTTTGCTTCTGCAATAAGTTTCAACTTAGCAGCTGTTTGCTCATCAATTTCAGTTTTCGCAGACACTTGTTGCTGATTTTGTCCGATAACTCTTTTTTTGCGCACTTCGACCTGCACAACTTTTTTATTATCTGAATTTTGTGTCTTTGCACCTCCCAACTTCAATGTCAAGGTAGGTTTTCCTGATAATGTTAATTTTGTTTTTGCATTATCTTCTGTCATATATTTATACTCTCCGTATCAATTTTAATTTTAACTATTTAAGAAGGAAGCCAAACGAGCAAGTGTTTGCCTGACTGCTTCTGCCATTTTATCTTTTCTGAAAGCCAAATGAACCGTATTATCTTTTGCTAATTCTTTGTCCAACTCCTCAATCTTAAATAACACAAAAACTTCCAAATTTTTAGCCAACGCCATAATTTTATTATGACCGTCTTCAGCCGCGTCAGAAGCTTCCAACAAGAACGAAGCTTTTCCGCTTTTCAAAAGCTCTTTAACCTTATCCATCCCGCAAACCAAGCTTCCGGCTTTACGAGCCAACGAAACCGACGACAACGCGGTCTTAGTAAGCACCGTTTCAACTTGTTCAATCAACTTTTCGTCAACCTCAACCTTTTTTTTCAAAGCCTTAGCAAACAAATTTGCTGCGACAGCCTTTTGTAACGATGTTTTTGCATTAACCACATAAACACCTTTTCCCGACAATTTTTTCTTAAAATCAGGAACAATCTGATTTTCCGGTGTAACAACAAAACGCAACAACTTCTCTTTTTCAAGAATCTGTCCCGTCACAATACACTTTCTTGTTGTTTCCTGTTTCATAAAAACCCTCGTTAAATTTCATTTGGGGCGGCAAAAACCGCCCCAAAACATTTTACTCCTCAAACCAATGAGCTCTGGCTGCCATAATAACTTTTTCAGCTTCTTTAGCCGACAAAACATTTTCTCCGATAATTTCAATCAACTCATCGGTAGCCAAATCAGCCAAATCATCAATTGTTCTTATGTCATTATTAGCCAAAATCAAAAGCATATCCTTATCCAAACCTTCGATTGATTGCAATTTTTCATCCAAGCCCAAAGTTTTGCTTTTTTCTTCGAATTCTTGATTGCGTTTTTCAACATATTCTTTTGCACGTCTTTGCAATTCTTGAGCCACTTCTTCGTCAAAACCTTCAATTTCCGACAATTCAGACAAATCAACCATGGCAACTTCATCAACATTAGAAAAACCTTCTGCAATCAACAAATGAGCAATCATCTCATCCACATCCAAAGCTTCCATAAATCTTTGAGAGCGAACTTTATTTTCATTTGAACGACGCTCTTGTTCTTGCTCTTCAGTCAACACATCAATATCACATCCCAACAAAATAGATGCCAACTTCACATTTTGTCCTCTGCGACCGATTGCAATAGAAAACTGTTCTTGCGGAACAACAGCCTCAATACGATTATTTTCTTCATCAATAACCACCTTAGTTACTTCAGCCGGAGCCAAAGCGCTAACCATAAACTGAGCTCTGTCTTCAGAATAAGGCACAATATCAATTTTTTCGCCTTGCAATTCATTAACAACGGCCTGAACTCTGATACCGCGCAATCCCACGCAAGCACCAACAGCATCAATAGTAACATCATCTGTTCTTACTGCAATTTTTGCTTTAGATCCCGGATCACGAGCAACGCCCACAATTTGAATAATTCCGTCATAAATTTCGGGCACTTCGGAAGTAAACAATTTTGCCAAAAACTCCGGACATGTGCGCGACAAGAAAATTTGCGGACCTTTATTTTCGCGTCTAACATCCAAGACATAAGCTCTGATTCTGTCACCGGTTTTGAATTTTTCTCTGGGAATAATCTCATCGCGACGCAAAATAGCCTCAGTTTTACCCATATCGACGGTAACCCCGTTATATTCAACTCTTTTAACAACGCCGTTAATAATTGTTCCGATTTTTTCCTTATATTCTTCAAATTGCTTATTTCTTTCAGCATCACGAACTTTTTGCACAATAACTTGTTTTGCTGTTTGCGCTGCGATACGTCCGAAATCAATTGAAGGCAATTCATCAATAATAAATTCTCCAACCTTAATATCCGGATTATAAGCCTGGGCTTCGTCTAAAGTAATTTGAGTTGTTTCGTTTTCTATTGCATTTTCATCAGCCACAACTTCACGATATCTGGCCAACGAAATTGCACCGTTTTTACGGTCAATCACAGCTCTGATATCATGTTCACTTCCATACTTTGAACGAGCAGATTTTTGAATAGCTATTTCCATAGCAACCAAAACGTCGTCTTTATCAATATTTTTTTCTCTGGCGACAGTATCTGCAACCAAGATAATTTCGGGTCTGGGCATATTTCCTTTTTCTTGCATTTTATCCTCTATACAAAAAATATAAGTTAATCAAATTATTCTTCTTCCTGAGCTTCAACAAACTTATTCCAAAGCTCATCTGTCAAAACCAATTTTGCTTTTGCAACCGTTCTAAACGGAATTTTAAACTCCGCCTCGTCCATATTCAAAGCAATCATCTCATCGCCTTCAACGGCAACAATTTTACCTTTAAATCTTTTTCTTCCGTCGACAGGCTCATCTGTTTCAATTTTTGCCTCATATCCTGCAAATCTTTCAAAATGTTCAAGTTTTGTCAACGGACGATCCACTCCCGGAGAACTGACCTCCAATGAATATTCGCTGTCAATCGGGTCTTTTTCATCCAAAATTTCCGACACTACTCTACTAACCGCAGCACAGTCATCGACCACCAAATTTTTTCTGTCTTTACGCTCAATCATAATCTGCAAAACAGGTTTTTGTCCTCCGGTCATCATCACTCTGACCACATCAAAACCCATTTCTTCAATTTTGGGCGCAACCAAATCATACACCGGATGCATTTTTTGCATTTTATCGATTCTCCTAAACAAAAAGCGGAGCTTTCGGCCCCACTCTCTTTAACTCACACATCTAATATGCAAGAACATATAACACAAAAAAAATAAAAATCCAGTATTTTTTTGCCAATTATTCAAAATTTTTATCCTTCTTCCAAATGAATAAGCAATGTTGTTGCCAACAACAAAACAACTATTGTCGGGGTTGTCACCGCCAAAAACACGGGCAATCCTCCGCCAACGCCAACCGCATAAACGACCTGTGTCAAAAAATAAGCCGAAAAGCCGGTAGCAATTCCGCTAACAATCAAAAACATAACCCCGCCTCTTCGATTATTGGCTCTCAAAGCAAAAACCGCAGCCATCAACACCATCGAAACCAAAAACAGCGGCGAAACGAACAAAGACCAAAAGCGCATCTGATGCCGTTGAACAGCGAAACCTGATTTATCATAAAAGCTTATAACTCTTGGCAAATTCCAAAAAGATATCGCCTCCGGCTCTACAAAATTTTCTTCAATTTTTTTAATATCGAGCACCGTATCATACCGCATTGTATTAAAAGTTTCCGTAGGTTCACCTGCCTTGTAAACACTAACATCTTTCAAATCAAAAAAACCATCTTTCAACACTCCGACAAAGGCCTCAATTCTTCTCACCGGCTGCGATTTTCTATCCAACTCCAAAACCCTCACACCTCGCAACAACAAATCATCCTTTTCCTGCCTCAATTGATTGGCCTTCAAAACCATTATTTTGTCATCATCAATAGCTTCTCTGATCCACAAACCTTGATCCGAAAACAACAAAGCCGACGGGTTTTTAGTATCCATTCTTCTTTCCAGCGTTTCAAACAAACCGTGTAATTTTGCCGCAATCGGATTAATCAAAGTAACATTCACCACACCAATAATCAAAGCAGCCAAACATAATGGCGTCAAGAATTCCCAAACTGAAACTCCCGCTGCTCGAATAACCACAAACTCACTGCTTCTGCTCAACTTCCAAAAAGTAATCATTGCAGCAATCATCATAACGAAAGGAAAAATTTGTTCCACGCTTTTGGGAATGCGTGCCACAGCCAACTGCACGGCGAACCAAATTCCCAATTCCGGATGCCCTGCTATTCTGCGCAATCTTTCCACCATTTCGAACAAAAAAACAATGCCCAAAACAATAAACAAAACGGCCAAAAAATTAAAAACTATCTGTTTGGTCAAATATCGACCTAAAATGGTTGTCGGTTTCATAAAAAAACAATATCTCCGCATCAATAATCTAAAAGCAGATTATGCAATAAAAGTTCTTTTTGCAAGCAAAATTTCAAATCGTTCACTTCTTATAAAACAGACACATAATTATTTATTGCATCAGGCAAAACAACAACAATATTTTTGTCTTTAAACTTCTCTCTCATTGCCAAATTAACTGCGGCAGTCATTGCCGCTCCTGCAGAAACTCCTATCGGCAATCCCTCATTTTGAGCCACAACCTTTGCCATATCCCATGCATCATCATCACTCACATCGAAAACTTCATCCACCAGTTCTTTTTTATAAAAAGGCGGAATAAAACCAGCCCCGATTCCGGGTATATTGTGTTTTCCTGCAACGCCGCCATTCAACACATTACTCTTTTTAGGTTCCACAGCCACAACATACAAATCCGGATTAGACGTTTTCAAACTTTGAGCAATCCCCATCAATGTTGCCGATGTTCCCACCGAAGCCACCAAAACATCAACATCTCCACCCATATCGTTCAATATTTCCATACTGGTTCCGAACAAATGAGCGTTAATGTTTTCCTGATTTTCAAATTGTCGCAACATTTTCACATTTTTCGATTTTTGGGCCAACATTTCAGCTTTGGCGATTGCCCCTTTCATTCCGTCTTCTTTGGGTGTTAAAATCACGTCAGAACCATAATATTTCACAAGTTTAACTTTTTCAGCGGGCGTATCTTCAGGCATAACAATCACAAGTTTCACACCTTGCGAAGCACAAAAAGCCGACAACGCCACCCCGACATTTCCGCTAGTTGCTTCCACAACAATCGCCTCACCTTTATCATCAATCTCTTGCATCATTTTTTTAATCATTGCAACGGCAGCTCTGTCCTTAATAGAAAACAAAGGATTATAAAACTCACATTTTCCGAAAACATTCGCCTTCAACTGCAACTTATTTTTCAAAGCACCGAACTCAAACATTGGCGTTTTACCCACCATATCAAAAACTGATGCATAAGTTTTCTTCATAACTTGCTTTTCTCCCGATTTTGTTTATAAAACCAAAAAACATATAGACCTCTATAGCAAAAAAATGTTATAATTGCAATTAATAAATATACGAATAAAAAACAGGAACAACATGGAACTCAAAAAAATTTGCCTAATTTTCGGATTTACATTCTTCGCATTTTCCCAAAATTGCGCAGCATCCAGCCTTGATGACTTATACCGCGACATCATTCGTTCTGACAACAGCGGCTATCTTCCTTTATTCGTAAAAAACCGTATTGAACCCGAAGCTCCTTTCAGTGAAGAAAACTACACCGAAAAAAACGATATCTACACATCGTCATCTCCCAACAACATTCTCAACCTCACATCAGAAGTCAGCAAACGCTCTGCCATACGGCAAGCCCGCAAACAACAATGGTTAAAAACATTAGCTGCCGTAAAAACCAATCAGGTAACTCCATACGAACTCTACGACATCACATCCCGTGTTGAAGAAAACGACCCCAAGGCTATTGAGATTTTGGCATGGATGTATACCAAAGGTGTTGGCGTTTCTCCCGACTTTGTTGCTGCATTCAATCTTTATAAAAAAGCAGCTGTTCTTAATGTTGCCAACGCTGAAAAAAATGCGTTGCTCGTCTACAAATCCATGAACGACGAACAACGCAGCAAAATACGAAACAGCGACTGATTTTCAGCCGTTCTATTCTTCGGCCTCCCTGACCAACTCTCTCACAAACCCTCTCAAACCTACCTGACGCACTCTCTTCATGCGTTCGCCGGAAATAATTTTTTGAATTTTAGCAACTGTTTCTTCCAAACTCACATTAACAATCACATAATCAAACTCATCCCAATGACTAACCTTATCAAGAATAATTCCCATTCTCTTCTCAATAATTTCCTGACTATCAGTTCCGCGGCCTTCCAGTCTTCTGCGCAATTCTTTAATTGACGGCGGCAACAAATAAATCGTAACCACATCATTACCGGCCTTTTCCTTCATTTGTCTTGCACCGGCCCAATCCATATCGAAAACGACATCTTGGCCCACATTAATAAAGCTGTCAACTTCCGAACGCAATGTTCCGTAACGCGAACCATATTGGGAATCAACATACTCATAAAAAGCATCTTGTTCCAAAAATTTATTATATTCTTCATCTGTAACAAAATAATAATCAACACCTTCTTTTTCGCCTTCTCTTGGCTGTCTTGTCGTAACCGAAACCGAAAATTTCAGGTTGCTGTCTTTTTTCATCAATTCTTTAATAACGGTTCCCTTACCGGTTCCGGAAGGAGCCTCAATAATAAACATAGCTCCCTTTCTCACTTTTCTCAAACGATCAATAATCTCATCCATTGTCCTAAACTCCTTTTATTCAATATTTTGCACTTGTTCTCTGAATTGTTCAATCAAGGCCTTAAGCTCCATTCCTCGATTAGTAATCAAAACATCAGCAGCTTTTGAGCAAGTTGTATTAGCTTCTCTGTTCAACTCCTGACACAAAAAGTCCAATCTTCTTCCTACTGCTTCATTTGCATTCAATAAATCAAATGCCGATTTTATATGAGTTTTCAATCTGTCAATTTCTTCTCTGATATCGGCTCTTGTAATCAACATCACAATTTCCTGAGCCATTCTTTCTTCGCTCACATTCACTTCACCGGCATATTGAGCAATCAGGGAATTCAGTTTTTCCTTAATTTTTTCAGGCAATGCATCTGCTAATTTTTCAACTTCATCAACAATATTTTCAATTTTTTGCAAAATTGCTTTCAACGCCAGTTCAATTTTTTCACCTTCTTTTTTTCTGTCTTTTTGCAAATTCTCACAAGCATTTTCAAAACTTTTGCAAATTTCAGTTTTTAACAAGCTCAAATCGTCTTCACTCAAGGAAGTTTCTTCAAATTCAACCACTCCTTTTTGCGCCAATATTTCAGCTGCTGACGGTTTTGCCAAAAACTCAAAATTTTTTTCATACAGATTTATAGCTTTATCAGTCAATATATCGAGTAATTCGTCATTAATCTTAACTTTTTTGCACTTATCACCGAAATCAACATCTAAATAAGCCGAAACAGATCCTCTGTTCAATATCTTTTCAGCCTTTTTTTTCACTTCTATAGCCAAATCATCAAATCCGGCCGGCAATTTGATTTTAACATCCAAACTTTTTCCGTTCACACTTTTAACTTCCCAAAACCAACTGATATCACTATCACCTAAGGATATACTTCCGTTAGTTCTTGCAAAGCCTGTCATACTTGCTATACTCAAAACAACAACTCCTCAAATTAACAAAATTTGAACATATCATAAACCCAAAAGCTTAAAATTTTTTTAAGGAAAAACACATGGCAAAATATAATCACATTCTCATAACCGGTGCATCGTCCGGTATTGGCGAAGCGCTCGCTCTTCATTATGCAAAATCCGGTGTAAAGCTCCTTTCACTTTGCGGTCGCAATGCCGAACGTTTGGAAAGCGTTGCTCAAAAATGT
Organism: Alphaproteobacteria bacterium; assembly: GCA_045615365.1. Lineage (GTDB taxonomy): Bacteria > Pseudomonadota > Alphaproteobacteria > RF32 > CAG-239 > CAZU01. Next base: position 29,872 of record JAZLEQ010000010.1, read on the forward strand.
CGCCAATCAGGAGCCGAAGTTAATTCTCAAATTCTGGATATCACCGATTCCGCTGCCGCCAAAGAATGGATAAATTCATGCAACGAATTATCACCGCTTAATTTAGTTTTTGCCAATGCCGGAGTGGCCACCTTAGAAGAAAACTCCGACAATGTTCGCCGCACTTTCAACACCAATGTAATAGGTGTTATCAACACAGTGTTGCCGACAATAGATTTGTTCAAACAAGCTCCATCCGCTCAAGAAAAACACATCGCCATAACCGCATCCATTGCCGGCTATCACGGCATGCCGACCTGCCCGTCATATTCTGCATCTAAAGCTTGTGTCAAAGCATGGGGAGAAGGTCTGCGCTTAAGCTTAAAGCACTATGGCATAAAAGTTTCCACGATTTGCCCCGGTTTCATCCGTTCCCGCATCACCGATAAAAACACCTGCCCGATGCCCTACTTCATGGAAGCCGACAAAGCAGCTCAAATCATCGCCGAACGCATTGAAAGAAACATCGGTCTGATTGCTTTTCCATGGCAGATGCGCTTTGCCACTTGGTTTGCATCAATTCTTCCAAATTGCATCAGCGACATCATATATTCAAAATTGCCATATAAGGTTTAATAGTTTTTAATAGCTTTTGTTTTTATCAAATACCATAAAACAATCAACCCCGGCAAGGCCATAATTGTTGTTGCCGCAAAAAACCATTGCCACGAAATTGCAGCAACCAAAAAACCGGAGGTTGCTGCAAACAAATCTCTTGCAGCTCCCATAAATGAACTCAACAAAGCATATTGAGTAGCTGTATATTTTTTATTGCAAAGTGAAGACAAATAAGCCACAAAAGCAGCTGTTCCCATACCACCGGAAATATTCTCAATAAAGATATTAAGCATCAAAACTTCCGCATTATTACCGGCATAAAATTGTCCGACATAAACCAAATTAGACACCCCTTGCAACACACCGCAGACTACCAAAGATTTTACCAAACCGGACCTCTTAACTATCAACCCTCCGATAAGAGTTCCAACAATCGTCGCAATCACACCATAAATTTTAATAATTGTAGCAATCTGAATTTTGCTAAAACCCAAATCATCAAAAAAAGGATAAGCCATTGGAGCCACATAAGCATCACTCATTCTATAAAAAAAGATAAACACCAAAATCCAACCCCATTTTTCTCTTTTCATAAAATCAGTAAAAGGCTTCACTACCGCATTAACAATTGTAGCTCTCAATGTTTTAGGTTTTGACGCCCTATTTCCTTCCGGCTCCTTAGCAAAGAGTATTGTAGCAAGGCCAACCACAACACCGGCAGCCATAATCTGATAAACAGCTCCCCAACTCATTGCGCTTGCCAAGAACAGAGCACCGGCTCCGGAAAACAAAACCCCGAAACGATACCCCAAAACAAACACGGCAACCGCAGCAGCTTGCTCTTTAGCCTTAAACCTTTCAATACGATAAGCATCCAAAACAATATCTTGCGATGCAGAAAAAAGAGCTACCAAAAACACCCAAACCAAAAACAACACCGGCGACAATTTTGGATTGGTAAACGACATCGCCAACAAAGCCAAAATCAAAAACATTTGCAAGAACACAGCCCATCCTCGTCTGCGCCCCAATTTTTCGAACATCGGCAATCTGAATTGATCTATAACCGGAGAAACCAACCACTTAAAACTATACGGTGCCTTCACAACCGAAAATAAGCCTATCGCCACCAAAGAAACTCCGGCATCTTTCAACCATAATGAGAGCGTAGATGAAACCAACAAAAAGGGCAATCCGGAAACAAAACCCAACAACAGCATTACTACCATACGCCGATCAAAATACACCTGCAGAGATTTCATCCACTTCAACAAAATTTTTCTCCTTAAAGTAAACATCAAACACCATAATAAACGTCAATTCATAAAAATTAATTAAGACCGCAAAAAAGAAGGTCCCGATAAACAGAACCTTCTTTTTTTTTGCAATCAATATTATTTATACAAATTTCTCTGACGATATTTTGTATGCAACAAATGATGTGCTTTTTCACCACCCGGTTCGCCTAAAAATTCGGCATAAAGTTGCTTAACTTCTTCATTGTGGTGCGACAAACGATTCTTCGCCTGTTCATCTTCACAATTCAAACCTTTTGAACGCAACTTACGAATTTCATCAGTAATACCCCATGGTTTAGGCAAACATTGCATCATCACTTTAGGTTGACCGCCACCGGAAATACATCCCCCCGGACAAGCCATCACTTCAACAAAATGATAAGGCAATTCTTCGCCGGCTTCTTTAGCTGCGTTAATTTCATTCATCACAGCCTCAACATTACCGACCCCATTCACAACCGCAATTCTGATTTTGGTTCCGTTAATATCAACTTCTGCAACTTTAACCCCTTCCAAACCTTCAATAGCTTCAAAGTTTGTTGCACCGAGTTCCTTACCTGTAATGTAAAAATAAGCAGTTCTCAATGCAGCAGTCATCACACCTCCGGTAACACCGAAGATAGTGGCCGCACCGGAATACTCACCCAACGGACTATCAGCTTTTTCACCTTCAAGAGCCTTAAAGTTAATTCCTGCCTGACGCACCATCTTTGCCAATTCTCTGGTTGTAATAACCACATCAACATCCTGAAAACCGGAAGAGCTCATAGTTTCATGACGACGAACTTCCCACTTTTTAGCAGTGCAAGGCATAACCGAAATCACTCTTATTTTCTCGGGAGCGATTCCTGCTTTTTGAGCATAATAAGTTTTAGCCAAAGCACCAACCATTTGGTGTGGAGATTTACAACTTGAGAAATTACCCAAATTTTCCGGATAATATTTTTCAACATAATCCACCCATGCCGGACAACAAGAAGTAAACATCGGCAAATTATCGTTTTCTGTAAATCGTCTGACAAATTCCGATGCCTCTTCAATAATTGTAAGGTCAGCACCGAAGTTTGTATCAAACACTTTATCAAAACCGATTCTTCTCAAAGCTGCATAAATTTTATCAGTTGTATTTGTTCCGAAATCATATCCGAATTCTTCACCCAATGCCACTCTTACAGCAGGAGCGATTTGCACAACTGTCACGGTTTCTGGGTTTTTAATCATATCCCAAACTTTTTGAGTTTCATCATACTCGACAATAGCTCCCGTAGGACAATGCACGGCACATTGACCACATTTAATACAAGGTGTATCAGCCAGTTTTGCATCATTAGCTCCGGTAACTTTTGTTGCCAACCCTCTGTTCAAATAGCTCAATGCCCAAACATTTTGAGTATTCTGACAAATATCAACACATCTTCCGCAAACAATACACTTTTCCGGATCCAAAACGATTGATTGTGTTGAATCATCAATTTCGTCTTCAGCCAAAATTTTAGCAACATCATCTCGGTCTGCACCCAACTGCATAGCCAATTCTTGCAATTCACACTGCCCGCTTCTTGCACAAGACAAACAGCTGTTCGGATGATTACTCAAGATCAATTCCAACACAGTTTTTCTTGTTTCTCTAAGCTCAGCATCGTTGGTAACAACATCCATCCCTTCCGCGACCGGAGTGCAGCAAGAACGCAATATTCTGCCATTAACCTTCACAATACACATTCCGCAACCGGCACTCGGATCAACATCGGGGTGTTTACACAAAGTTGGAATATCAATTTGCACTTTGCGGGCAGCATCCAAAATACTGGTTCCGGCTTCAACATCAACTTCAACATTATCAATTTTAAGCTTAACCATTTTATTTCTCCTCTGCCTTAGAATTATTATCGGTTAATTTATCTAAATACTCTTTTTCATAAAATTTAAGAGTAGACAACACCGGATTCGGAGCCGTTTGGCCCAATCCGCAAAGCGAAGCTTTTTGCATTGCTGTTGCGATTTTCTTCAACATTTCCAAATCTTTCTTTGTGCCTTTTCCCTTATTAATCTTATCCAACAAATTCAACATTTGTTTTCCGCCGATTCTACATGGAGCACACTTACCGCAAGATTCGTCAACAGTGAAATCAAGATAAAATTTAGCCAAAGAAACCATATCCGAAGAATCATCAATAACAATCATTCCGCCCGAACCCATAATAGATCCGACTTTTTTCAATTCTTCATAACAAACAGGCATATCCATATAATCCTTAGGAATAACCCCACCGGACGGCCCCCCCGTTTGCACTGCTTTAAGCTTTTTACCTTGCGGAACACCGCCACCGATTTCATTCACAATTTCGTTAATTGTAGTTCCCATCGGAACTTCAATCAAACCTGAGTGTTCAACCTGACCGGTCAATGCAAACACTTTTGTTCCCTTAGATGTTTCGGTTCCGAACGAAGCGAACCAATCGGCACCTTTAAGCATAATTTTTGCCACATTGGCCAATGTTTCCACATTATTCACGCAAGACGGTTTATCCCACAAACCTTTATTAGTAGGATAAGGAGGTCTCGGACGCGGAGTTCCTCTTGCACCTTCAATAGAATGAATAAGCGCCGTTTCCTCACCGCAAACAAATGCACCAGCCCCAAGTCTGACATCAATATTAAAGCAAAAATCCGTTCCCATAATATTATTGCCGAGCAAGCGATTCTTTTTACAAGCTTTAATAGCTTTTTCCAATCTTTCAACAGCCAACGGATATTCGGCACGAACATAGAACCAACCTTCGGTAGCACCGATTGCATAAGCAGCAATCATCATACCTTCAATAACGGCATGCGGATCACCTTCCAAAATTGAACGATCCATATAAGCCCCCGGATCACCTTCATCACCGTTACAAATAATAAATTTTTCATCAACAGTCGGAACTTTTGCAGCCAATTCCCATTTCATACCGGTTGAGAAACCGCCGCCGCCACGACCACGCAATCCCGATTTTTTAATTTCTTCCACGACTTGCGCCGGAGTCATTGTTTTCAAAGCTTTTTCCAAGGCCAAATAACCGCCTCTTGCCATATACTCATATATATCTTCAGGATCCATATGTCCGGCATTTTTCAGCACCACTTTTTCCTGACGAGTAAAGAAAGGCAAATCCAACGACAAAACATGTTCTTTCAAGTTTTCTGAAAGTTCAACATTCTTATTACCCGAAACTGCCGGATAAACATAATTTTCCATAACATCTTTTGCAATATCAAGATTAACCATTTTAAACAAAACATCTTTTTTGTCTTTAATTTCAACCCTGATAAGAGGACCTTGCGCACAAAGCCCCATACAACCGGTAGGCACGATTCGCACTTTGTCTTCAATTTGCTTTTCGGCAATAATATTTTTAATCAAATCCAAAATATCATCACTCCCCGAAGACTTACAACCGGTAGAATGACAACAATAAATATTGCAATCAAACTTTTCAATTTCAGCCAATTTATTTTTGGCCTGTTCGTGAATATCAAATCTCTTATCCAAATCCATATCGGCCATATTAATTCTCCTCAAAAGTCTTACGCCATTCATCCAAAATAACCGGCACATCATCAGGTGTCATTCGTCCGTAGGTTTTTCCGTTAACCACACAAACAGGTGCCAAACCGCAACATCCCACACAACGAACACTTTGCAAATGGAACATCTTATCGGGTGTGCTTTCTCCCTCATTAATACCTAACTCTTGCTTAAATTTTTCAAGAACCTTGTCATTACCTTTCAAATAACAAGCAGTTCCTGTGCAAACAGAAATAACTGCTTTTCCGGGAGCTTCCAATTTAAAAAAGTTATAAAAAGTCAAAACTTCATAGATTCTGGCCAAAGGAATATTCATACCGACAGAAACATCAACTGCATCCTGCCAATCGACATATCCTTTCACTCCTTGAATTTCGTGCAAAGCCATAATTAAAGAGCCGCGTTTTTTGCGCCACTTATTGGCGATTTGCGCAGCTTGAGAAACATCAGCCATTTATATCTCCTTATTTATTGTTGTCTGACATGAATCATAAATACATTTTTTTTCAACTTCAAGAAGATTCCGTCATACCCCCAAAATTTATTTTGACAATCCACAAAAAATCATCCATTAATCACAAATAAGTTTAAATATAAAATATAACGTTTATAATCGGCTTTCATGAAGAAACTTAATTTATATATAACCAAGCAAATCATAGTCGGTTTTTTATTGGTGTGTTGTTCTTTAATGTCAATCATTTGGTTGACTCAGTCTTTGCGATTCCTTGAAATGATATCTTCTGAAGGCATCACAATCGGCACATTCATAAAAATGACTTCACTGTTAATGCCTCGCATATTCACCATACTTGCACCCATATCGCTTTTTGCGGCCATTCTTTTTGTATACAATCGCATGATTGCCGATCAGGAACTCATCGTAATGAAAGCTGTAGGCATAAGTCCTTTTCAACTTTCAAAACCCATATTTTTCATCAGCTTTTTTTTAATAATCCTAAATGTTTGGATAATGAACTGTGGTATCCCCATGGCAGAAAAAGCATTTAATAATTTGGAATGGAAAGTCAAAAACAACATCTCAGGACTAATGTTCAGAGAAGGCGAATTTTCCAACATTCAACCGGGTCTCACAGTTTTTATCACATCGCGCAACGACGACGGAAGCGTTTTAGGCATCCTTATTAACGACGAACGAAAACCTCCCGTCAGCTCAACAACAACTGCAGAAAAAGGAGCCATAATCCAAACTCCGACCGGCCCGCGCATAGTTTTGGTTAACGGCAGCCGTCAAGAATTAAATCATAAAAACAATCAATTTTCCTCCATCAGTTTTGAAAAATATTCTGTTGATTTAGGCATAAAAAACACAAAAGCACGCCGCAAAAGCAGTGTTCGCACCCAATCATTCGCAGAACTTATCAACGCCTTAAACAACCCGAACCTGTCACCTAAAGATAAAATAAAATGGTTTGTTGAAGGAAACAAACGTTTAACAACCCCGCTTCTTGCGTTGGTATATTCCTTAATCGGCTGCACAGGCCTTCTGATCAGCAATTTCAATCGTCGCGGTCAAACTAAAACAGTAATAATCTCTCTGACTGCCGTTATATTTATTCAGGCTATTGACCTTTCTGCCGGCAATCTTGCTTCCAAAAACATCTTTTGGATATCTTTTTTATACTTAAACATAATAGTCCCTATTCTGGTTTGCATTATTTTGCTGCAAAACCCCAAATTCCTTTCTCTCATTTTCAAAAAAAAGAAGGAACAAATGTATGCCTAAAATATTCCACATAACATATTCTTTCTTTTTAGTCTCAATGCTGTTTTCAACAGCTCAAGCAGGCGACAGTCTTACAGTTTTGCAAACTAACAAAACTATTGAGGCATCCAAACCCAAATCCTATACCAAAATGGAACCCAGCTATAATATCACCAACGTGCTTTCCGCTGAACCGCAAAAGAACGAAGAAGCGACCGATATTTTTTTCACAGCCGACAGCATAGAAAACGATTCTAATTCAGAAATTGTCATAGCATCCGGTGATGTTGAAATAATCCGCGAAAACCTAACCTTACGAGCCGACAAAATCATATACAACCAAGCAACCGACAATATTCACGCAGAAGGCAACGTAATATTATTGGAAGAAAACGGCAACGTTGTTTTTGCCGAAACGGCAGATTTGAAAAACCACCTTCAACATGCTGATGTATATAATATAAAAGTAATTTTACTTGATAAAACCCGTTTAGCAGCTCGTTCTTTTCATAAAAAAGCAGATGACCGCAAAGTTCTGCGCAAAGCGGTATATACACCATGCGACAATTGCCGCGCTTCAGCACCGCTGTGGCAAATAAAAGCCCACAAAGTCATTCACAACACCGAAAGTCAAGACATTGAATATCAACACGCATTTCTTGAAATAAAAGATTTTCCGGTATTTTACACCCCCTATTTTTCCCACCCGGACCCCTCAGTCAAACATCGTTCAGGTTTTCTTTTCCCGCGCATGATGAGCAACAACTACCTTGGGGCAGCCGTTCAACCGCAATACTTTTGGGATATTTCGCCACAACAAAACATGATTTTAAACCCCATAATTTCCTCAGATAAAGGCATTGTTTACTCAGCCATCTACAACAAATATTTTCAACGCGGCGAACTCAATGCATCCGGAAGTATTATGGAAGAAAAAGATGACGGAGCAAAAGAAGGAACTCGCGGCAACCTATTTTTATACGCTCGCAAAGAAATAAACAACTATTGGGTTGCCGATACCGATATCAATTATGCATCGGATTATCTGTATCTTAAAGATCTCTCACTTCCTAAAAAAGACGATTCTTGGCTGACATCGCGAATTCGCGCCCAAGCTTTTGACAACCGTAATTATGCAGCCATTGAAGGCTACTACTACGACATTTTAAGTTACGACCTTCGCAACGAAAACACCCCCTATGTCTTACCTATAATGACATACGAAAACATTTCCAAACCGAACAGTCTGGGAATATATAACAAAAACACCTTCAACACTGCCTCCGTTTACCACGAAGAAGACAATGTTTCTCATCGTCTTTCAATGATAAACTCGTGGGAACTTCCCTACACCGGCAGTTTTGGTGCAAGATATCGCCTAACCGCATCACTCAAATCTGACCTTTATTACATAGGTCAATATAAAACCCTAAGCGGCGAAGAATATACCGGCACGACAGCCAGAGTATTTCCGCAATTAGGTCTGGAATGGCATCTTCCTTTCATCAAAAACAGCGAAACATCTTCACAAATTTTAGAACCCATCATTGTTGCTGCTTTTTCCCCGAATCAAAGCAACAAAGAAGACAAAATACCAAACGAAGACAGTGAATACAGCAACCTGAATGACACCAACATTTTCGATCTCGACCGCTATTCAGGCTACGACAGAAACGACACCGGAAGCCGCATAAGCTATGGTTTCAATTGGAGCTTTTTTGATAAAAAATGGGGTCGTTCAGCATTCCTTCTAGCTCAATCATACGAATTCAACGAAAAAGAAAATATTTTCAACAATCAAAAAAACGACGAACATTTTTCCGATTACGTCGGAAGAATATACGCCCAACCCAACAACTATTTCAGTATGAACTACCGTTTCAAAATTGATAAAGAAGATTACGATATAACATATAGCGAACTTTCATCAGCATTAGGCAACGACATTCTCCGGTTAAACATCGGCTACATCTACTTTCCCGACGCCAGTGAAAAAGCGCTCTACAAAGACTACACTCGTAAAGAAATTTATTCATCTATTTCCAGTAAGCTCACTCGCAATTGGGGTGCTGGCTTATTCATCCGACAAGATCTTGAAAAACAAGAAACCATATCCAACGGCGGCAACATCACCTACGAAGACGAATGCGCTCGTTTTGCATTCAGTTTTGAAAAAGAATTTTCAGACGACCCCAATGCCGAAGAAGAAACATCATTCTACTTTTCTTTCTTCTTAAAAACACTTGGCGGTGTAGGCAACAAATAAAAAACATAAAGGAGACAAATCAGATGAAAAAAACAATTTTCGGACTTTTGATTTTACTTGGAATCACCACATCAACTTCAGCGGAGGCAGTAAAAATTGCAGCTTTAGTCAATGGAGAAATAATATCAAACCAAGATATCGATTCCCAAATAAACCTTTTCATGCTAAGCACTCCTATTCCCTTAAACAATGAAACACGCCCGATGATAACCAGACGAGTTTTAGCTCAAGCAATTGAAGCCAAAATAAAACTTCAATCGGCCGAAAAAGAAGGCATTGAAGTCAGCAATGAAGAAATAAAACAACAAAAAAAGGTTTGGATGAAAAACAACAAAATTTCTTCATCCGACCTAAAAGAAAAAAATATCAGCGATTCTGCTCTTACCGAAAACATAAAAACAGAAATTTCATGGATAAAACTCATCCGAAAAAAATTCTATCAAACATCAAATATCACCCAAAAAGAAATTGAAGAAACCGCAAAAGAAATCAGCGAAGATATGTCAATAAAGAAATATCAATTTCAAGAAATTTTCATCAAAAAAGAAAACGCCCAAGATATTGAATCTTTAGTTGCAAAACTCAAAGAAGACCCTCGTTTTGAACTCTATGCTGCAAGCTTTTCCGAAGCACCTTCGGCATCAAACGGAGGCAATCTCGGCTGGGTAAATTCCGGCAAGATGCTTTCGGCTCTTGAGATGAAACTTTCAACCATGTCTCCCGGAGAAATAAGCGATGCCATACTAATCGGCGACGGATACTACATTCTGAGACTTCTCCAAGTATTCACTCCTGACCGTAGAGGCGCGGTTCTTCCAAATTCACAAGAAGTCAGAAACTTGCTCGAAAACCAAAAAATGGAATCCCTATCAAGAAAGATTCTCCAAGACCTCAAACAAAAAGCCACCATAGAAGTAAAGGCATAACAATCAAATGGATTTAAAATCAGCCATCGATTCTCTTCCGTCATTAAGACTAACTGTAGATATGCACGAACTCTTAGCTAAGAAAGCTCTAGGGCAAAATTTTTTGCTTGATAAAAACATAACCGACAAAATAATTTCAAGTTCCCTAAGATTACAAAAGAGAACTTCTTTTTCAGGCAGCCATGTATTTGAAATAGGCCCTGGCCCCGGTGGTCTCACTCGTTCTGTTCTACAAGCAGACCCCTCAAAAATGACAGTTATCGAATTAGATAAACGGTGCATAGCCATAATGGAAGACATAAGGTCAAAAACCGGCGATGTTTTAGAAATAATTAATCGCGATGCTCTGGATTTTGTTTTCTCTTATTCAGAAGAAATGCCCAAAGACATCATATCCAATCTTCCCTACAACATCTCGGTTCCTCTTCTGACCAAATGGCTCAAAGAGATAAAATCCTATAAATCATTAACGCTTATGTTTCAAAAAGAAGTAGCCGACAGGATTATAGCTTCAACCAGAAGCAAAGATTATGGTCGTCTTTCTATTCTTTCACAGCTTCAGTGCAAAATAACCAGACTATTTGACCTAAACCCCGAATGTTTCACTCCGGCTCCCAAAATATGGTCCACGGTTTTACTGTTTGAACCTTTGGCAACGGCACTTCCCGAAGAGCAAATAAACAAAATTGAAAGACTCACAAATGCGGCTTTTTCAATGCGTCGGAAAATGATACGTCAAAGCTTAAAGCATATAAACAATCTCGATTCCATATGTGAAAACATTGGCATAACTACCTCCATGCGTCCGGAAGAAATAACCCCGCAACAATTTTTGGACTTAAGCAAGTTGATTTAAGCAAAAGCAAAGCCCCCGATTGGGGGCTTATATTATTTAGTGTTTTCAAACTCACGTTTAAGCGATCGTTCAAACAACCCTGAAATAATCTCTTTAATATTTCCTTTTTCATAAATAGCTTTATACAAAGCCTGACTTATAGGCATATCGATTCCGTGTTTATCAGCCAATATTTTAACTGCTTTCAACGTAGGCACACCTTCTGCCAATTTTCCGAAATCTTCACCTCTGGCAAACTTTTCACCAAACATTCTATTGTGAGAATTCTTAGAAAACAAAGTTGCCTCATAATCGCCCAAATGAGACAATCCGTAAGCGGTTGTCGGATTTCCTCCAAAGAACTTAATCAAACGTCCCACTTCAACCGGTGCACGAGCCATCAAAGCCCCTTTCAAACCATACCATTCAAGACCATCCAAAATACCGGCAGCCAAACCGATAACATTTTTCATAGCCGCCCCAATTTGGTTCCCGATTAAATCTTCGCCGTAATAGAGTCTGATAAGCGGGCTTTGCATAATATTAATAACGGTTTGTTTAGTATTTTCCTCATCACTATCAACCACCGCAGCCGAAGGCACTCCTTTCATATAATCCTGCACATGTCCCGGTCCCCCCAAAGTTGCGATGTGAATATTTTGTTTAATTTCTGAGCGCATAATTTCCAACATTCTTTCGCCGCTAGGCTCTTCCAAACCTTTCATAGCCAACAAAAATGTTTTTCCATCCAACTTATACTCAGCAAGTTCCTTACAAAGCCCTCTGAAATATTGGCAACCTATAGAAACGATAATAAAATCATTTTCCAAAACTTTTGCCAAATCATCTTGCAAGAGCATATTATCACTCAATGCCAAATATGCATTTTTACGAGTATTTTTCAATTCAATAAAGTTTGGCGATGTAGGGATATCATACATGCAAACTTCAGTTGCTTTTCCGTAATTTGCGGCATACCACCCCAAGAAAGTTCCCCAGCGTCCGCATCCGATTAAAGATATTTTAGTCATAATTTTCCAATCAAAAAAACAAAACCATATATTATATCTACTAGATAAAATATATTTTAGCAACAATCTAGTGCTATTAATACACGAATAAAGAAAGATTAACCAACGAATCAGAAGAAACCGCGTTTACTTCTTTGTCTTGTAACAATTGCTGAAATATGGTCAAATTGTTCAAATGAATGATATGCATAATCGAAGCTTTTTTTATCACAATCATAAAACACCTGATTAGCCAATGTCTGAATAGCATTGTCAATTTTTCGGAAAGCTTCATTATAATCTTTATTAAAATTATTTTTGGTTTTCTTTTTTACGATTGCATGATACGCAGAAATAACCTTTGCGGTTTCATCGGCGGAGTTAGAATAACCTTTTTCCTCAAAATCCCGCATTATACGAGCTGTAGTCTGATAAAAGCACTTATTAGTTAAAATGCTCTTTTGTTTTTTATTATTACTATCAATTATCATCTTGCAAAGTAATCCATAGTTTGTTGAGGGTTTACTAGCATACAATAATAGAAAAAGCAAGCATTTTTGCTTTCAACAACATCTAAAAAGATTCTACATAAACAAGCTTAAATAAAAGTTAATCATAATTCAAACATTTTAAAGTCAGTTATCAACTAAAAAACAAACATTTCTGTTGCAAAATAAATTTGATTATTCTATGTTGTGTAAGAAACGAAAAGATGGATAGATGGCCGAGTGGTCGAAGGCGCACGATTGGAAATCGTGTATACCCCTAAAGGGTATCCAGGGTTCGAATCCCTGTCTATCCGCCAGTTTATGTTAAAAGACGCTTATTAAAAGCGTCTTTTTTTGTATATCCCAGAAACAGTGGCTTTATGACAACTTGACACCGCTGAAATGACTATGGTAAGCTTATTTTAGATTATAAATCGCAAAAATTATGACACTTACATACAATGTCAATTTTTGCTGAGTCACTTGAAGGATGTAAAATATGATAGAACGATTTGTATCTATTTTAAATGAAGCAATAAATATGCTTTATAGAAATGACCAGTGCCTTATTGATCGAGGAGGAATGGAACAAGCTTGTGTTTCACGTATATATTTTTATTTACAAACATTGATCAATTTGGATATTAAGTTAAAAACATATGATTTAGATTGTGAATATAATAAAAATGGTAACCAAACAAAAGATTGTATTGATGTCAATACTGGTGTAAGTTTTACAACACGTCCTGACATAATTCTACACAAAAGACTATCAAACCAATTCAATAAGATCATTATTGAATTTAAAGGATGGTGGAATGATGAAAGCGATGCAGATGTAAGAAAATTAAAGGCTTTTACAAATTCTGATGGCATTTATCGATATGAATTTGGAATTTTTGTTAAACTTAATAGAGACGCACCTTTTTATCGCTATTTTAATAATGCTCAAGAAATTATGAGTTTAGAAACCTTTCTTGCTCATCAAAGCTCAAATTTTTAGAAGCAATTTCAAATAGTTTTTGTAAGTTGATGATTAATGTGCCATCGAGTAATTGATTAACAATTTTGGGAGATAAATATGCAAGATTTAGGTATTTATAAATCGTACGTTTAGTCATTCTTTCTTGCTTCATAATATTATCAACACTCATACCTTTTTCGTATAACTTCTTATATCTCCACGCATAAGCAAAGGCTCGAACAATAAGATGGTGGTTATCAGTTACACTCATTAATCCAATTTTACCTGCGTTATATGTGTTACTAGATATTCCCCGATTAATGACAACTTGTTTTTCATAGATAATTTGATTGTTCACACTATCAACAATGAAATCTAACTGATTGTTGTATAAGTTTAACGCTTTTCCGCTGTAGGCAGATAAGATAACAACATCTGTATTGAAGAAAAATGTCAGTTTATTTTCTTGATAAATTATTTTTTTGATAAAATTACGAATAAAATTTCTCTGTTCCAAATAATCCATTTCTACAAAATTTATAAGTTTCATTGCGAAAGCAACATCTTTATCAAGTTTGCTTAGGTCGCTATTTATAACTTCAATTATAGCTTCTTTTGCAAGAGTATCTAATTGTTCTGTTGGTAGATACAGACCCTTAATAGCATAATAGTGTTTTTTTGTAACTTTTCTCTTGCTATTGGCTTGATTAGAAAAAACAGTTCCATTTACATCAAATATTTTATTCGTTAGTAAATTATTATTCGAGGAACGAGAATGATTATTGCTTTTATCATTTTCTTTTAATTTGGATTGCACCTTATTCCAAAGATCTTTGGTTATAATTGCTTTGTGTTGTCCTTTGAATACTTGTCCTGTGCGTTTATTTTCAATCATCCCTAAATACAACTTTTCATGTAACATCCTATGTAGAGCTGACGTTTTCAAAGGTTTTCCGCCTTTTTGTTCCCCCTTACTCGTTATCCAACATTTATGTTTTATTCCCTTACTAACAACTACTTTTTCTAGTTCACTTATTGAATCACAGTTTAAGTAGCTTTCAAAAATGTAACGGACATAATCTGCCTCAATTTCATTTACAATTAGTTTTTTATCTTTTATATCATATCCAAGTTTAGGTATTCCGCCTGTCCATAGACCTTTGGCTTTACTTGCTCTAATTTTATCTCTTACTCTTTCTGATGATACTTCTCGCTCAAATTGTGCAAATGATAGCAACATATTTAAGGTTAATTTACCCATTGATGTTGAAGTATCAAATGCTTGTGTAATTGAAACAAAGTTACAACCATATTTATCAAATTCCTTCATCATATTGTGAAAATCCATAATAGAGCGGGATAATCTATCTACTTTATAAACAACCACCGTCTGAATTAATCCTTTGCGGATATCTTCAATCATCTGTTTTAAAGCAGGACGTTCCATCGTTCCTCCAGAAATACCACCATCAGTATATGTTTTAAAGTATTCCCAATTATTAAAAGCCTGCGAAAATATATAACTTCGGCAGGCTTCTTCTTGGTTATGTAAAGAGTTAAATTCTAATTCCAATCCTTTCTCTGTAGATTTACGTACATAAACAGCACAATTTATTTTAACCATTAGTCTTGCCTTTTAATGTGTTTTTATTATTTAACCCAAAGAAATCGTAACCAGAAACTTTTATACCACATATATTTTTAGCAATTGCCGATAGCGTTTTATAGTGATGATTTTCATATACAAAATCATTTACACCAATAACCGCGATCTTATATTTTCTTCCCTTAAATATTTTAGTTATCTCCGTACCTGGTTGTAAAATATACTTATTTTTATATGCGCGAAACATGCATTCATCTGGATTTCTTGAATATTTTTCAAGTTTTGTTATATGTTTGCGCTCTATCCTTAAATTGAAATTTTCACAGGCAATATAATACCATAGAGCTCGCAATTGCCTTTGATAATTCCCTAAACAATATCTTTTCCATAATTCAGATTGTTTTTTATGGTTTAGATTTTTTAACTCTGTTAAGTTTTTGGGTAGATATATTTTCTTTTTCATTTTCATTTAAGATATCCCTTATTTTGCTTAGTTTTTCACGGGCTATTTTATTCTTATTTCTTGCTGACAGTAATGCTTGCAAAAAGATGTAAGTCAACTCAAATAGTGCTGAATCTGAAATTTTTGGTCGTCCATTAGGATTTCCAGATACCCCTTTTTTAAATTGGGATAATATGGGTGGTTTTTTATACATTTTGAGCCTCCATAGTTTACTATGAAGGCTCTTAAAATAACGGAAGTCAAATCTTATATATAATAATATATTTTATTTGCTTCCCATGTCATCTTTTAAACTGTCAAAAATGGAACTTATGTTAAAAACACCTATAAACCAAACAAAAACTGATAATATTTCGCATATAAACTTATCCATAAAACCTATTTTATTGTTTGCTGTATTGTCTTTATCTATACTTATTGTTGTATAATTTGGTGATGTTTCGCTCTTCCCCATACAAATTGAGTGGGGCTCATATTACCACGCTTCTTAAAATGATTCTTTTTATTTATATATTGAGGATATTCTGAAGATACATCTATACCATCAAACATCCAACGAGTGCGCTCCGTATGATTTTTATCTTCATACCATTTAATTGGTTTATAAACTTTTCTAAAAATTCCTTTGTATTCACTAATCACTAAATCAATTTCAGGTAATCTTTTTTCACTAATAATCCAACTTCTTCGTGTACTTTCATAAACATTATTAAGTAAATTATAAGTTTTATTTATATTAACTATAAGGACATTGTCATTAATATCTTCTTTGTTTATTTTCTCAACACAAAAATAAGCTTCAATTTCTTCAACAGATTTCATTCCATTATCAAGACAATGATGTCCTCCCATAATATTTAAAAGTTGGCGTGTATTCCATATATTTGCAGAAAGAATATCTATTAATGCAGCTTCAAGATGAAAAGACTCTTCTTCTGTTAATCCATAGCGAATAATATATTTTTTTATATTTAAGCCTAGTTTTTGAATTTCTTTTATTCTTAGATTTTTAGGATTATTACCCTCTTCTTGTTGATGCGCAAATACACGGCTACCACAACCTTTGCCAATATAAAAAATCTCATTATTTCTAGGATCAATTAAACAGTAAACATAATATCCGATATTTTCTTTTGTTATTTGGCTAAATTCTTCAAGATCTTCACTCATTGCATAGTCTCCATATATATTTATTGTATTGATTCAATAAATATATATCGTACGCGTTCTATAGAGTCAAATTATTTAGCATTGTATTCTCTCTATAAAATCTTAATGGAGCAATACAATGATTGGAGAATTGGAATTTAGAAAAATTATCGGCGATTCTATTCGAAGATTTAGAACAGATAAAAAGTACTCTACCGAAAAATTAGCCGAACTTAGTGATACTGATTATTCATCAATTAATCAGATCGAAAATGGTAAGCAAAATCCTAAGTCATATACTTTATATAAAATTTTACATTGCTTGGATATCAACATTCTTGATGAACTCTTTGTTAAATCATCAAAACGTGCGGATATGGAAGAGTTGATTAGTAGAAGAATAAAAATGATGTCGGAAGAAGAGCTTCAAGCCCTTCAAATATTCATTGAAAATTTTAAAATGTATAAAAAATAGAAATGTCAAGGGCTGAGTGTAAAAATATTTTTTAACTTTAGGGTTTACTTTGTCATATCAGATTCTAGACTATATGTAGCGATTGTTTTTGTTAGATTCGCAATATATAGGAGAAATAACATGTCAGAATCTTTGATAAAAGCTCCATTAAACGTTGAAAATATAAATATTAAGCTGTTAAAACCCTACGGCAATAACGCCAAAGCACACCCCGAATTTCAAATACAGCAAATTGCATCATCAATTAGAGAGTTTGGTTTCAATAATCCCATATTAATTGATGAAAATAATGAAATTATTGCCGGTCATGGAAGATTAGAAGCCGCTAAATTAGTCAATCTAAAAAATGTTCCATCGATTCGTTTATCTCATCTATCAAATGCACAAAAACGGGCATATAGGCTTGCTGATAATAAAATATCTGAAAATGGTGGTTGGAATGAAGAATTATTAAGATTAGAGTTATCAGAATTGGAATTAATCTGTAATGATTTTAACTTAGATATCACGGGATTTTCAGATGTTGAAATAGATGTATTATTAGATAATACAGAAAACAAAGTAGATGCTAAAACCAATTATATACCTTATATTCTTGAAAACGAAATTATCACAAAACAAGGATATGTATGGAAACTTGATAAACATCGAATAATTTGTGGTAATAGTCTTGAAGAAAACACGTTCACGCAGTTATTTTTAGATAAAAAAGCTAATATGGTTCTGCAAGATCCTCCATACAATGTCAAAATATCAGGACATGTTTGTGGTTCTGGAGCTGTACAACATAAAGAATTTGCTTTTGCATCAGGAGAGATGAAGTCTCACGAATTTACAGACTTTCTGATGACTAATTTTAAATTATGTTGCCAATTTTCACTACCTGGTTCGTTGCATTATAATTTTATGGATTGGCGTCATATCTCTGAAATTATGCAAGCAGGAAATCAAACATTTTCTAATTTTGTAAATATGTGTGTATGGGTAAAATCGTCAGGTGGAATGGGAAGTTTGTATAGAAGCCAACATGAATTATGTTTTATTTTCAAAAATGATACAGATAAACATATAAATAATGTAGAATTAGGAAAAAATGGTCGCTACCGCACAAATGTTTGGCAATATGCTGGCGTTAATTCTTTTGGACACCATAAAAATGATATAAAATTACATCCAACAGTTAAACCTGTAGAAATGTTTAAAGACGCAATTTTAGATGTATCAAACCGCGGGGATATAATTTTAGATTGTTTTTTAGGTTCTGGCAGCACTCTCATTGCAGCACAGCAAGCCAAAAGAATTTGTTATGGCATTGAATATGAGCCTCTTTATGTTGATACAACAATTCGTAGATATTCTGAAATTTTTGATGAGGATGCTGTTCTTGAAAGCACAGGACAAACCTATTCTGAACTTTTGAAAGAGAAAAGAGAGGCTCTTAATGTCCAATAACAATTACGAAATAGGTTATAAAAAACCACCTAAAGAAACACAATTTAAAAAAGGTGTTTCGGGCAATCCTAGAGGAAGGCCTAAAGGTTCTAAAAATACTATTGCAATTTTAAATGACGCATTAGAACAAAAAATATCTGTGGCGCAAAATGGAAAGGTTACTAAAATTAATAAAAAAACAGCAATTTTGATGCAAATGGTTAATAAAGCAACTCAAGGAGATTTAAAATCCATACAGACTATCCTCCCTTATATGATTATGATTGATAATAAAAACGATGAAGCCTCTAATAATAATGATAACATATCTCAAACAGATAAAGATATTATAGAACTTTTTTTGAGAGATAATTCAGATGATAAGTAAGCAACTACTTTATGCTATTTTACGTCAAGATTTTAAATCCTTTGTAATTAAGGTATTTAAGGAAGTTTCACCAAATGATAATTATATGGATAATTGGCACATTGATGTTGTTTGTCAGTCAATCATGGATATGGTGCATAATAAAAATACCAGATTAATTATAAATATTCCTCCTCGGTATATGAAGTCAATCATCTGTTCTGTTGCATTACCTGCATATTTGTTAGGATTAAATCCTAAAATAAATATTATATGTGTGAGTTATTCTGATGATTTGGCTAGTAAATTTGCAAACGATTGCAGGAACATTTTGCAAACCTCATGGTATAAAGAAATATTTCCTCATACAATATTAAGCCCATCACGAAAAGCTGTAAATGATTTTGAAACCACCGCTGGTGGTGGAAGAATGGCTACATCTATTGGAGGAACCTTAACAGGGAGAGGTGCAGACTGGATAATTATTGACGACCCTCTCAAACCGACAGAAGCGATGTCTGATACTCAACGAGAAAAAGTCAATGATTGGTATGGTTCCACTTTATATTCTCGCTTAAATGATAAATCTCATGGCAAAATTTTACTTATAATGCAACGTCTACATCAAAATGATCTTACAGGATTTTTACTGACATCAAAAACACCTTTTAAGCACATTAAACTTCCAATTATTGCAGAAGAAGATGAACAATGGATAATAAATAATCATAATTCAGAAAACCAAAGAATTATCTTCAGAGCCAAAGGTGAACTTTTACACCCTCACCGAGAAAATATAGATGTAATATCAGATTTACGCAAAAATCTAGGAGAATATGGTTTTGCAGGGCAATACCAACAACGCCCAACACCTATTGAGGGTGGCCTCATAAAAGAGAAATGGTTACATTTTTATAATATAAAACCCAATAAGTTTAAAAATATTATTTTATCTTGGGACACTGCTGAAAAAGTTGGCGAAAAAAATGCTTTTTCTGCATGTATTACGATGGGAATAGATGAAAATAAAAAAATTTATATACTTGATTGTTACCGAGAACGACTAGAATTTCCTTCTTTAATCAGAAAAATAGAACAAAAACATTATGAAGCAATGCAGAATTATACAAATGCAAAAATAGAAACATTAATTGAAGATGCATCTTCAGGTGTACAAGCTATTCAACAGCTTAAAACTAAAAATAGAGAATTTAAAATTATTCCTATAAAACCAGTTGTAGATAAAATTAGTCGGCTTGAGGGAGTATCGCCGTATATAGAAGATGGAAGTTGTTTATTTCCTGCATTGGTTAGCAGTTGGTGGAAAGATTTTAAGGATGAATTATTAATGTTTCCAAATTCTGTATTTAAGGATCAATGCGATGCCTTAAGTCAAGGGATTGATTATTGTGCTACAAATTTGATCGCTAAAACTAAATTTTATTGGAGTCGCATAGTCTGAGAATAAGTTAAAATAAAGCATTTTTACCTTGAAAAATAATACCTTACTCATTAAAATGATTACTAATTAAACATAGGAGCTACTGTAATATGGATGATTTTGAAGAGTACAAAAAACAAAATGAACCAGAAAAATATAAAAAAGCGGAAAACTGGAGCATTGCAATCGGTTTGCAACAAGTTGACGGTTTAACTCCTTCAAAATATCTTATAGAAGTAGCTAAAAACAATATTGAAGGAAAAATCTCTATTGACGAAGCAAATGAAGAGATTGCCCGTTACTATAAACAAAATCCAGCAAAAACACTTAAAGAACATAATGAAAAAGAAGCAGATGAAGTTTCAGCTCGTATCACAAAACTTTTAAGCACACATACTTTTTCATTTAGTCCTGCTGAACTTATTTCCATTCATAAAGTTCTATTTACAGGAATATTAGATAATGAAATTGCAGGTAAAATCCGTACATACGATATAACAAAAGAAGAACCTATTTTGAATGGAGATACTGTTATTTATGGTCGCTCTGATAGTTTACGTGAAACTCTAGATTATGATTTCGCACAAGAAAAAAAATTCATTTATAAAGGGTTATCTATAAAAGAAAAAGTTGAGCATTTAGCAAAGTTTGTATCTGGTATATGGCAAATTCATCCTTTTGGAGAAGGCAATACGAGAACAACAGCTGTCTTTGTTATTAAATATCTTCATACACTGGGTTTTGATACTAATAATGATTTGTTTGAAAAACATGCTAAATATTTTCGTAATGCTCTAGTTAGAGCAAATTACCAAAACTTAAAAAAAGATATTCCCTATACAATGGAATTTTTAAATAAATTTTTTGGAAATCTACTATTAGGCGAAAATAATGTATTAGACAATCGTGAAATGCAAATAAAAGATGCAAGTAAAAAAGAAGAAAAAAGTTCACAGAAAAGTTCACAGAAAAGTTCACAGAAAAGTTCACAGAAAATTATTGATCTTATTCGTCAAGATCCCAATATTACCACAAATAAAATGGCTGAAACTCTTGGCGTGTCTAGAAGAGCGATAGCAAAACAAATTGCAATACTAAAGGAATTAGGTAACATTCGTCGTATCGGTCCAGACAAAGGCGGTTATTGGGATGTAGTTAAAGGATAATAAAATGCAAATAACATTCGATCATGTAAATCAAGCTTTAAGTGTTGCGAAATCTAGTTATGATATTTCTCAAGATATCTGTCTTTACCAAGAAAATTGTAAAGCCTTAAATAGTATGGATTTAGCATATATTTGTAAACAATTACAGCAAAGTATAAATGCTCATGGTCAGTCCATAAAAGAACTTTCTCTAGTTACAAACATTACAGTTATGTATTATCAGGAATTGCCATTCCATATTGCTTATGGTTCTTTGAGTTATATTACACAAAATATTCCTATGTATGTGGCCTATGAACAATTAAAAGGTAAAGCTTTTGAAACTTTACTAACAACTGTTATTAAACAAATCAGTACAAACAAATTATAATTTCAAATATGCAAATTTTCTAATTTGATACATTTTTGTTCTTGAGCATCATATAAAAATATATCTTTAAATTTAGAAATAAATTTTTGCTTATAAAGTTTATTTGTAAAATGACAATAATTACCTTTTGATACATCTGGTTTGTAAATTAATAAGAAACATTCGTTACAATTTTTGATGTATATTTCATACTGTTTGTTCTTTTTATCAATTTCTGCTTGAAGTTCGTCGAATGGATCCTCCCGACTAAAACAACTATTATTTACACTGCATTCATATTTTCCATACATATCACAAAATGAGCTTATCGAAATATTCAAATACTCATTTTGAACGCTAATGCTAGATTTAACAAGACCAGGCCATTTTTTTAATTCATTCAACCTTGCATCTATAATTTTCTCTAACTTCGATTTAACTTCTTTTTTATTAAAAATATCAATAAACCCTGGATTATAGCATGCATCTTCTATATCTTTATACGTTCTTGCTTGCCATATTCTTCTATCCCATTTATCTATTACAATAGAAATATCTAAATTATGTTTATTTTTAGCATAACAACAAACTTGGTTTCCTATTGTCATTAAATGCTGCAAAGCATTTCGATGTTTGCTTTTTGTCATATATTGGGTGACTTCTAAACCAATTCTTTGATTTTCATGATCAAAAAAAATAAAATCTGGACTTTCAAATTCTACATAATTTTTTAGATTATAATCATTGATCCACTTCTTTCCCTCTGAAGAGGATAAAAAACTATTTAAATATTCTTTTTCCTGAAGTTTCTTATTTTGTACCATTCAAAGCCTTAATTTTTGTAAAGTTTAAAAGTTAAACAATAAATTCTAATTGAATTTTTATCCAATACGGAAGTGTATCAAATTTACTCTTTAAAATATTTCTTATATTTTCTTTTAAATTATTCCTTTCCATATCCATTTGATAAAAAATACTTTTATTTAAATATAGAGCACATTCTCTTGGCACACCAATTTCTATAAGAGTTCTTGAAATATCGTTATAAGCACCAGATTGCATACACTCTAAAAAAATACTTTCAGGATTTTTAATATCAAAAATTGGTTTAAGTAGTAAAGGTACATTATAGGAAGCTAAATTTTGTAAAATATCTATAATCTCTTCTATTTTATCTTCAGAATTTTCTGAATTTTTTAATTTCGTTTTTAATATATCAAATAAAGGTATTTCTTGCGCCCATTTATAACACAAATCACATAAAATGCTTCTAAGAACTCCTGCTCTATACTTTTCTGGAATATAACGATTATACATAGACTTGGTTCTTTTATTATCTCTTAAGAATTTTAGCATACTTTCAAATTTTGTTTTACAACCTTTTTCTAAAGGAAATGATGGCACTTCACCTTTATAATTTTGATAAATATATTCAAGCGTAAATGGGTCCCAGTACCTATTCTTGTAACAAATTTCTTTAGGAATTTCTAACTTGTCTAATTTTAATTTTATTGCAGCTATTTGTTCTTGAGATAAAGTAATTCCGACATTTTCCATTTTATACTTTGCTTTGTCTCCATTGTGTAATATACTTTGACGAATGTACGTTTTTAAATCTCTATAATGAATTTCATTTTTTTGTTCTTCTGCTTCTGTGTGTATATCCTCACTTAACAATACATCCATTATTTCATTTTGATATTTTTTATATCGTTCCCCATAATCTTTCGGTAATTCTTTAATTGTATTATCAAATAAGTTATTTTCTTTATATCCATCTGTAATAATAAAAGATGTTTCATCTAATACAAAAGTCCTTCCAATAAAATCTTTTAATAACCTTCCTGCTCTTCCTCTAAGATTGGCCATTTCATAATTTGTTAATTCGACAGTTTTTTCTTTTTCTTTTTTTATATACAAATTTGGGTTTCTAATTACTATATTTTGTGCTGGTAAATTAATGCCTTGTAACAAAGTTGTTGTACAAACGATATCTGTTATCCAGTTTTCTTGCATAGCTTTTTCTAGTGTCCTCCTAACATGGTGTGGTAGACGACCATGATGATATGCTACACCTTTTTTTAATGCATTACATAACGAATAATTATCATTTACTGTTTCTTTGTAATATGCAATTAAGGTTTTTACATTTTCATTTATTTTGTTTCTAGTTGTTAAAGAACATGCAATATTTCTTGCTGTTGATGCGGTGGGTGAAAAAAATATATTTTGATTATTTGATAATTTATTTAGTATAGTGTTTAAATACTCCAAAAATTTATTATTATATTGTTTTTTTCCGTATCCAGAAATAAAACTATCATTTGTTATTTCTATTGTAAAAGGGTGGTTGTTTAGGCTACAATATTGCTTGAATAGATATTTTTTATTATTCTCTTTAGAAATACTATATGTTAAATTTAATACAGGGCAATCTACAGAGTATATTTTTGTAGCTTTTTGATTAAATAATGCCATTGCAGTTGTATCTATTTTATCAATTCTAGGCCCTGATAAAATAATTTGAATAATGTTTTTTTTGTATCTTAGTTCATTTAAAACATCATATAAAACTTTAGCTCTCTCATCATTATCTTCTTTAATTCTTTCTATATTTTGAATTTCGTCAACTACCAATACGGTATCTTTTTCAAACTTGTTCTTTTTATCTGAAAATATACCTATAGTTTTTTCCTGCGTTAGTACAAATATATTATTTTCATCTTTACCGCTTTCTTCGTATGTACTACTAATTCTACAATTATTAACTTCTAACTCTTTAATGTATTTATTAAAATCTCCAATTACTTGATTTAACAAACTTAAGGTAGGTACAATATAAATAATATCAAAATCTTTTTTCTTTAATTTTTCTAAAAGCTTCAATAAAATAACAAAGGATTTTCCAGCGGATGTAGGTGCTGATATTCCAATTAATTTATCATTATCCATACTATTCCAAATATCCATTTGAAATTTTGTTAA
The DNA here is from genome assembly GCA_045615365.1 of Alphaproteobacteria bacterium. GTDB lineage: Bacteria > Pseudomonadota > Alphaproteobacteria > RF32 > CAG-239 > CAZU01. Next base: position 54,982 of record JAZLEQ010000010.1, read on the forward strand.
AATAAATTTCTTTTTACCTATAAAAACATTATATTTTGTTTGATTTAATGATGCGATAAGTTCTTCTATAGGACTTTCTATAGACGAAAAGATACAATTGTTTTTATCAAATTCTTTATCTGTTATGATAGCTGATGTAGAATATCCTATTCTAGATAAAAATTTAATCGCAACTTTTTGTAAATTATATTTATTATGATCAGCATACTCCCATATTAATGCAAAAACAGTAATAATATAATTTATATTAGGATTTTTTGTTATTGTTGTTTCGTAATCTAAGCATCTAATAGCTTTCATCACTAAATCTTCTGTAAGATTTTTTTTGTTTTCAGATATAAATCCTATTTTATTAGCCATAGAGTAACAGTCTATTTCTAATAATTTATTCAAAACATCTCTCTTAAGTACTTCCATTTTTTGCTCCTTATAGCATTTTTTGAAAAGCACTAGCTAACTCATCAAGTTTCCATATTGGAAAAACAATGTATGTAATACGTTTTAATATTGTATGATTTTTTATATCGATTTTATTTTTATCAAAATTAGAATATTTTCTTTTAATTACATCAGTAATTTTTTGTAATATTTTATCTCGTTGATCGCCTTTTATATCAGATGTTTCGTTATATACAATTATTGACAGTAAATGAACCTCTACATCTTTCAGTTGATTATTAATATATAATTCTGCAATTTCATTCATTTTTGGATCTAAAAAATCTTCATGAGTATAAAAATATATCTCATCTCTATGATCTTTATATGTCTTTAAAATACTTTCTATTGCTTTTTCAAAAGCCTCATTAAATTTATATTTACTTGTATATGTCTTAGCTTCACCTAGTATGATGATTGGTTTCTCATTTTCATATTTAAAATGGATTGCATCAGCACCAAAACGTTCATGCTCAGTTGATGTGGTTATTTTCATTTTCCTTAATAATGGTATTGCTTTTTGTAATCTTTGTATGAAATGAAATAATAATAACTCACCAAGTTGACCTTGAATTAGAATATTTTCAGAATTTTTATTTCCTCTAAATGTGCTTCTAGCCATTCTAGAAACTTCGTTTGCTGCGGCAGAATCGTCTTTACCCTTATTTATTGCAATAGCTTTTAATTTATTATATTTTTCTGTACTATATACCCAATTCACTATTGAATCATACAATTCTTCTAAAAATTCTTTTCTAAGTTCTGTGATGTCTTGATAATTAATACTTGCACCATAATGACTGTGTGAATTTGGAATAATGTCAAAATTTTGTTCAATAACGTAAATATAATTGAACAATGCCTTATTGTTGATTAAAAGATTATTAATGTATGTTTCATCAATTGCATTGCTCATGTTAAACTCTATTTCAATTTATTAAATAAAATTTTCTTCAGTATAATGCGATAGCTATATCAAAATCAAGAGATTATTTATACAGAGATATTCCAAGTTGTTTAAAACAAATTCCCTGATAAATTTTAGAAAAATTGGATATTTATTGTGGAATTATTTGAGGTTTAGAAAGTTTTGGATATAAAATAATAACAAATTTCCCTGTAGATTCCCTGTTTTATAGTTGCAATAGTATTACATCTTTAGTATGCTAGATACCGTAAGGTTGTAATACACCGCCATTTACAACGAAACCCCACCTTGTGTGGGGTTTTGGTGTAAATACGCGAGAAAGCTGGGATTGACTTTGTCGCCTCTTCGCTCGTTCGCTATCGCTCACCGGCATACTTTCGTCTGCCTCTCGCTTGTGGTCGGACCACTTCTTCGTGGGTCCAAATCCCAGCCGTTCCTAACAACAAAAAAGCCACCATAAAGGTGGCTTTTTGTTATTGGAGCGGGCAATGGGATTTGTACCCACGACATCAACCTTGGCAAAATTTTTGAAATCCCCCAAACCCCTTATTCTATAAGGGATACAGAAAATCCACTGGATGATAAATTACCATTTTTTACACACCAACAACACCATCTTATTACAACATCAATCTTCCAAACACTATGGATTTACCCTCTCATAGATACATTTTTAGGATGATAATATTTAAAAATAACAATATGTAAAATCTAACATTTGTCTGCTTTTATATATACAAAACTGTAAAATCAACATTAAAACACTTGACAATTTTACACTTTTAGCATACTGTAAAGCAACATCTTAATTATACATTTTACATATAGAGGATTTTTAGCAATGATTTTTAATTATAAAAGAGTTAGCACAATAGTCCAATCAACAGAGAGACAATTACTTGGTATTCCTTGTGATAGAGAATATGAAGATAAATTAAGTGGAAAAAATAGAGAAAGACCACAATTAGAAGCAATGTTATCTAATTTAAGAAGTGGTGATATTGTGAATGTTCATTCAATGGATAGGTTAGCAAGAAACACAAGAGATTTATTGAATATAGTAGATGAAATCAATAAAATTGGGGCAACAATTAAGTTCCATAAAGAAAACCTGTCATTTGAACCCAATAAACAAGACCCATATCAACAACTGATGATGACAATGTTAGCAGCAGTGAGTTCATTAGAAAGAGAATTGATAAACCAAAGGGTAAGAGAAGGAGTAGCATTAGCAAAGGCAAAAGGAAAATATAAAGGTGGCAAAAATAAATTATCTGATGAGCAAGTAAGTGAATTAAACAATTTATATAAACAAGGAATTCCAATTGCTAAAATAGCAAGACATTTTAATATCACAAGACCAACTGTATATGGTTATATAGCAAAATGAAGCAATTAAGAGCATTTTTTAGCATTTAAACTGGATTATTTAGCATTTTATCTGGATTTTTAATGTAATACCTTCTACCCTCCTAAATATATACTATTTAGGAGATGGAATTATGCCTAATGATTATAATGATGATATCAATATACAAGATGAATATGAGTATTATGCAAAATTTGGTGATGATTTTAGATATAGAGAAGAAGGAGAATCCAGCATTGTTGAGAAATCAGAGGTAAAAAGCATATATTTAAGAGAGCATTTCCAAACATCATATGATAATTTTATTTTCACTAACTGCACATTTACAGACCAACTACACCTACCATCAGCTTTTCATCATCAATTAACATTCAAAAATTGTATTTTTGAGGATAGTGTATATTCATTGAATGCAAGTTTTAGCAAACAAATTATTTTTGAAAATTGTGAATTTAAAAGTAGTGTTAATTTTTATAGAACTCAATTTTGCAATCAAGTCATTTTCCATAAAGTAAAGTTTCATAATATAGCAGACTTTAATAATGTTACATTCTATAATGAAGTTTCTTTCAATGGTTCTATATTTAGTAAAAAAGCAGTATTTACAAATACTATTTTCAATAAAAAAGCAGATTTTAGTAAAATAAGAGTATCTGATAATACAAATGGTGGATTTTACTTTGAAAATAATAATAATAAAACATCAGATACAGCAGATATTATTTTTGATGATGCAGAATTTAAAGCACCAATATTTTTTAATGGAAGATGTTTTAAAGGAATAATATCATTTAACAATACATCTATTACTAATGTATTTAATTTTACTGATGTTGATTTTGGTTCCAAAGCAATATTTAGCCTTATCAGAATAGCACACAGACAAATACCTAATGCTGAATTATGGATAAATATTTTTAGAGATAAAATAAAAGATAGATATTTATTGTTAGCACAAGCATTGAATGATAAAAGCAAAGATATAATTAAAAACAATTCAAGCATTACAAATAATAAAATAACAAAAGATGATGAAAATATACTTATTTCAAGGAAAGATACATCAACAATATTGGGAATAAAACCAAATACCTTAAAAACTTGGACTGCAAGAGGCAAATCAGAATTGGTATTTAAGAATGAAGGTGACCAATGTGGTTATACATTAGCAAGTATAAAAGAATACCAAAAAGCAAATCCCAATATAGATAAAATAAAAAATAAAGAAGAAGAACCTGTCTGTGATTATGCATCTGCTGTAAAAAGGGTTATTACATATAGTGACTCATATATTACAACCACAAGAAAGATGCATGGTGAACATTGTTATTACCTTCCTATAATTGAAAATAAAACAATTGTTGGTATTTTTAGCAATAGGATTGAAAGTGAGTTCACATATAGAAAAAAAATGCATTCAAATCTCAATTTACAAGAAATAACTATTAAAGATATGCTAGATGTTGTTGGAGACAGCATAGAAGGATTCTTATGCACTAAACCCAAAACAAAAGTAAAAGAAGTAAAACAGATGTTTATTCAAGATTCTCAATATGAAGAAGGTATTGGTGTTGTATTTTTAACATCTAATGGCAAAGCAGATGGAGAATTGATTGGTATGGTTAGATTGAGAGACCTTATTAAAATATAATATAAACCCCCATCAAATATGATGAGGGTTTTGTGGTGTTTTCTATATGGGATTTAGTTGAAATTGTATTCTTTTTCCCAATTTTGCTGCTTAATATTATATTGAGCAGGTTTCTGTTCCTTTACAGGTGCTTTTACCACTTCTTGTGCTACAATAGGTTTAGCAACATCAACTACTGGTGGTGTAACTCTTGGCATTCTTGCTCTTTGGTTTCTTCTCTCTCTTCTGCTTTGATATTCTGTAATTAGGCTTTCAGCAATGGATTTATCATACTTTCCATTCACTATTTCCTTACCTAATTGGTTTAGACAAGCAACTTTTTGCTCATTTGAATAGCATTCTGTTGCTTGATATCCAAGAGTGATTATTGTTTTAGAACCTGCTCTCAATGAAATAATTTTCTTTGCTTCATTGAACATTTTCTTCATACAACTGCTTCTATCCCAATCATTTGCTCTATAATGCTCTAAATTGAACACCAAATTGTCTAATATCTGTTTTTTGGTATCAACAAATAGCAATAATGCTCTATCTTCATCTGTTGAAATAACATTGAAGCTAAATGGTTGCTGAACTTGTGGAATAGTCATATTAGTGTTTACTTGGTTTTCCATTGGATTTAAATTATATACTGCACTATTTTCTGTCATTTTAATACCCTTTCCATTTAAAGATTTAAGTTTATTTTTAATTGGTTATCAATGACTTTGTCATCAATAACTTGCCCTGAATGTAGAATGCTTTTAATTTATAGTCTAGGAACCTACTTTTTCTTTAATTTATTGGGTTTCACTCAGTTTCAAATGATAAATACTTATGAATCACCATAAGGAATGATATGAAAAACATATTAGAATCAATAAAAACACAGAATAAAATAAGAGGAATCAACAAATATACAAATCAGTTAATATCAGCAGATGAAACACTCAATTTCATTCTGAAATGCTACAAAATAGTATCTGAAAACTTTAAAATTGTTAATTCCCAATATGATTTCTCTAAAATATTTTTGGATTGCAACAAATATTATTATGGTAAGATAAAATGTGAAAAAAAATCTCCAAGTCTAAATTGTATAGCAACCTTGATAAAAAATCTAAAAGCACTTCAAGGTTCATCATTTAACAATGATGCTATAAAAGAAATTGATAACCTATATTTAGAGGGTAAAAACATAATATATAAAAAACTTTTACTCTAAAATGGATAAACACTGATGTAATCAATATACTGTTTTAAGAACTTTCATAATTTTTCCCACTGCACAGAATCTTCCCTTCTGTGCTTTTTTTTATTATGAAACCCTTTGAAACCATAAAAAATAAATGCCATTCTCCTTTGTAGCTTATTCCTAAAAACCATTCTATATGTGAGGTCAAGTTGTTGATGTCAACAACTTGCAAATTTTAACAATTAATTTTAAATTAGGAGTAAAAAAATGAATGATACAAAAAAATTTTTAGAAGAATGGATAAATGATGCTTCAACAGATAACAAAACCAAAGAATGGTTAAATGAATGGGTGAATAATGCCCCTATTAAAAACAATACCAAAGAATGGTTGGAAAATTGGATAAAAAATTCCACAAATGAAAATAAAACCCAAGAATGGTTAAAAAATTGGGTCAAAAATGCTCCAATTGAAAACAAAACAAAAGAATGGATGAAAGAATGGGTTAAAAAAGCACCAGTTGAATCTCAAACTAAACAATGGTTAGAAAGTTGGGTTAATTCTTCTAAATAGTAAATATTTTCATCATAAAAAGGCACAGAATCTCCCACTTCTGTGCTTTTTTTATGATGAAACCAGCTGAAACTCAATAAAAATATCTAAATTGAGTGAAATTGTGTTCTTCTATTTTTTTTATATGCTGAGGGCAAGTTGTTGATGTCAGCAACTTGTAAATTTTAACAATTAATTTTAAATTAGGATAAAAATAATGAATGATATAATTTTTATAAAAAAATCTGATTTTGATGAATTAGTTAAATGGTTAAAAGCAGTTTACAAGAGAAATGATGCTTTTGATAATTCTGAAACTGAACCTAGTAAATACAGCCAAAAAGGCAACTATATTAAAATAAGGGAAAAATATTTTCTATGTGTAGATTGGATTGAAGGATTTGATATAGAATATTGGGAAGAAGACAAAAATTATGGTTGTGTTGTTTCAGATGAAGAAGAATGTAAAGATTTGAGATTATGTCTTGCTTGTGGAGAAGAAGAATATGGTTATTATTGGGATTATATTTTTAAACAAGATGCTGAATCAGATATTTCTGCTTTATTAAAAATTTCTAATATTAATGTTGCACAAACAGAAGAAGAAGAAAAAAAGCAATAGATTTAGATGAAATAGTAAACTTTGATTGGTATTGATAATATCAATTATTGCTTCAGCAATCCCATAATGAAAAGCACAGAACTTCCACATTCTGTGCTTTTTCTTTACATTCCATCACTAATTATATCTTTAAATCTATTGAAGAAGTTGATGATTTTTTCCAATACTGTTGCTCTTTTTGCCCCTCTATCATTATTTTTGGTGAATAAAGATACTGGTGGCAATATTTTATTGATTGCTATTCTAAATGAGTATTAATAGCAAAAATATGTATAATTTTTATATAAAAAGCACAGAATCCCTCATATTCAGTGCTTTTTATTTTAGATAGATATTATTATAATATTATTTGAGAGAATCTAAATATTCATCAGTGTAAATATCTTCAAAAATTCCTTTTAAACCAACAGGATTAACTGAAATAATTTCTGTGTATGGATAATATTGTTGTGCAAATAGTTTAAATTTTTTATACAATGGAATTAATTTATTTGGATATAGTATATTTTTATTATTTCCTTCAAAATAGCCACTATTATTTGTATCTGCACCAACTAAATATATTCTTCTAGGATTGGTCCAGAGAGCAAATTGTAATGCTGGGAAAACTATTGTTCCTCCACAACCTAAAGATTGAACAGATAAATCATAAGCAAATTCAGTTTTGAAATTAGAAATATCTTCCCAATCTGTTCTATATGAATAAGCATTTGCTGATAATCTTATACTTTCAGGTATGGTTCTGTAAGGTTCTATATTTTCACTAGTTAGACCATAAAATTTTGTACAATCTAATTTATTAATTTCATCAATATATCCAGAAGTTGTTCCACTAAAATCTTGAATAAAAAGATAATCTAATTTTATTTTATGGGCAGTAAATGATTTATTTACACCAATATATATACAATCATTTATGGGGGTAAAGTATTGTAGAGTAGGACCTGAAGCTAAAATAACAATATCTTTTCCTTGATGTTTATTTTTAAATTGAGGAAATGTTAATTGATGCATCATCATTGTTGAAAGTTTTTTTTCAATAAGTCTATTCAAAAATAATTTCAAATCATCAAAATGAGATTTTAAATCATTAGCATTTTTATAATTATTCTGCATTTTATTTTCATAAAACCATTTTTTATATAATGGTCTTTGTATATTATGAGCAGAATCTGCACAACAATTTATATTAGCTAAATATTTTTTATCATATCCAGAATTAGCATCAAATAATATATTTAACCACTGAACTATAAAATCTTCATTTATAGTTAAAATATCAGAAAAATATTTTTCTATTTGCTTAGAAAAAAGAATACTATATTCAGATATTAGCTTATACCTATCTATTCTTTCATACTCATCATTTGTAATATGAGATTTGTATATAATTTTATTGTTTTCTAATCTTAACATAGGTGGTTCTGGACTTGTCATAATATATTCTACTATATCCCAAGTTGCTATATGTTTATGGTTTGGATAAGAACTAAAAGTTTGAATACCAAAAGCATCAATATATTGTTGGGCTTCATATAAACATATCCAGAAAAATGATGTTATCTTGCTCTGAGGAAAAACAGATTTTAACAGCTTGATTGAAGAACCTGCACCAGTTATTGTATCAACTATTGCAATCTTTTTGCCTTTTATATTCTGCTTTTTTATATATTGTTTATATTCTGTAAATTGTTTTTTACATAATTTATCAAATTTTTGATAATTATTTTTTACAAATTCTCTAGCTGCATCTTCACTATGTAAGATATAAGAAGCTCTTTTTATTTCTTCATCAATCTCCTTGAATGCATCTATTAGGGATAGGCATCTATTATCTTTTATTGCATCATCCAAACAACAATTTATAAATAATTGCCTAGAAGCATATATATAGTGTGTCTTTATATTTTTAATTTTGAATAATTTAAATATTTTTTCTAGAGTATAGCCATCTCTTGCTACAAAAATGATATCATCTATGTGTTTGTTGGTTATTTGTTTTTCAATCCATTTTAAATACCAGTAACAAACAGGGCCTCCATATTCAAAACCAAATCTTTTCCAATAACTAATTTCTCTATTTTGATGATTAAATATTGCTAAACTCATTAGTAGTATAGAAGCTTCAAAACTTTTATTATCATTCCAAAAAATTTTTGCCTTAATATTTCTAGAAAAGAAAATATCACTAACCTTTTTATAATAAAATCCAGATATACCCAAACTCACAGGTTTATTATAATCTGATGACAAATTATCTCCAATATGCAGAATATCTTGTGGTAATGCTTGTAAATCTTTTAAAATATAATTAAAAAGAGTTTTTCCTTTTCCTTTTTGAACATCAGATGAAACATAAAGTCTGTTATATCCCTTAAATCCATTTTTTTGTAATGCTTTTTCTAAAAATTCTGTATGTAAATACATATCAGAAGTGATAATTACTGTTTTATTTTGCTTAATAGCATAATTAAACACATCTAACATTTCAAAATTGGGCATCAATACTTTTAGCTCAAGATTCTGTTCTTTGTCTTTCATATGCTTTAAATTGTTGGGAATTTGCTCATAAATATCATCAATAGTGATATCCTCTTTATGATAATTAACTTTTCTTGCTGTTTTTTCTGCTTTTATTCTTATTTCTTTAAAATTATCAATATTATTTAGTTTTCCTAAATGTTCAAATAAATCTGTAGGGCAAATATAAGGTCTTAATAGAAGAGTGTCAAAAATATCAAATGATATTATATTGTGTTTATCAATTTGTTGTTTCATACATTGAATATCATTATATGATTCTTTTGATATATTATTAATAATATTAATTTTATTATTAGATATATTGTTGGTTTTATCTTTTTTTCCATATAATTCATAATGCAATAAAGGGGGAATTCCTAATTTATATACTTCTAAATGTTTTCTTAAATATTCATTACCATCAAAAATTGGGGTGCAATCTCTATTTTCTTTCCATCCATATTGTAAATAATGTGTTATAGCATCAATTTTTGCAAGTTTTACATCTTCATTATGAAGTAAATAATAATCAATATCAAAATATTTTGAATTTTTGATGATTAAATAATTTCTTTGGTTTGTTATTTTTTGTAATTTTTCTTTAGAAATAAGATGAAATAATTTTAGTATTTTATATAAATGGTATTTAAACATAGTTCTTTCCTTATATTAGTTTCTTGTGACAAACAGGTATTTTGCATATTTTTATAAGCAAATGATTGCTTTTGGTTATTTTTTTTTGATAGAAAAAATGCTGAATTTTTAAAGATGTTCTATTAATTATAAAATTGTTGTTTTTATCAAATCCTTTAATTTGATAACCTTTTGCTATAACAAGACATCCAAAAACTCTTTCTAAAATATGAGCCAATGTTCCATCTTTTATCCTGCCATTAGTTGGGGCAAAATCTTCTAATTTAAAATTATCTTTTATTTGTTGTAGTATAGAGCTCCTTATCATAAACATTGTTCCAGCAACAAATGTTATAGTATTTGGAACAATATTTTCTAATTGTTTCATAATATTCAGAACACCTATACTTACTGCTTTTGAATTTTTAATACTTGATGTAATTAAATATTTTGAAGCTACCATTCCCAACTTTGGCAGTCTATTAAATGCCTCTAAATTTTTTTGGAATAATTTTTTATTACCTAATACACCTTCAAATAGTAATTTTGACCAATATTTTCTGCTTACATAATGGTGATTTATTAAAGTATCCAATCCTATTTTATTTTTAGTATGAAGTTTGATGATAATGTCATAATTATTTAAATTTATTTGATGTAAAAAATATATAAAAGGACCAACATCATATCCTCTGTTTTCAACAATAAAAATTGTGGAATCTTTGTGAAATTGTTTAATTTTTTTTATTATTTCAGGATTATTTTGGATAAGAGTAATATATAAATGGTAAGGATATTCTCCAATATTAAGTAAATATCCTTTAATTTCATCCCACATATCTGTATAATATATGTGAAGATGAACTGCAATTTTTAATTTATTTTTTATCTCTTTCATTCTCCATAAATGCCCATTTATGGAGATACCTTGAGTTTTCCCTGTTTATATCTTAATAATACCATCTATTACATAGATTTATTGTAATTTTTATTTGATTTTTAATATTTATATATTATAGTGCTCCATATTTAATCTAAAAGGGCATCTATTTTATATATCTTTGATAAATAAATATACAATTTATCAAGGATTTAGTTATGACAATTTATGCCTATATTAGGGTCAGCAGTGACCAACAGAACTGTGCTAATCAGAAATATGAAATAGAATGCTATGCTACTAAAAATAAAATTAAAATAAATGAATATATAGAAGAGACCATATCTTCAAGAAAACATCTAAAAGATAGGAAATTAGGTAAATTACTGGATAAAATTGGTAAAGATGATGTTGTAATTACTACTGAAATATCAAGATTAGGTAGAAATATGCTTGAAGTAATGGGTATTCTTCAACAATGTTTAGAGAAAGAATGTGAAATAATCACAATTAAAGAGAATTACCATCTTGGTGCTGATATACAGAGTAAAGTGCTTGCTTTTGCATTTAGTCTTGCAGCAGAAATTGAAAGACAACTTATCTCCCAAAGGACCAAAGAATGTCTAAAAAGATTAAAAAATGAAGGCAAACATTTAGGAAGACCATATGGATTTACATATAAAAAATTAAAAAAGAAGCATAATAAAATAAAAGAACTATTGGATAAAAATGTATCAAAAGCAGAAATAGCAAGGTTAATGGGTTGCACTTGGACCACACTTCATAGATACATCAATGAATATATAAAAGTAAAAGAACCATAGATTCCTCTATGATTCTTCTTATGAAATTAAATGATTTTAACATAATAATAAAAAGGGCACATAATTGCCCTAAATTGCTTTATCTTAATTACAATTCCATCATTTCCTTATGTGTAACATATTTATTTTCAATTTCTCTCAATAATGAAAGCATTGCTGTATCACCTACAATTTCTGCTAATTCTTGGCAAGATATATTGATATCTGGTATTGGACATACAGTGCTTCCATTATAATAATTTAGCAAACTTGTTAAATATAGATTTTTATTAAATGCTGTAATATGGGTAGCAATAATCCCATAATTATCTGGCACACTATTTATTTTTGCCCCTTTTTCAAGCAAATACTCACATAAATAAACATCATTCTTTCTTATTGCTAATGTTAAAGCAGTATCTCCATCATCTGTAAGTTGGTCAATATATTCTCCTCTATCTAATAGGACATCAATCACAATTTTTTTATCAAACTTACATATTTTTGGATTTGCTACCACTGCCATCAATAATGTATAATTATTCTTATGTTTCTTTTGAACTGTTAAAATATCAATCTCTGTCAGAAGTC
>JAZLEQ010000011.1:0-18834 GCA_045615365.1 Alphaproteobacteria bacterium
CTTTCTTTCGGAAGAGGGTTTTTGATTGACGGTTTAAAAAAATCAGGATATTAAAAAGACAGAAATTTTAATTTTTATGTTTATGATATTTGCTATTATTTTAACGGCGCTAATAGTTTTTTTGCGAAGATGCTATTTCAATCGGTGCTCTAATCATGTTGATAAAATCGTGATAGCGGGCTACGACAAAGATGAAAAAGTTTATTATTGCTCTTTCAGATGGAGAGGAATGTTTTGCGAGGGCTTTATTATTGAAGCAGATCACGAGATTAAAACCGGAAATATTGTCGGTTATGATGCAACTTTGAAAAGGTGGCATATTGTGCAAAAAAAATAATTAGCTATGATAGTGTTTTTCTTATTTAGTTTGCTGATAACCGGTTTTTTGTGGCTTGTCAGCGATGCAAAGTTTTCTCCGGTTGTTCTTAAAACAATGAAGCATATTGCAGGGATTGTAAATATCGTTTGTTTATTGGCTTTTATGGTTTTGCATGTTGTTTTGGGAATCAATGAGGAAATTTTTCTCCGCTATGTTGCAGGATTGTTGGTTCTGTGGGGAGTTAATCAGGAATTTTTTTGGCAAATGGAAAAAAGTTTCGAAGCATTCATTGTGAATGATGTGGAAAAAGCGAATTTTTGTGTCAAGATAATGACTGATACGGAGGTGTTCGGATTTTTGGATTTTAATGATTCCGAATTTAAGTGTTTCGCAAGATATCAGGGATCTTCGAAAGATTTCAGGAGGAAATCGGATTTGAGGATTTATGCGGTCTTTGATAAGAGAATGAGGGTGTCTGATATTTTTGTTTATTAAAAAAGATTAAGCTTTATGGCTTAGTCTTTTTTTTGTTTTTTAAAATGCGTTTTCTATGTGTTTTATGTTGAATGGGATCTGGATTAGGATGGCATCAAAGCGGATATCAAAATTTTGATATTCGGGATGGTGTGCGATAAAAATTTCGGCAGCACGGCGAATTCGTGATTGCTGTTGCGGGCGAATCGAGTATGCGGCAGTTGAAATATCTTTGCGTTTTTTTACTTCGGCAAAAACAAGAGTATTTTGATTTTTGACGATGATATCTATTTCGCCGGCTCCGTTGCCTTTACCATTTCCGGTAATGTAGTTGCAGGCAACCAAAGAATAGCCCTTCAGACGAAGAAATTGCAGAGCCATAAATTCGGCGGTTTTTCCGGAAAAATCATTGCTCATTTTTTAGCTCCAAGGCTGCTTGGTAGACTTCGTTTTTGTTTAGATTATACTTTTTTACAGTGTTGGCAACTGCGGTCTTAAGAGAGTTGTTTTTTAGCTCTGCGGTTAGAAAAGGACGAAAATTTGTTTCCGATTTGTTTTGCGAAGGTGAAATTAGAAGAGCTATTTCGCCTTTGGGAGGATTTTGCGAGTAGTAGTTGAAAAGTTCTTCAGCTGTTCCGTTTTGGCAATCTTCATACAGTTTGCTTATTTCTCGGACAACGGCCAGTTCTCGGTCGAAAAATATTTGTGAGGCGGCAGAAAGAGTTTTTAATAGGCGATTTGCGGTTTCGTAAAAAATTACGGTGGAATCGTAATTTTGGTATTTTTGTAAAAAATCTGTGCGGGATTTTTCTTTATTGGGAATGAAGCCGGCAAAGGTGAATGAGTTTGACGGCAATCCGGAAAGTTGAAGAGCACAAATGGCGGCACAGGCTCCGGGGATGGTGGTCAGGTATGTGTTTTGGTGGCGACATTTTTTGGCAAGTTTGTAGCCGGGGTCGGATATCAGCGGTGAGCCGGCATCAGAAACATAGGCTATAATATGTCCTTCGTTGGCAAGATTTATCAGGTTTTGAGATGCTTCTTCTTCGTTGATATCGTTTAAGGTGATGAATTTTTTTTGCGAAGTTGAAATCATGAGAAGGGAAAAAAGTTTTTTGGTTACACGAGTGTCTTCACAGGCGATGATATCGGCTTGTTTTAAGACTTCAACCGCACGAAAAGTGATGTCGGAGATGTTGCCGATGGGGGTGGCTACAAGATAAATGCCGTTTTTCATAAAGACCTCTCTTTACAATAAAGTTTTTTTGAAATAAAAGTATGTTTAAGATTGTTTTATATTTTGGGATAAAATGCAAGTGTTTAAAAAAATTAGTTTTATTTTTGTTTGTGTGATGTTGGCTTCTTGTGCTTCTGATAAAGCGCTTGATGAGGGCGGTGCCGATACTTATAATACAGATATTTCGGAAATAGGAATCTCTACTAAAAGCAGTTTCCGCGTGGGGATGTTGCTGCCTTTAAGCGGTGCAGATGCAAAGTATGGAAGCGGTTTGAAAAACGCATCGATGATTGCGTTACAGGATATAAATAACCCTAATTTGTTGTTGCAATATTATGACACCCAAAGTTCGTCGGCAGGTGCAAGAATTGCCGTAGAAAACGCAATTAATCAGCGCTCTGATTTGATTATTGGTCCCTTGAAAAGTGCAGAGGTTCAGGCAATAAGTAATGAAACAATTTATCAGGGAATTCCGGTGATTGCTTTTTCAACAGCACAGGAAGTTTTGCAACCGACAGTGTATAGTTTGGGACTTTTGATTGAAGAACAGGTGGACAGAATTTTGACTTTTGCCGCAAATAAAGGAAGAAAAAGATTTGCGTTGTTGTTGCCGGATAATTCAACCGGTGGGGCAGTCGCAAGAGCTGCGGTGAAGTCGGCAAAAAAAAATGGTGTTGATGTTACGGTTATAGGTTTTTATCAGTCGGGAACTTCAAACTTTGCCGATATTGCTAAACAGATGACAAACTATGATAAGCGTCATGAAAGAGTTGTTAAACTGAAAGCAAAGTTGAAGCCTTTGGTTGATAATGGTGATGTTGAAGCAACAAAAGCAATGAAAAAACTTGAAACACGAGAAGGTTTGGGCGATGTGGGTTTTGATGCTTTGTTGATTCCCGAAAGCGGCGCAAAGCTTACTTCGGCAATTTCAATGTTTGCTTATTATGATGTTGTTTATCCGTCAGTTCAGTTTTTGGGGACATCGGTGTGGGATATGTCGCGTTTGAATAATGAGCCGATGATTAATAAAAGTTTGTATCCGAGTTTGTCAAAACCTAAAAATAATGATTTTGCAAACCAATATTATGCAATTTTTAATGAAAGACCAAGTTCTTTATATACATTAGCTTATGATGCAGTAAGCATTGCTAATCAACTTTCGTATTTGAAAGAAAATAATTTGAACGAAAATATTACCGGCGAATATGGATTTGACGGTGTAAACGGTAAAATTCGTTTTTTTAAGAATGGGACAAATCAGCATTCTTTAAATGTGGTGGAAATTTTGCCGAGCGGAAATGTGGTGGTTGATGATGGCGGAAAATATTTTGAAACAACTACAGAGCCAATGCCTTTGTTTGAAGTTGATGATACATATAAGATGCCGAAAATCTTCGGAAAAGACGAAACTTTAGCACAAATATTGGTTTATGGTCAGCCGATTGCTTTTGAAAATCTGCAAGATGATGAAGTTTCCGTTGATGATTTTGATGAAGAAGTTGCTCAAAAACAGCTTAAAGAAATGGGAATTCATATAAATTAGGATATGAAACAAAATTTGCTTGAAAAAAAATAAGCTTTTTGTTAAGTTTTGTTTTGGAGAGAAACGGGTTGACGTTTCGCCAATCCGGTCAGGTTCGGAAGAAAGCAGCCGTAACGAAATTTGTTGAGGTCGTTTTCTCTCCTCCTTTTTTAAGATTTTTGAGTGTTTGACTGTGGAAGAAAATCAAGATAAATATGTTGTGTTGGCACGAAAATATCGTCCGCAAAATTTTAATGAACTTTTGGGACAAGATGCGCTTGTGCGCACAATTTCAAATGCCATAAAAAATAACAGACTGCACCATGCATATATTTTGACGGGTATAAGAGGTGTCGGAAAAACAACTACTGCCAGAATCGTTGCCAAAGCTCTTAATTGCACAGGAAAAGATGCTGCTTCGGGAACAGTCGTTAATCCTTGCGGAATTTGTGAAAATTGTAAGGCTATTGCAGAATCCAGACACATCGATGTGTTGGAGCTTGATGCTGCGTCGCGGACCGGTGTTGATGATGTGAGAGAAATTTTGGATGGCGTGAGATATGCACCAACAAACGGTCGTTATAAGGTTTATATTATAGACGAGGTGCACATGCTTACAAAGCAAGCATTTAATGCTTTGCTTAAGACTTTGGAAGAACCTCCTTCTCATGTGGTTTTTATTTTTGCTACAACCGAAATCCGCAAAGTGCCGATTACGGTGTTGTCGCGTTGTCAGCGTTTTGATCTGCAGAGATTGAGTATTGAATTGTTGGTTGAGCACTTTAAAAACATTGTGGATAAAGAAAATCTGGAAGCTGAAGAAGAAGCTTTGCACTTGATTGCAAAAGCTGCCGACGGTTCTTGTCGTGACGGATTGTCGTTGTTGGATCAGGCAATCTCTTTGGGTGAAGGCAATGTTAAAACCGATGTTGTAAAAAATATGATC
Organism: Alphaproteobacteria bacterium; assembly: GCA_045615365.1. Taxonomy (GTDB): domain Bacteria; phylum Pseudomonadota; class Alphaproteobacteria; order RF32; family CAG-239; genus CAZU01. Next base: position 4,499 of record JAZLEQ010000011.1, read on the forward strand.
GGTTTGGCTGACAGAGGTTTGAATTTTGATTTGTTTGAAAGTCTTGTTTCCGGAAAAAACGATGATGTTTTGAAAAATTTGGAACAGCAATATAAAAACGGAACAAATGCTCTTACAATATTACAAGATTTGATTAATATTACTCACCTTTTGGCAAAAGTTAAAATTGTGCCTGAGTTCTTGAAAGATGCTTCTTTGTCAGAAGCTGAAAAATTGTTTTGTGAAAAAATTGGAGCAAATGTGCCATTGGCGGTGTTGTCTAAAATCTGGCAGATGATGATTAAGGGGTTGAGCGAAATTAATATTGCCCCGTCACAACAAGAAGCATTGGAAATGATATTAATTCGCATTGCTTATTCCGCTAATCTACCTACACCGGCCGAGATTCTGGATGGCTTAAAAAAAAACTCTGATTTAGGGCAAATTGCAAATTCAATATCTGCGAATAAGTCAGATGAAAAAAATTCTGATGACGACCGAATCTCGTTTGATTCTCCGGAAGAAATGGTGGAATATTTTGTTCAGGCGCGCAAAATGATGTTGGCTTTTTCGCTTAAAAATGATGTGGCTTTCAGCGAATTTAAAAACGGTGAAATGAAAATTACCGTTTCGGAAAAAATTAATAGCGAATTTTTAATGAATTTGCAAAAAGAATTGGCAACAGCAACCGGAATTAAATGGATCGTTGACGTTTTGGGTGGTGCGTTGGGTGAGACGTTGACTGACAAAGAAAACGCTAAAGATCATGAGTTTAAGAAAAATGTGGAGGATTTGCCTTTGGTGAGAGCGATTTTGGCTGAATTTAAAGGCGCAAAAATTGATAGTTTGACTAGACTTATTGAGAAAAATGACGAACAATCGTCTTTTGAAGAAACAACTTTTGTAGAAGAGGATTTTTAAAAATGATGAATATTCAAGGTTTGATGAAACAAGCTCAAATGATGCAGAAAAAAATGCAAGAAGAACAAGCTCGTTTGGCCGAAGAAGAAGTTGAAGGTGTTTCAGGCGGCGGAATGGTTAAGGTTGTGATGAACGGAAAATATAGCTTGGTTAAATTGAATGTTGACAAAAGTTTGGTTGATCCGGAAGAAACAGAAATTTTGGAAGATTTGATTATTGCTGCTTGTAATGATGCAAAAGAAAAAATTGATGCAAAAATGAGTGAAAGCATGTCGTCTTTGACAGGCGGACTTAATTTGGGCGGAATGAAACTTCCTTTTTAGGTTTGTGAAATATGGCCGGAAAAGATATTGAAGTATTGACTAAACAAATGGCAAAGCTTCCGTCTTTGGGAGCTCGTTCGGCCAGAAGAATTGTTTTGCATTTGTTGAATAAACGTGAAACAGCTTTTTTGCCTTTGATAGAAGCCTTGACAACCGTGGCCGAAAATATAAAAACATGTGAAGTTTGCGGAAATTTTGATACAGTCAGTCCTTGTCCTGTTTGTGCATCATCAGTAAGAGACGAATCGTTGATTTGTGTGGTTAGGGATGTGGCTGATTTATGGGCGATGGAAAGAGTTTCGTTGTTTAAGGGAAAATATCATGTTTTGGGCGGTATTTTATCGGCAATGGAAGGTGTTGTTCCGGAGGATTTGAATATTGAATCTTTGGAAAAGAGAATCGGCAGCGGAAAAGTGAAGGAATTGGTTTTGGCTTTGCCTGCAACTATTGACGGGCAGATTACATCGCATTATTTGGTTTCAAGATTTAAGAATCACGATATTAAAATCACGACGCTTGCTCAAGGAATTCCTATGGGAGCTGAACTTGATTATATGGACGAGGGAACTATTCAACTGGCTTTAGCATCGCGAAAAGTTATATGATGAAAAGTTTGTATAAAAGTTTTCTAGCGCCATTTTCTGCAGGCTCAAAAAATTCATGTAGTTCTATCTACACTAAAATTTTTTTCGCTTTGAAAATGGCGCTAGAAATTCTTTTCTCCAAATTTTTTGAACAAAAACTCGTCTAGTTGGCATCTAAAGCAATTTTACGGAGCAATCAAAAATTCACGTAGGTCTATCTACGCTAAAATTTTTGATTCTCCTAGAAATCACTTTATATGCGCACACTATCCGAATTTTTTGGGAAATTGAAACGGGTTACTAATACATATTTCGCGGGTAAGCAAAATTTATTTTGATAAAAGATATTTTTTGTTAACCATATTTTAACACATCTGTTTTACTGTGGCAGATAGTAAAAAAGTATTTAAAAAGGACACACAGGAGTGTTGCAAGGATTGAGACATAGGCTTTGTAAGCATTTAGGCTCTTTGCGTGAAAGAATCGCGAAGGGTTTTTGTGTTTCCGCTTTATGTGCGCAAGGTTTTACCCCCCCCCCTTACATTTCTAAGGGTTTGCGCCGAAAAGGAGGTGGGAGATGTTAAATAGCATCACTTTAACCGCCTCAATGAGAACGAATTTAGCGTCGCTTAAAACAATCGCGACACAGATGAACAAAACACAAAATATTCTCTCAACGGGCAAGAAAGTAAACTCGGCAATCGACAATGCCTCAAGCTATTATCAAGCCCGTGCGTTGACTAATCGCGCCTCAGACTTAAGCGCACTTTTAGACAGTATGGGTCAAGGTATTCAAACAATCCAAGCTGCAACTGAAGGTATTGAGGCAGGAACAAAATATTTAGAACAAGCAAAAGTTTTAGTTGATGATGCTTTGGTTAATGCTGCAACTGATACTGTAGAAGTTGATGGTGAAAAAACAATCGCTGAGCAAAATGCTCAAAGATTAAAAAACGCAACAGGCGAAGCGCCGGATAAGGCGTGGTTATTAGCAAACGGAGCCGGCTTTGTGGTTGAAACTGAAGCAGAACTTCGTGACGCTTTAACAAATGCAACAGCAGGGCAAAAAATTGTAGTTAATGGAAAGATTGATGTTACAATTAACGATGTTTCGGAGCAATTAGATATAAAGGAAGGAGTTGAGCTTGTTGGTTCAACGGCATTGAGTGCTAACGCCATAAATGCTGACGGAAGTTATAAAGGGCAGCTGAATATTGTTAATAATTCAAATTGTGCTAATATAATAGCAAGAAATAGTTCAAAAATAAATAATTTAACTATCAATAGTAATAAATATGGTGGAAGTTCATATAATATTTATGGGTTAGGTGTTGGAGTTTCTGATGTTAACATTGTTGTCAATTCTACAAAGCAGCAGTTTGGGATAAGTTTTTGTGGCGGTCAAAATTATATAAAAGGTAATGTAAATATAATTAATTCAGGAACCGCTGAAAGTTCTGTAGGTGTTTATTCGGGAACAGGTGCTGTCTTGGATATTGATGCTAATTTATCAATTTCAACGGTGTCAAAATGGGGACATGGAATTCAAACTACAGGCGGAACAACAAATGTAAAAGAAGACTCAGTTGTTAATATATACACTTCCGGAGATAGTGCAATGTGTTTGGACAGTCAAAATAAAGGAGTTGTAAATATAGAAGGAGCAGAGCTTAATCTTATTTCTGAAAAATCTGCAGCAATTTATAATGAGTCGTGGAGTTCTGCAAGTGGAGGTAATACATTAAAAATAAAGTCAGGTGCAGAAATTAATGCAAAAGCGAAAGCTCTATTACGTAATGCATCTTCCGAAGCTGTAAACCCAATAACCGGCAACAACGATAATTATATGGAAGTTGAAGCCGGTGTTAAGGTGTTTTTTGATAATATTTCAAATGGAACTCGCGGAAGTTATGTAACCAAGGAAACATGGATTAAATCTAATATTAAAGATGACGGAAATAAAACTGCATTTAATTTAGAAGAGCTTAAGGAAGATGGTTGGGAATATAATGGAGCATTGTATTTTTCGGATAATTCGGTAAATCTTGATAATTATAACATGATTTTGGGCGAATATGATGCTTTGATTGTTGATTCATCATATCAAGGAATTAATCTTTTGAATGGAAATAGTTTAACAGTTACGTTTAACGAAAGTCGCTCTAATAAATTCACGGTTGAAGGGGTTAAGGCCAAAAGTGAGGATTTGGGAATAAAAACTCGCAAATGGAATACAGAAAAAGATATTGAAAATAGTTTGAATGAAATTAATAGTGCAATAAATATTTTACGTGATGAGGCTGGAGTTTTGGGAAATAATTACAGCATTATTCAGACAAGGCAGAATTTCACGGAAGCTTTAACCGATGTTTTGGAAACCGGTGCGGACAATTTGGTGCTTGCGGATATGAACGAGGCTTCGGCTGAATATCTGATGTTGCAAACTCGCCAACAGTTAGCCACCAACTCACTTTCATTAGCTGCGCAGTCGGCACAATCAATTTTGAGTTTGTTTTAAAAAACTCGTATAACGGCTCATCTAAAGCCAAAATTTCAAATAATCGGTTCGGTCATGTAGGTTCATCTACACTCGCTCGCCGATTTTCTTATTTTGACTTTATCTGAACCATTCTTCGAGTTTTTTGGAAAATGAAAACCGTCATCGCTTGAGGCACGAGGCTTTTCACAAGCTCCCCAAACTGTCATCGCTTGAGCGAGGAACGAGCGAAATAAGCTTTTCTCACGATGTATTTAAACTAATTCGAAGATGCCTAATTTCGTTCGCTACGCTCTCTCAAGGCATGACATTTAAGGGAGTGCGCTTGGACTACGTGCCTCAAGGCATGATATTTTTTTGTTTTTCCCTAAGTTCCGCGACTTATTGTCCAACTTTTTTGCGAAATAAAGCAAAAGAATGATGAACCATGTAACGCAATAGGCATGGTAGGCACATATTGAGCAAAAAAGCGAGAAAGGACAATATCGGAGCGGTGCTTTTTGGTTCGCCAGTCCGAGACTGTTTGTTCGCACAAAAGTAACATAAGTAACTAACTCGAAGATGCCTGATTTCGTTCGCTGTGCTCTCTCAAGGCATGACATTTAAGGGAGTGTGCTTGGACTACGTGCCTCAAGGCATGACATTTTAAAGTTATTGTCATCGCTTGAGCGAGGAACGAGCGAAATAAGCTTTTCTCACGATGTAGTTAAGGACTAAATGAAAATATTTGATCAAATAAAAAACTTGATTCTATTGAAAAATATGATATTTGTTCAATTGGTATATTGAAATTATTTATTAAAAAATAAGAATATGGAAAAGTTTACAAACCTAAAGGATGAAAAAACTATTGAGGTTTTTACCCCTCGCGATTCTAATGAACTCACTTTGTTTGATGTTCCTGAATTTAAGAAAAATACTCTGCAATATGATTATGTAAAACATGAACAGGGTGTTTATATTGTCAGAAAAGACGAATGCAACAGGTTTGTGTTCGGTGTTGTTGATGAGCAGGTGAAAGAAATTTTGCCTTGCGAATTTGAAGAAATTATTGTTACGCCTAAATTGTTTTTAGCAACAAAAAACAAGGTCGGAAAAATTTATTATCGAGACGGATCATTGCTTGATAAGACTAAAGATTGCAGGTGTTTTAAATATTTCCCTTTCACTAATATGGTGGTGTTGGAAAAAAGAATAGCTGAACAAAATCTTTATGCTCTATATGACCTCTTAAAAAATGATTTTATTTGTGATTGGACAAATAATTGGCGACTTATGGGTAAGTTCTTTGTTATTAAAGACGAAAAATGGGGAAATTACTATATGGTCGGAGAGTTTGGTGCTTCTAAAGTTAGGTATGTGGAGCATTTCAAACAGTCTGTTTTAGTTCAGACAGATGCAAAACATTTTGCCCTTTATAATTGGGAAGGGGAAAAAATTTGGGAAGATGTAAAATAGAGTAAAAGAAAAGACTGCAAGTTTTGAAACTTGCAGTCTTTTGTTTTTGGTTATGTGAATTTCTTATTTCCTGACAAAATCTACGTGAATAGGTTTATCAGAGACAGGGTGAAATTGAACATCTTTGCAGATTACTGCGATTTTTTTGCCGTCTAATACAACTTCGATATCTGTATCGTAGAAGCCTCTTACATCCAAAGCTTTTTCCAATTCAACAGGGTGAAGCGAAATCATAACGGGTTCTTGTTTTCCACCATATACAACGGCAGGAATGCGGCCCTCACGACGACATGCACGAGCTGCCCCCTTACCTGCTTTTTCTCTTTTTTCTGCATTAAAAGTAATCATTTTATTTTCCTTAAATTAACTTAGTTAATTCGGAGCAACCTCCAGGGGTGTCGCTCCGTTCCGAGGGCTTTTATACTACAATATTTTTATTTTTCAAGCAAAAAAGAGCGCGTTTTTCTGATTGGTAAAAATATTCGAAAGAAGAGATAATGTTGTTAAATTTGTAAAGCAAAAATTTAATACAAGTTTTTTGCGTTGCAGTGGTTGACTCTTATAAATTTAGCTATTAAGGTGGCGAAATATTTTAATTGTTTTTTTAGAGCAAAAAATGTTTTTGATTGTCGGACTCGGGAATCCGGGAAAAGAATATGAAAATACCAGACATAATGCCGGTTTTATGGCTGTTGATGCTATTGCCGACGAGTATTCGTTCGGAGCTTTTAAATCCAAATTTGACGGTGAGGTTGCTGAAGGAAAAATCGATGGCGAAAAGGTTTATATTCTAAAACCGCGAACATATATGAACCTTTCAGGCAATGCGGTGGTTAAGGCTGCAAATTTTTATAAAATTTTGCCGGAAAATGTTGTGGTTGTTCATGATGATATGGATTTGCCGGTGGGAAAATTGAAAGCAAAACTCGGTGGCGGTACCGGAGGGCACAACGGGTTGAAGTCTATTGATGCGGCTATAAGCCCGAATTATAATCGGGTTAGAATCGGTGTCGGACACGCAAAAGATAAAGGTGCGGAAGTTGTGAATTATGTGTTGTCGGGTTTTGGCAAAGAAGAAAAAAAAGTTTTAGATGAAGCTATTAAAATTGTGGCAGAGACAATCGGAATTTTGATTAAAAAAGGTGTGGCGGAATATTCTAACCGATTGGGTATGATGAAATAAAAAGAAGAGTTTCAAAATTATTATTATAAAAATTATTTTCTATGAAACAGTTATTAAAAAAATGTGCGCTTCTTGTAGGTTTGTATGAAATTATGCAAGAAAAAGAAGCAAAAAAAGTGAAGGAGGTTTTGCTTTGGATTGATAAAAAACCTCTTAAAGACAGAACATTTAATACTTGGGATCAGCAGTTTTTAGAACTTGTTCCTGTGCTTTATAAGTATGATTTTGCATTAGATGAGTTGAATATGTATGGCAATTTGTGTAATACCTATTTTGCCTCATTAACTTTAGAAGATGTGCAAAATGTTGCTTTTCAGCAAGCTTTGTGCAAAGTCGATCTATTTGATTTTAATCAAAAGTATTATGTTCATTACCGAAATTTGCTTTATCAATTTTTGAAACGTTGGGACTTTTGTGACGAAGTGAAAGAGTGGATTAAAGGTGATGAAACAAAAAGGTGCCTTGTTAAATTTTATAATGAAACCATTGAATTATGTCATTTGAAGCGCAAACCGCTTTAGAAGCTGTTGGCTTAAAAAACCGTTGTTCTTTTATGCAAATAAAAGAATGGCGGTTTTTTTATTTGAAAAAGAAAATATTATCGGTTATAAGCTTTTGTTAAAAGAAAAGTTTAATTTATCGGAGTTTCTTAAAATGGGATTTAATTGTGGAATCGTAGGGTTGCCAAATGTGGGAAAATCTACCCTGTTTAATGCGCTTACTCAAACAATTGCTGCTCAAGCTGCAAATTTTCCGTTTTGCACTATTGAGCCAAATACGGGAAGAGTGGCTGTGCCTGATAAACGCTTGGATGTGTTGGTTAAAATGGTGGCACCGAAATCAGTTGTGCCGACACAACTTGAGTTTGTTGATATTGCCGGACTTGTTAAAGGTGCATCTAAGGGCGAAGGTTTGGGAAACCAGTTTTTGGCAAATATCAGAGAAGTTGATGCAATTGTTCATGTTTTACGTTGCTTCGAAGACGAAAATATTACTCATGTGGAAGGCTCGGTTGACCCGTTAAGAGATGCAGAAATTGTTGAAACAGAATTGATGATTGCAGATTTGGAATCGCTTGAAAAACGTTTTGATCAGGCGCAAAAAAAAGCCAAGGGCGGAGATAAGGAATCAATATTGAATGTGAGCGTAATGGGACCGGTTATTGAGGCTTTGAAGGCAGGAAAACCGGCACGAACCGCCGCTCCCGATCCGGCAAACAAAGATGCATGCAAGGCATATAGAATGTTGCAGCTTTTGACTTCGAAACCGGTGTTGTATGTTTGTAATGTGGATGAAAATTCGGCCGCAGAAGGAAATAAGTTTTCAGAACTTGTGTTTGAGAAAGCTAAGGTAGAAGATGCTCGTGCAGTTATTATTTCTGCGGCAATAGAATCGGAAGTGGCTCAGCTTGACAGCGAAGATGAAAAGAAAGAGTTTTTGTCGGCCTTGGGTTTGGATGAAACCGGATTGGCAAAAATTATTCGTGAAGGGTATGAGCTTTTGGGGTTGCAAACATATTTTACGGCAGGTCCGAAAGAGGTGCGAGCTTGGACGTTTGTGAAGGGTTCAAAAGCACCGGTTTGTGCCGGAATTATTCACTCGGATTTTGAACGCGGTTTTATCCGTGCAGAAACAATTTCTTTTGATGATTTTGTAAAGTTTAACGGTGAACAAGGTGCAAAAGAAGCCGGTAAAATGCGTTCTGAGGGTAAGGATTATGTTGTAAAGGATGGAGACTTGCTGAACTTTTTATTCAACGTGTAGAAAAAAGTTCGTATAACGGGCTACTAATACAGATTTCGCGGGTAAGCAAAATGCTCATGTAGTTTTATCTACACTCCGCTTTTGCTTCCCTAAAATCTTATTATTAGCCTCGTTCTCCGAACTTTTTAGGAGTTGAAGCGGGCTACTAATACAGATTTCGCGGGTAAGCAAAATGCTCATATAGTTTTATCTACACTAAAATTTTTCTCGCTTTGGAAACAACTCTATAAATTCTTTTATTCAACCTTTTTGAAGTATAAGGAAATAAGTATGCGATTGGTTTTATTTCAACCTGACATTGCTCAAAATACAGGTACAATGATGAGGCTTTGTGCTTGTGTGGATTTGGGTATTGATATTATTGAGCCTTGCGGATTTATTTTTAATGATAAGGCGATGCGTCGTGCCGGTATGGATTATTTGGACATGGTGGAATATCGTCGTCATAATTCTTGGGCAGATTTTTTGGAATATCGGAAGCAAAATCCGGAAGAATACGGAAGAATTGTCTTGATGACTACAAAAGCCAGTGTCCCGTATGTGGATTTTGAATTCAAAGATAATGACATTATTTTAATGGGAAGAGAATCGGCGGGGGTGCCGCAAGAAGTTCATGATATCGCCGATGCAAGAGTTGTTATTCCGATGAATGAAAAGGCGCGTTCAATTAATGTGGCTGTTTCAGCGACTATGGTGATTGGTGAAGCTTTGCGACAAATAAGGTGGAAAAAATAAATTGTTGACAAAATTGCCGAAAAAGACTAATGCGGAAGCAGAAAATATTATTTAAAAATTAAAAATATGAACAGAAAAGAAATAATCGCGGGGTTGAAGAGAGATTTCCCCGCAGCTTTTGAAGAAATTACAGGAAACCAATTGAAAGAACAACATAAAGGAATTGTTGTGATTCAATATGGTATGTATGGTCCGGACATTTATTTTAAAAATGCAAACAATAATGCATTTTTGGAAGCGGCTATAGATTCACTGAATAAATGTATGCCGCAAAAAAAGGTTTTTTATTCCGAAACATTTTGGTGGGACGGAGGAAAAAAACTGCAGTCCATCATTGATGAACAAGATGTTCTGAGTATGAATGTTTCGTTAAAGGCAATGATGAAGTTGGGTGACAAATTAGGAATTGATGTGGAAGACAAGGGAATAAGAGTTATGAAAATTAACAAATACGATGTTCCTTGTCGAATTTATGAAACATCAGATGATAAGTATTTGGTTGTGTCGCTTATGAACGGGGCGGTGGTGCAGATGGATAAATTGCCGCAAAAAACCAAAGACTTGAAAAAATTCTTGTTTGTCGGATCGGTGGGCTTTTTTAATGTCCATGCGACAAACTTTAAACGTGAATGATTTCTAACTTAAGGTCGAAAGCAAAAAAAAGCTTTCGACCTTTGTTTTTTTCTAAAAACTAAAGTTTAGGATGTAATGGCCGGATGAAATACTATCTTGAAGGCATAAATCTTGTTTTTATGATGACAAATATAGTTTTGTTTTCGTTTTGTTAACTTTTTTTATTTATAACTTTTTTTGTTATTGAAAAATAAGTTTTTATTGCTTAAGTTAAAACTGTATTAGTTGTTTTGCAACTAAGAAAATTTAAACCATATGGAGAAAATTAAAATGAAAAAGCTTTTGAGTGTATTTTGTGCCGTTTTGGCTTTGTCTGCTTGTTCTACATTGAGCGAAAGTTCTTTGTTCGGCGGTAGCGAATGTGCTTCTAAGATGGCTCGTGATTTTATGGAAAATGCTGAAGATAGAGTGTTCTTTGCTTTCGATAGTTCAGCTATTTCCGCAAAATCTGCTAAAGTTTTGGACACCCAAGTTAAATGGTTGAAAAAACATGACGAAGTTAAAGTTGTTGTTCAAGGTTACTGCGACGAAAGAGGAACCAGAGAATATAACTTGGCTTTGGGTGAAAGACGCGCTAATGCCGTTAAACAATATTTGATTTCTAAAGGCATTGCCGCTGATAGAATCTCTGTAATTTCTTACGGTAAAGAAAGACCTGCAGTTTTGGGTAATAACGAAGCTGCTTGGGCTCAAAACCGTCGTGCCGTTACTGTTGTAGCAGGCAACTAATTTGAAATAATTTTTTCAAATTTTGTTTTAAGAACACTCCCAATTCGATTTCGAGAGTGTTCTTTTTTTATTTTAAATACTTGAGATTTTTTTTCTTTTACATTAAATTGGCGGTAGACATATTGTTTTGAAAAAAAGGAATAAAAATATGAAAAAATCATTATTGTTTTTCTTTGTGGCGTCAGCGGTGTTTCCTTGTTTTGCAAATGCCGCTTCAAATGCTTCGGTGCAAAGACAAATTGATGAACTGAAAGAAGATATGAAAATTTTGCAAAGAAAGTTTGCTCGAGCTTCTTCGGATGCAGATGAAAATGTGGTGGTTCAGGTCGGACAAATGGATGAAATGTTGCGCCAAACAAACGGACGTATGGATATGATTGAACATAATATCAGACAACTCGAAGAAAAAATTAATATGATTAATAAAGATGTTGATGTTCGCTTGAAAATGATTGAGGGTAAACCTATTGAATCCGGTGGAATGAGTAATCAAAACCCGAGTAAAAAGTTTGATGCTCCTGTGGCAAAAGGTGCTCCGGCTTCTGTTGTGGGCGGAAAAGTTAGTAAAGGTGAAAACTTGCCCGATGTTAAAACAAAATCGGCAGAGCAAATTTATCAGGAAGGTTTGGATGCTATAAACGGATTTAAAAATGATGTGGCAATAGATAAATTTACATCGTTGTTAACCAAGTTTCCTAATGATAAGCTTGCTCCAAATGCTCAATATTGGCTCGGTGAGGCTTATTATGGTAAAAAAGATTATACCAAAGCTGCGGTTGCTTTTGCAAAGGGATATGAAAAATATAAGAATGAAAACAAGGGGGCTGACAACTTGTTAAAATTGGGTATGTCTATGCAACAGTTGGGAAAAAAAGAAGAAGCATGCACAGCATTTGTTAATTTGGAAAAAGAATTTCCTAAGGCAGATGAAAAGTTGAAAGAAAAAGCTATGCAAGGTGCTAAAGATTTGGCTTGTGTAACAAAATAATGAAAAATTTTTTTGCAAAACATAAAATTGAAGATGAGAAAATTGCTGTCGGTGTTTCCGGTGGCGCTGATTCTTTGGCTCTTGCTTTGATGATGAAAGAACAAGGCAAAGTTCCAATCGCACTGACCGTTAACCATAATTTGCGCAAAGAAGCTCAAGCTGAAGCTGAATATGTGGCAAAAATTATGAAAGAAAATGATATTGAACACCATATTCTTGTTTGGGAAGGGAAAATTGCCGAAAACGGAATAGAAGAGTTTGCAAGACAAATAAGATATAGATTGTTGATTGATTTTTGCAAAAAAAATAATATCAATTATTTGGCTACCGCTCATCATCAGAGAGATCAGGCGGAAACATTTTTGCTTCGCTTACAAAGAGGAAGCGGGGTTTTCGGTTTGAGCGGAATTTTGCCCGTCAGCAATAGAGGGGGGATTAATATAATCAGGCCGTTGTTGAATGTTGCTCCGGATGAATTAAAAAATTTTTTGTTGCAAAAAAGTGTTTCGTGGGTGGAAGACCCGATGAATGAAGATGAGAGTTTTGCCAGAGTGAAAATTCGACATTTTTTAAACAAACTTAAACAGATTGATATTGATGAAAAAAGATTGGCCGAAACCGCTGCGGTTTTGGCTGAAACAAGAATTTTTTTGCAAAAATTGGTGGATGATTTTATTTCTAATAAAGTCCGCTTGTGGGATGATGTTGCGTTTTCCTTAAGTTGGAAAGATTTGTGTAAGCTTGATCGGCAAATTGCAATGTTGGTATTGGGTGAGTTGGTGCAAAAGGTCGGTGAAAGCAATTATATGCCCGAGGCTTCTGAATTGCTAAGAATCTTGGAACAAAAAGATTTGTTTGCAGGTTGCACTTTGGGAAAATGTGAGCTGATTATGGCGGCAAAAAGATTGTGGATTGTGCCACAAGATGAGAAAAATGAGTTGATGACAAAAAAACAGTGGGATGTTTTTGTTGAAAAATTTCCTATATTTAAAAATGCCGGTTTGCCATATAAGGTAAGACGGGCGTTGTGGCAAAAAACGGATAGAAAAAATGGCTAAAAATACTAAAAAATCAGAATTTATTGCAAAAGGTTTGGTGGCGCAAAACAGGCGTGCAAACTTTGACTATTTGATTGAAGAAAAGTTTGTTGCCGGTTTGGAACTTTTGGGGACAGAAGTTAAATCTTTGCGGCTTGGACATGCTAATATTAATGATGCTTTCGGTGTTGAAAAAAATGGAGAGATTTTTATTTCGAATATGTATATTGCAGAATATAGCAATAAGGGATATATGTCTCATCCCGAAAAGAGAGAAAGAAAATTGCTTTTGAAAAAGAAAGAAATAATTGATATTATTAATGCTTTGGCAAGAAAGGGCTCAACTCTTGTCGCAATTCGATTGTTTTTTGACAACAACGGTTTGGCTAAGCTTGAGGTCGGTTTGGGAAAAGGCAAGAAAAATTATGATAAAAGGGAGAGTATTAAGAATCGGGAGATTGATAGAAAATTGAAAAAACTCGTATAATGGGTTACTAATACAGATTTAGCGGGAAAGCAAAATGCTCATGTAGTTCTGTCTACACTCCGCTTTTGCTTCCCTAAAATCTTATTATTAACCTCATTCTTCGAGTTTTTTTGAGGGAAGATAATAGGTTGCTAATACAGATTTAACGGGAAAGCGAAATGCTAACGCAGCAGGTGATAGGTGAGAAAATGGTGAAACAACGAGTCAAAAATATTTCATTATCGGAACAGCGGAAAAAAGTGGCTTTCCGAAAGATTTTGCGTGATAAAGAAGAATCTGCCGTTAACGGAATAGTGTATATTGTTTTGGCGTTTTGTTTCGGAGCTGTAGGTTTTCATAATTTTTATGCAAAATTTTGGAAACGTGGCGCAGTTCAATTTGCTTTAACGGTTTTTGCTCCTTTTATGTTGTTTATACCTCTGCTTTTTACTTCAATGTGGGCAGAAGCGGAATTGTTATTTGTTAACAGAGATAAGGATGGAAGATTGTTCCGAGGAAGCAGAAGAATTATTTGGGGATTGAGAATGGCGTCAATAATTTTGTTGGTTTGGGGAATGATGTCGATTGAAACAATAGATTTTGATGGTGTTTTTGAGATGGTGAATTTGAAGGAAATTCAAGACATTAGCAAGTTGAATGAAAATTTATAAAAAAAGTGCTTGCAAATAAAAAAATATGTGGTATTAAATGTTTCACACGATGCGGGTATAGCTCAGGGGTAGAGCGCAACCTTGCCAAGGTTGATGTCGTGGGTTCAAATCCCATTGCCCGCTCCAATTTTTTTATAGTGAAATCAAACACTTAAAAATAGTTTCAAAGAGAGGAATATAGTTCCTCTCTTTCTTTTTGTGCAAAATTACTTTGCTCACATAAAATACCTATCAAAGCACTAGAAAATAAAGGGTTTTAACTTATTATAATCCTAGACATCATCAATCATTTTGCACAAGTTTTTACTCAAAATCTGTGTAAAAAATGATAATTTTTTTACACATACCTTCATTTGAAAGAAGTAATT
>JAZLEQ010000012.1:0-16471 GCA_045615365.1 Alphaproteobacteria bacterium
ATCACCGCACAGGCAAAAAAGATTCACCGGATCTTTTTTGCACTATGCGCCCCAAGGGGTTCGATTCCCGACCTTACTTCCCTAAAAAAAAGAACACACCCTCCTGTGTGTTCTTTTTTTGATGGAGCAGGTAACGGGAATCGAACCCGCATATTAAGCTTGGGAAGCTCACATTCTACCATTGAATTATACCTGCAAAACTCAATATACGCATTAATAATATTCTAAAATTAAAAAGGCAATGTTTTTTTTAAATAATTAATTAAAGTTTTTATCTTATATGTAGCAATATCGGTTTGTGATAATACTTTTATAATTGACCGAAAATATTTATGCGAATATAACATAAAAAAACAATAATTAAGGATATGAAAAAATGGCATTTCAGACAAAAAGAGTATTAAAAAAAGCTATTTCATGGGCAGGATTGTTATTTTTCGGAATAGCAGCATATATGTTGTATAACCAACTATCAAAATATAGCTTTGATGATATTAAAAATGCTGTATTTTCAATTCCTGCAAAAAATCTGTGGCTTGCATGCGGTGCTTCATTTTTAGGTTATGTTGCTCTGTCTTCCTATGACTATTTGGCTCTTCGCTACATCGGACGTAAGTTGGCTGCATGGAAGTGGATATTTGCCGGAATTATAGGTTTTTCAGTAAGCAACAATGCCGGTCATGCAATCGTTTCCGGCGGAACAATTCGCTATCGCCTATATACACGTTGGCGCTTTAGAGGAACCGAAATTGTCAGAATGGTAACATTTTCGGGTTTTACTTATTTGGTGGCTTGTTTCTTTTTAATTATTGTCGGTTATTTTATAACTCCGAATCATGCTTTTGGCGCCGGCTCTGTTTCAAAACTCACAACTCAAATTGTAACATTGGTTTCAGGCGTTGGGTTGTTGGGCTATTTTGCCCTCAGTATTTGGTATAAAAAACCGTTGAAAATTAAAGATGTTGAGCTCGATATGCCGAATATAAAAATGGCTTTGGCTCAGATGATAATCGGCGCTTTGGATATTGTTTTAGCCTCATTGGTTTTATATTTTTCTCTAACTCCGTTTGTGGAGATTCCTTTTGAAACATTTATGGGAGTTTTTATAATTGCTCAGGTTTTAGGAGTTTTTAGTCAGGTTCCCGGAGGTTTGGGCGTTTTTGAGGGGTTGTTTATGTATATTATCCCCGGAGAACACAATCAGGCAATGTTATTTGGTGCATTGCTTGCATATCGCATAATATATTATCTGCTGCCTCTGGTATTTTCAGCCATTGTTTTATTTAGCTATGAAGGCTATTTGAAGTATGTTAAAAAACAACAGTTGGATAAAATAAAGCTATTCAGAATGCAAGAAATTGCAGCACAAGAAAAAGTGGCCTAAGGCCGCTTTTTTTTATTTTAAATATTGTTTTTTATCGTAGATTGTGATAGCAATTTTTGCAAATAAAATTATGAACACTATGATTATAAAATTTTGGGAAGTAAAATCTATGGAAGATTTTACGAATAAGGAATGGGAAGCTGTTTGCATGAAATGCGGGAAGTGTTGTGTTATGAAAACAATACGCGATGGCATGGTGTATTTTTCAAATCGTGTTTGTGAAGGACTTGACCTGAAAACCGCAAAATGCACGCGCTATAAAAAACGTTTAAGTTCGGACTGTAAAAAAGTTACTATGAGGGTATTAAAATACACTCCGGAACTTTTGCCTGAAACTTGTGCATATAGGATGTTGCATGAAAAAGGTATTTTGCCTGATTTTCATCCGCTTATTACCGGAGATGAAAAGAGTGTAAAATCGGCAAAGCAACTGGTTTCTGAATGGCCGAATATGCATTCTGCCAAGGATTTGCACCGCGATATCTTTTTACTCCACAAGACATTCTCTGAAGAAGGGTGGGATGAAGATCGTTTAGAAGCGGAAGAGCAAAACGTTTTTGCCAAATACGCCCTTGAATTTGTCGCAGCATTCAAAATTCCTAAAGAAACAAAAAAAGACCCGCTCAAATAAAAATTTGAGCGGGCTTTGCTTTTGGCTTCATTTTTTTAGAACGGACTGGTTACGTCCGGAACTTCTTGTTCTATTTGTTCTGATACTGCTTTTTTATTTTCACCTTGAGCTGCTGCAACCGATGCTGCGGCAACAATCGGCTTGTTTTCAACTTCTTCCGATTTGAGCGGAGCAACAGTTTTAACCTTCTTCTCAACAACCACATTATTCAAAGGAACTCTCTCTTGAATACCTAAAGCTCTTTCAATGGCTTTTTTCTCAAGGTTCTTTTCATTTTCGGTAATCAGCCCCAATTCTTGCAATATTTCAAGCTTACGAATATCTTGTGCCGCATCTAAGATATTTTTAGACGGCGCCTTGTTCTTAATTCGTTGACGCGGTGCGGGTGACATTAAAGCTTCAATAATAATATCTCGTTCGGCTGAAAATTCTCGCGGTGTGATTGCTCTTGTTTCAACACCTTCTTTCAAAACATCCAATCGCTCTATTATAAGATCAGATGTCGGAACCGGTTTATCAATACCAATTCCGGGAGCTTTTCTGGTAAGAGGCAAAAGGCCGCCGATATTTGCAGAACGACGGGACAAAAATTCATCTTTGGTGATAAAATCACGCTCTGCTAATTCTTTGAGGATGATAAAACGCGAAACTATATTTTGCTCCTGAGGCGTGAAAATATCATCAATTCCTACCGGCTGAGTGCGAACCGCCTCAACATCTTTCTTTTTAAGAGCTCCGGCAATTGTGGTTTTGCTTTGCAACTCGCCATTTTCATCTGTTACGGCGAAACTGCTTATCCCATCACGATTTTCGATTGTAAGATTTGTCTGTGCGATGGTTATTGCTCGCAAATTCCGTTTTGCAGTATCGGCTATTTTTTGCGGCTGATTGTCCGAAGTTCCCAAAACTGATTTCGTTGTCCCGTCGATAACTATTAAATCTTCATAATATTGGCGAGCTTTGTTATATCTTCCGAGCTTTTCGGCCGAAAGAGCTCCCACCAAAAGAGCCTGTTCATTGCGCGGATTGCCTTTTATTGCCTCTGCCGAATATTGCAATGCTTTATTAAAATCGCCGCTTGAATATGAAAGTGTTGCTTTTTGTGCATATGAATTGCCATCTTTTTCAAACATGCTGACAAACCAATTTGATTCCTCGACAGTGTCTTTCTTGTCAATTATTCCGCAAGCCGAAACAAGACTTAAGGCTGTTGCCGAAAACAGAACTTTGGTAATATTGCGATATAACATTGAAATGTTTTCCCTCACTAAAAAATATAGCCATTAATTGCATATTATAAAAGTTTAAATCATATTACAATAATTTTGTTTGAATTGTTAATTTATACTTGATTTAAAAAAATAATACTATACTATTCAAGCAATTAAAATAAAGGCTTTGTTTGAATAACCAAAAGCGGGTGTGGCGAAATTGGCAGACGCGCCAGACTTAGGATCTGGTTCCGTGAGGAGTGGGGGTTCAAGTCCCTTCACCCGCACCATCTTTAAGCCGAAGATGGTTTTTTTATTTTAGAGAGAAGTTAAATGAAAGTTAGCGAATTAAAAGCAAAAGGTTTAAATAAATCTTTTAAGGTTGTTGTATCTAAAGAAGATTTTGCAAAAAAAATTGATGAAAAATTGGCAAAAGTAGCCAAAGGCGCGAAAATTCAGGGCTTCAGAGCAGGAAAAGCCCCTATGTCCATGATTAGAAAAAAATTCTTGGGCGATGTTATGGGCGATGCTTTGGATGAAGCTGTGCGCGACGGAAGCAATAAAGTATTGGATGAACAAAAATTGCGTCCTGCCATGCAGCCGTCCATTAAAATTGTTTCTTTCGGCGAAGACAAAGATCTTGAATTTGACATGGAATTGGAAGTTTTGCCCGAAATTAAATTAGGTGATTTCACCAAAATCGCTTTAGACAAGCAAGTTGCTGATGTGCCTGCCGAAGAAGTTGAAAAAGCCCTTTCCTATATGGCTAACGCCCGTAAAGAAACTCAAATTGTTGACGGAAAAGAAGCTCAAAAGGGTAATACGGTTATGATTGATTTTGTCGGTTCCGTTGATGGCGTTGAATTTAACGGCGGCAAAGGTGAAAATTATCCCTTGGAACTTGGTTCCGGTTCCTTCATCCCCGGATTCGAAGATCAACTCATCGGTTCAAAAGCCGGTGATAAAGTTGATGTTAAGGTTAAGTTCCCCGAGAACTATCACGCTAAAGACCTGGCCGGAAAAGATTCTGTTTTTGCCGTTACCGTTAAAGAAGTTCGCGAACCTAAAGCGGTTGAAATCAATGATGAATTTGCAAAATCTTTGGGGGCAGAAAGTTTAGACAAGCTTAAAGAATCTTTGAAAGAACGCATCCAATCAGACTATTCTAACGCTTCCCGAATGAAGTTAAAACGTGCGCTTTTGGATTCTTTGGACAAGGAATATAACTTCGATGTTCCGAACTGCTTGGTTGATGCTGAATATAAAGCTATTGTTGATCAATATGAACAAGCTAAAAAATACAATCAGCTTGATGAAGAAGAAAAGACCAAAAAAGAAGATGATTTGCTCAAGGAATATAAGGATATTGCAATTCGCCGCGTAAAATTAGGTTTGTTGCTTTCCGAAGTCGGTCAAAATGCAAAAATAGCAATTAAACCCGAAGATATTAATGCCGCAATAATGAATGAAGCAAAAAAATATCCCGGACAAGAAAAAATGGTTTTGGATTACTATCTCAAAAACAAACAAGCTGTTGAGGCATTGAAAGCTCCGGTTTTTGAAGAAAAAATAATTGATCATATTTTGTCTTTGATTAAATTAAATGAAAAAAAAGTTTCTGTTGAAGAACTTTATAAATTTGATGAAGACAAAAAAACTTCTAAAAAATCGGCTAAAAAGTCAGCCTAAAAAATAAAAAAAGCAATAAAAAAGCCTTGAGACAGATTCTTGAGGCTTTTTTTTGAAGAAAAAAACTCTTTGTTAATAAAATATTGAATATAATGAAATATGAAGTAAATATAATATTACAGTTTATTTAATTAAGGATGCATAACAATGATTAGCGAAATCAAAGACAGTTTAGTTCCCATGGTTGTTGAACAAACATCACGCGGAGAACGTTCATATGATATTTTTTCACGACTTTTGAAAGAAAGAATAATCTTTTTAACAGGCGAAGTTAATGACGATGTTTCGGCCTTAGTTTGCGCTCAATTATTGTTTTTAGAAGCTGAAGACCCGAAAAAAGACATCTTTTTTTACATCAACTCTCCGGGCGGTGTGGTAACTTCCGGAATGGCAATGTATGACACCATGCAATATATATCCTGCGATGTAAATACTCTGTGTATCGGGCAGGCTTGTTCTATGGGATCTTTGCTTTTAGCCGGCGGCGCAAAAGGTAAACGATTTGCTTTACCTAATGCCAGAATTATGATCCACCAACCTTCGGGAGGATTCAGAGGACAGGCGACTGATATTGAAATTCATGCAAAAGAAATTTTGGATATGAAAAAACGATTGAATCAAATTTACGCAAGCCACACCAGCAAAAAAATTGATGTGATTGAAAAAGCTATGGAACGTGACAATTTCATGACTCCGCAAGAAGCTAAAAAGTTCGGACTAATTGACCATATTGTTACTTCTCGCGATGAATTAAGCAAATAAGGATTAAGAAAATGGCAGAACAAAACGAAAAACTACATTGCTCATTTTGCGGCAAAAGCCAAGATGAAGTGAAAAAATTGGTTGCAGGTCGCGGTGTTTATATTTGTGATGAATGTATTGAAGTTTGCATTAATATCGTAGCTGAAGAAATTAAGGAACTGGAGAAAAAAGATGATAAAACAGTTTTTGACTCCCTTCCCACTCCTTCAAAAATTAAAGAATTCCTTGACCAATATGTTATCGGACAAGATAAAGCAAAAAAAGTTTTGTCGGTTGCCGTTTATAATCACTATAAACGATTAAATTCAAAAAATGATAAAAACGATGTTGATATCGCCAAATCAAATGTCATCTTGATAGGCTCAACAGGTTGCGGTAAAACATTGCTCGCCCAAACCTTGGCAAAAATTCTGGATGTTCCGTTTGCCATTGCCGATGCAACTACTCTTACCGAAGCCGGATATGTTGGTGAAGATGTAGAAAATATTATACTTAAATTGGTTCAAAATGCCAATTACGATATTGAAAAAGCTCAAAGAGGCATAATTTATATAGACGAAATTGATAAAATAACACGCAAATCTGACAGTGCCTCCATAACTCGTGATGTTTCCGGCGAAGGCGTGCAACAAGCTTTGCTTAAAATTATTGAAGGAACAGTTGCAAATGTTCCGCCTCAAGGTGGAAGAAAGCATCCGCAGCAAGAATTTTTACATGTTGACACCACAAATATTTTGTTCATTTGCGGCGGCGCTTTTGCAGGTTTGGAAAAAATTGTCGGTCGCAGGGGAAAAGAAACCTCTATCGGCTTCGGAGCAAAAGTTGCTTCAAAAGAAAATCGCAACATAGGCGATATTATTAAAGATGCTCAACCGGAAGATCTGTTGAAATATGGTATGATACCTGAGTTTGTCGGAAGATTGCCGATTATAGCTACCTTGGAAGATTTAAATGAAGAAGCTTTAATTAAAGTTTTGACTGAACCTAAAAATGCTCTTCTCAAACAATATCAGACCATGTTTGATATGGAAAACGTAAAACTAAGCTTTTCCAAATCGGCTTTACAAGCTGTTGCTAAAAAAGCCATTGAACGCAAAACCGGAGCTCGCGGACTAAGGGCAATAATGGAAGAAATTTTGCTTGAACATATGTATGAAATTCCGGATATGCCCGATGTTGCGGAGATTGTTATTGATGAGAAAGTTATCAATGACAATAAATCCCCAAAATATGTATATAATAAAAAGAAAGCCATATAAATCAAACCCCCGATTTAATTATCGGGGGTTTATTTTAATTCACTCTTTTATAAACATCTTTACCTAAAATTTCTTCAGTTATATATTCATCGTTACATTGACGACCGACGCAGCGTTTAAGAACTGTTGCATGACTATCGGAAGTTAAACCTTTTAATTCTACCGATGGAACATATACATTTTTAATTTTTATGGCAAAGGTTAAATATGCAACTCTTCCGCTTTTGTCCGTGATATATATTTTGAAATGATGATCTCCCACACTTCCCGGCATAGCTACTCCGGTCAATGAACGAGTTGTTTCATCAAACATAACCCATTCCGGCAAAGGTTTATCATCTATTGTGCCGGCTTTGTATGAAACATCTTCGCTGAAACCTATTTCATCAGTGACACTATATGGTATCCTTACAGAAAACTTTTGACCGCTTTCCAATTCAATATCCGGAAACAATTTTTCTGACGAAATATTTACAGGAGGACGCTTAGTGGGAACTTCCAATAAATACGGACGATTATCGGGCAAGAAATCGCCTTCGCGCCATTTTTCCAAAACCCCTCTCAAATACACTGCTATCTTTGAAGGTTTTTCATTAAGCATGTAGTATGGAATTGCGTCCATACCCAAAGTTGAATATAGACTACCAAGGGCATCTTGAAGCTTTACATATGCCAACATTGCTTTTGTTTCATCTTCAATTGCTTGTGCCGCTTCAATTTGAGATTCTGCCGAACGAGCGCCTTCCGATGCAGCTATGTCTTCAGCAATGTCTTCCGATGCTTTTGCTAATTCTGCCGCAATTTGATAATCTTCGATTGCCGACATATAGCGAGCCCAAGCTACATAAACTTGTGTAAGAACGAGGTTTGTCATGCGCTGACGACGCAACGCTTCCGCTTCGAAATATTTGGGATCTTTCACATCTTCAAAAACCTGCATTCCCAACTCTTTAGCTTTTTTAGACCATGAGCGATTGTAGAAGTTTGTGTCGTTTTTATATTTTTCGCTTCCGGGATCGCGCATTATGCGAAAAGATGTTATCACCTCATCAATATTTGTAACCAAATCGCGAACTTTTAACTCAGGTCTGTTGCTTAAAGCCAACCATTCCATTTCCCTTAATGAACTTTTTATTTCGGGCAGGTCAAAATTACCATTTTCCTTACCTACAAGAGTAAACTCCGTTGACGGATGAAAACCCATTAAAGATGCCAGTTTAACTTGCGAAGTTTCGAGCTCTCTTTTGATTGATGACAATTCTTTAGTTGCCTGCATAAATTTGCGTTTGCGTTCAAGTTCCTGAAGGCTTAAACTATCACCGCTTTTAGCATATTCAACCGTTTTACTTTGCAATTCGTCTATATCCAAGGTCATATATTCAATCATGTCGTTTATCAAGGGAATGTAGCGTTGAGCGGCTAAAGCTTTCCAATATAAATCGCGAGTTTCCTGCATGAGGTTATGTATCACTTTGCGACTTTGTTCGTAAGCCACACTAGTTTGGAACCAGTCATCTTTGGTTTGATAATATACCGTGCTTACATCAAGCAAATTCCATGCAAGTTTTAGCTCGCTGTCCATTTCTCCTGACGCAGGGTTGTTTACATAGCCTGCCGAAGAGAATATTTCAGGGAGTCTGTTTTCCGGATTGAGTCCTACTTCAATCATGCTTTGTTGATAGCTGACAAGACGACGTGTGTAATTGTATTTTAAGGCCAAAGCAAAAGCCATGTATAAATCTATGGGTTTTTGGATTTTCGTAGGACTATTGGCATACATGGTTTGCATATCGGTATCGATACGGATTACCCTGTCCCATTCGGTGTATGATTTCGGCGCAGGAATATCAACCATTTGCGATGAGCACGAAGCCAAGAAAATTGCGAACAAACCAAATAAAACTATTTTTTTATTCATGATTTTTACCTTAAAAAAAACTACGACACAAGCTAACTTTATAACAATATTTTTAATATTTACAGTATTTATTTGCTTTTATTCAACACCCTTGCATAAAATTAATGAAAAAGATATTTTTATGATATATAATGAGAGCATCGATGTTTTGAGGCCGAGGTCATATGTTTGAATTATTTAATACCATTTTTAAATATAAAGAGAAAAAAAGTCCTGATAAATTAGGTCTTTATCCTGAGGCAATCCACACAAAGGCCATGCCTGAAAGACGATATTTATGGAGTTCCAGGTTGTTGGTTATTTTAGCTGCTTTAAGCATTTGCTTTAACATATCACTTGCCTCAACCATATATCTGATACTACCTCAAAAAAATGCACGTCCTCTGCTATACAGACAATCACAAACATTCAACCAACTTAATCTGCAGGAACCACATGAAAAACCCGTGGCTGCAGTTGATTTACTTACAGAATCGTTTATCGAAGAATATGTGTTAATGCGTCACATTATAACTTCAGATTATGATGAAATGAATGAAAGATGGGGAAGGAATTCCAGACTTTATTGGACCACCGAAAGAAAACTATATGGTGCTTTCGTTTCTACGGAAGTTGAAAAAAACCTAGCGTTATACAGATATAATAACATAAAAAGAATTGTTGAAATCGAGTGGATAAAGCCGCTTTCCCGAGGTTTTTGGCAAACACAATTTTTCACTTTGGATTATTACCCCGAAAATCCAACCCCAAAAATTAATATTTGGCGAGCTTATGTCAGAGCTACAATGCTTCCAATTCCTTACGAGAATCGAAGTCTGAGAGAAAAGAATCCGTTCGGTTTTCTTGTCACAAATTATGTATTATCTTATGCAGGAACTCCGACATCGGTGCAAAGTTACTTAAACATGGCAAAAAAAGCCAGACTGCAACAGCAAGAATATTAAAAACACCCGAAAGTTTATTTGATGAATCTTTTGTCAGTCATATTCCGATATAAAGAAAAAAAATCACCGGATAAACTGGGAGTATATCCAAAGGAGGTATGTACAGAGGCATTTCCCGAAAGGCGCTATTTATGGACTTCGCGTTTCTTGGTAATACTTGCCTCATTGAGCTTAAGCTTTACAATAATGATGGCCGCATCGCTGTTTTTACTGATACCTTCTCGCAGATCTCAACCACGACTTTTGACAGAAAACGCATATTCTACAGAGCTTGAAACATTAAATCCGCAAATTCTGAATGTTAAATCAAAAGAGTTATTGACCGAAAAACTTATTGAAGAATATATAAGGTTAAGACATGAAATCTACTTTTCCAGTTCTGAATTGTTTGACCGTTGGGAAACAAATACAAAATTTTATCATTATTCCGGACGCAAAAATTTTGGCAGCTTCAAATCAGCAATGACAAACGATAAAATAACATCCTTAATAAAACAAGATCTTGTCAGACTGATTGAAATTAAATCAATAAAAAGAATTGTTCAAAATCTATGGAAAGCAGAATTTGTTTCAACAACCTCAAATCAATACTTACCTGAAAACAAAAAAGAAACTTGGAATGCCTATATGCGTGTAAGGTATATATCAGACAACAAAAAAGCTAAAACAGCCGAGGAAGAATGGAAGCAAAATAATTATCTGCTTAATCCTTTCGGTTTCATAGTTGATACATATCAACTGTCATACGTCGGCGAAAGCGGTGATAAAACCACCGCCATGGAAACCGCAAACGAAATAGCTCAAAAAACCACCTATTAAAAAAGTTTTATAATACGTTCAATAAGCGATAATTTATTATAATCTCTTGTCGGAGCATCTGCAAACTCTCCTTCTAAGTCTAGTGCAAAGATTAAAGGTTGATATTTTTGAAAATCTTTGCCGATGACAATATTCTCATGGTGTCTGATAAGAAATTCCTTAAAAGAAGCAGCCTCTTCAACATATTGGCGAACAAGTCCGTTCGGGCCGGAATATATATTGAAAAACACAACCATTATGATAATAGACAACACTAAAAACAATGCTGCGAGCGGATGAACAACTGCCGAAAAGATAACAAGTGAAATTAAACTTATACCAACAGCAAAAAACATCAACAATATTTTAAGCCATTTGTGAAATTTTAAGGTGCTTAAATAAAGCATACAAAAGCATATGAATGAAGTTGTTGTTAATACAGTGAAAACATATAAAGCAGAAACCTTATACGAACAGATAAACAACTCGGTTAACAACAGCATAACAATGCTCATAAACACATATAATAAATTTAAGCGTAAATGAAACAAAAACTTTTGCCTTTTTGCTCCTTTTTGCAGAATATCGACGAATCGCCTAAACGGCAACATATTATTCTTATTCAAATTATATATGGTTTCATGAACCGGAAACAGCTTTTTCAAAGCTCTTATCTCATAATTTTTCAGAGAGCTTACCTTGTCGGTTTTCTTGATTAACACCAAATTATCATTGTTTTGTTGAATATCAACAATGTTCCGACGACATAAATCAAGCAGAAATCCGCAAACAGATTTTTTATCAAATTTATTTGTAAGCAAATAACGCATCACAACCGGAGATTTATTGAGATGTATCTTAAGCTTACTCTTTGATTTTTTAATATAAATCCAAGAAATGAAAAGAGAAGAAAATATTGCAATAAATCCTAAAACCGCAAAACAAACATCACTCCAACCATATAAAAAACGGATTATTTGTTGCCATATTGAAGGCGGAAGCAAAGCAGATTTTTTTATATCGGAGATTATATGCATTCCCTCCCCAATAAATAAAGGAACTCTGGAAATATAACCCGTAGCCCATGGTCCGTTTTGAAATATATCAACAGCGTTTTCCAATAAACGATTCGGAGAGCCGATTAAAACATCATTACCTAATTGTGCATCCTTTTCAGGTAAATACAAACTTGCTCCCAAACGGTCAACAATCAGATTCCAACCATTACCTCCGACATCCCAATAAAAGCGATAAAAGTCATCATATTCCCAAAGTAGGTTATCAACTAAATATTCAAATTTATAGGTATATACTCCGGGATTTAAATAATAATCTTTTTCGGGAACCAATAAAATTGATTTTTGATTGGAACTTATGTGATAGTCGATGGGGTTACCGTTAATTGTTACACCCAATATCGTATAATTTAATTTTTGAGATTTTAATTCAGAATTAAAAATTTGCTTAGGCAAAATTTTAGTAAGACCTTTTTGCAATTTAACTCCATTAGCAATCACAACAACTGTTTCCTCAAATTTAACCAAGCCTGAAGGCAAGACTTCTATGGAATTCATAAAATACGGAATATGCTCTACGGCCGGAACATCAAAAACACTGCCGTCAGGCGGTAAGTTTATGGCGATTGTGGGAAATTCCGTTTCCACCCAGTTGTTTTTTTGTTGTTCAATATTTTTTTCTGTTTCCGTTTCGGGAAAAACATACTCGTTAACATCGTCTCTTTTTTCTTCTGCGGGTTGGTTGATACGTCGCATTGCCTGTTCATAAACTTTTTGAAAGAAACCTTTATTTTCTTCTTCTTTTACGCGAAAAGACATTTCACTGGGAAAATACCCGACACTTTGATTTAAATAGTTCGGATTAGCGTATTGCCCCTTTTTGATGCTGTTTTTAAGAAGCTCTTTCAACTCATCATAAGACATTTTTTTGATTGTGAAGTCTTCCTTTGGTTTATTATTTCCATATTTTCTTTTTATGCTTTCCATACTTTGGAAACCACTGACCGACGTAACGCGGGCACAAACATCATTAATCATGAAAAAACTTATACAGATTATGAAAAAAATGCTTCTCATCGCTTGACACTCTTTGCTATCTATTACATCATGTATCTAATAATATATTAAAGTTGTTAAAAAGTTATAAAGGAGATGGTTAAATGAACAACAAAAATATCGGAGCCATAATTTTGGGTGCAGGGAAAGGAACTCGAATGAAATCAGACTTACCCAAAGTGTTAATGCCTGTTGATGGTAAAGCTATGATTCGTCATATTATTGACACCTTAGAAGAATTAAAAATCAAAAAAATTGTAACGGTTATTGCTCCTGACGGAGAAGCTGTCAAAAGAGAAGTAGCTCCTTATCCGACATGCGTTCAAGAAAAACAATTGGGAACCGGTCATGCAGTTTTGTCGGCAAGAGATGAATTCAGAGGTTTCTGCGGAGATGTATTGGTTATTTTCGGCGATCAACCTTTATATACAAAAGACAGTATAAAAAAATTACTGAAAAAACGCGCGGAAGGTTTTTCTGTTGTATGTATGGGTTTTCGCCCGAAGGATCCGGCGAGATATGGTCGTTTGATTATGGAAGATGATAATCTTAAACGAATTGTAGAATTTAAGGATGCAACCGATGAAGAAAAAGCCATTGATTTTTGTAATTCGGGAATTATGTGTTTTGATGGTGAGAAACTTTTTTCAATACTCGGTGCCATAAGTAATGAAAATGCCGCTCAAGAATATTATCTGACAGATGCCATAGAAATTGCTTTGCGAATGGGATTAAAATGTTCGGCCGTTGAATGTCCGGTCGAAGAAGCTTCCGCGGCAAACACTTTGGAAGAATTAGCACTATTGGAAGAATTGGTAAAAAAAAGAAAACAACAAAACGTGTAAAAAAATGAAACTCATTAAAAACTATTGGTTTGGCGGACTAATCGGAATATTTTTAACGTGTTTTGTGTTGCTGTTTGCAGTGATATTAATTGCTCCTAAACAAGATGCAAAAGGACGTGGTTTTGTTGCCTGCACTCAAAAAATGATTGATAATTTATTTGAGTGTGACAAAGCTTTTTGGTGTAGTATCGGAGCAATATCGGAAAATACTCTTTGTGATATCAAAATTATCGGCAAGGGTTTGGTTGACTGGAGCAATAAAAAACAACCATACCCTTGGAGTAACTATATTTTTGAGCCGGAAATTAATGTAAATCCCTATATTGATGAAAAGGAACACAAAGAATATTTGGCCGAATTTCCACAAACTGTTCAAGAGATGATTAAATTAAAAGAATTAAATAAGGAGCTTGAAAATGAGCAAATCAACATCAAAACAACCTTGCCGGAATAATAATTTACCGGCTTGGGATTTAACCGATTTATACTCCGGCATCGATGACCCGTCTTTTGAAAAAGACATGGAAAAATATCGTAAGTCGGCCTTGGCTTTTGCTAAAAAATATAAAGGCAAAATTGCTGACTTAACAGGTGCTGATTTTTTTGAAATGGCAAAAGAATGCGAAAAACGTTCTGTCTTGGGAAATAAAATTGCAGTGTTTGCATATCTTAATATGATTACGCAAATGAAAAACCCTCAAGCCATGACATTTTACCAAAATGCCTCCGAAAAATTAAATGATTACAGCAAGCCAACCATATTTTTGCCTTTGGAAATTAATAAACTATCTGATCAAAAAATTGAAGAATGGCTCAAAAACGAAAACGCTGCATATTATACACCATGGATCAAACGAATCAGAATGTTTAAAGATTTTGAACTGAGCGAAGAAGTTGAAGAAATATTGCACGAGAAATCAGTTACCTCGGGAGAAGGTTGGGAAAGACTCTATGAAGAAACTTCCGCCCGATTAAAATTTGTAATTGACGGCAAAGAATATAACGATGCAGAAGCTTCAAAACTCACCTTAGACAAGGACGCAAATGTCAGAGCAAAAGCAGGAAAAGAAATTGCCCGCGTCTGCACCGAAAATGCACCGCTATGGACTTTAAACTATAATATGGTGGTAAAAGATAAAGCTACTGAAGATATTAAAAGAGGTTTCAAAAAACCGGTTTCAGCTCAAAATTTGACCAACAGAGTTGATGATAAAGCTGTTGAAGCCCTAACCAAAACAGTAAGAGAAAATTATGCAGATATTGCTCATAGATTTTATAAACTTAAAGCAAAATGGCTAAAAGTAAAAAAACTTGAATATTGGGACAGAAACGCACCTCTTCCTTTTGAAAATGATCACAAATATTCTTGGGATGAAGCAGTTGAACTGGTTTTGAGGGCATATAAAGAATTTTCACCCAAACTTTATGATTTGGCAAAAGACTTTTTTAACAAAGAAAATTCTTGGATTGACGTTCCGCCTCGCGACGGCAAAAGAAGCGGAGCATTTGCGATGCCTCTGCCTGATGAATATCACCCTTATTTATTCCTTAACTTCACCGGAAGGCAAAACGATGTTTTGACCTTGGCTCATGAACTGGGACACGGTTGCCACATGAGACTTAGTTCGAAACAAGGAGATTTGAACGATGCCACCCCGCTCACCTTGGCAGAAGTGGCTTCGGTTTTCGCCGAAATGCTCACTTTTCAATCACTGCTGAAAAATGCTAAAACAAACAAAGAAAAATTATGTCTTATTGCCGGAAAGGTAAATGATATGATTAATACGGCAATTCGCCAAATTGCTTTTCATTGTTTTGAAACCAGAGTTCACGATGAAAGACGTAAGGGAGAAGTATCGCAAAAACGTATTGCCGAAATATGGAAAGAAGAAATGAAGGCTTCTTTGGGAAAATATGTTAATATTGACGAAGTAACCGAAAACAACTGGGCACAAGTAGGACACTTCTTTTGGAAACCATTTTATGTTTATGCATATTCTTTTGCCGATTGTTTGGTGAATTCACTTTATCAGGTCCATGAAGAGGGAAAAGTTAAAGACTTCGCCGATAAATATTTAAACATGCTATCATTAACCGGTGTAAAACGTTATGATGAAATATTAAAGCCGTTCGGCTTAAATGCACAAAGTCCGACCTTTTGGAACAAAGGTCTCAGCTTGATAAAAGGATATATCGACGAGTTGGAGCGTTTGGATAAATTGCTGGATAAAGACAACAAAAAATGTTAAATAAAATCATTAAGACTGTCTTATCTTGTTGCAATATTCAAAAAACGCAACTGCTTTTGATAATGCGAAAACTTTTATGAATTTATTAAAAGTTGCTAACAACCTCCTAATGTGTAAGAAAAACACGAACACAACACCTAAAAATAGTGTATATTAAAATATTACAACTTATCATATACTCTCCTTACTTAAATAACTTAAAAGGAGATTCTATTAATGTTAACTGGAACAATAAAATGGTTTAATTACAAAAAAGGGTATGGGTTCATTGAATCGGAAATTGACAATAAAGATGTTTTTTTACACATCACTCAATTAGAAAAAATCGGAATTAAAAGATTGGAAAACGGTCAGAGAGTCGGTTATGAGGTTTATAATGACCGCGGAAGAATAGCTGCCGGAAATATAAAAGTTTTGTGATTTAATATATTTGAAAGACAAAACATATGAATTGGTGGAAATGGTTAGTTATAGCGGTATTCTTATTTGCCTTAATAATAAGTTTGTTTTTTTAAGAACGATTAAATATTTTTATTATTTAGAAAAAAACGAATAAAACTATAAAATAAAGTATTGACAAGCTAACGAAAAAAGGTTAATAATTCCTCATCTTATCGCGGGGTGGAGCAGCCCGGTAGCTCGTCAGGCTCATAACCTGAAGGTCGTAGGTTCAAATCCTGCCCCCGCAACCATTGAAAAATAAGGCTTT